>JAZOPT010000001.1:0-5117 GCA_045655725.1 Candidatus Scatosoma sp.
TGGTTGCGGGGGCAGGATTCGAACTTGCGACCTCCGGGTTATGAGCCCGGCGAGCTACCTAGCTGCTCCACCCCGCGATATTGGCATTTCAACTGAAAAAAGTTGTATCAGTCAAAACAGCTTAATTATAATACTAAAAAGAAATGCTTTTGTCAACTGTTTTTTTAAGGTTTTTCCAAAAAAAATTAAAAAATTCAAAAAAGTTTTTCAACACCGTTTTGATAGTCGTTAGGAGCTGCCTTTTTTATTTAATAGCCGCAAATAATGATAAAATTACGTTCGCGCGCGCGTATTAAATAGAATGGTATATAAGTAGGCTCGCATATAAGCGTCAGAGGGGTAAAAGGGCGGTTTTGCATTTTTTTGTTTTTTACGGGTAGGCAAAACACTTTACAAGCGAACAATTTTGCGTTATAATAAATAAGTCAAAGTGTCGCAATCTGCCTTTTATCGACACACGAATAAGGAATAACGTATGAAAATTTCAAACAACTGGAAAGATTATTCGATTATTGCCACGGGCGACGGATATAAATTAGAGCGTTGGAAAGACGTGTATTTGCTCCGTCCCGACCCGCAGGTGATTTGGTCGGCGCAAACGGATTTATTTGCGTATCCCAAGCTCAACGCCTATTATAAACGCAGTGAGAAGGGCGGGGGCGGTTGGAAAATTCTGAAACCCATGCCCGAAGAATGGAATATATCCTATCAAGAACTCGGCGTAAATTTCAAAATAAAACCCATGGGCTTTAAGCATACGGGGCTTTTCCCCGAACAAGCGGTGAATTGGGAATACATGACGAAGCTTATCAAAAACGCCAACCGACCCATAAAGGTGTTAAACCTGTTTGCATATACAGGCGGGGCGACGGTGGCTTGTGCCAAAGCAGGAGCGCAAGTAACGCACGTTGATGCGGCGAAAGGTATGGTAGAGCGCGCGGGCGAGAATGCTAGACTTTCAGGCATTGACACGGGGATACGATACATCGTGGACGATTGCTTGAAATTTGTGCAACGGGAAATTCGCCGCGGCAACAAATACGACGCTATCATAATGGACCCGCCCTCCTACGGCCGAGGTCCAAACGGCGAAATGTGGAAGATTGAAAACGATTTATATAAATTTGTAGAGCTCTGCGCAAACGTATTAAGCGACAATCCGTTGTTTGTGTTGATTAACAGCTACACGACGGGCTTGCAGCCGATGGTACTGCAAAACATCTTGAAGCTGACCCTGAAACGCTTTGCGGGTCGGGTAGAAGCGTACGAGGTAGGCATCCAAACGGAGGAGGGGATATCGCTTCCTTGCGGTGCGGGGGGTATATTTGTCAATGACGTCAGCGACGGAAAGGAGTACGGAGATGAACGGTAACGTACAAGAACAAAACATACAGGAAAACGGAATGGAACAGGGAATGGAAACGGCGCAATATCGCCCTAAATTTAATATTTTATATGAGGACAATCATATTATTGTGGTATTAAAGCCGCAAATGACGGCGTGTTGCCCCGACGAGAGTAAAGACGATAATTTGCTTGATCAAGTAAAAGAATATATCAAAATCGCTTACGAAAAACCGGGAAACGTTTACGTGGGCTTGGTGCACCGCTTGGACAGACCTACGGGCGGCGTTATGGTATATGCAAAGACAAGCAAAGCTGCGGCTCGTTTGACAGCGGGGCTGCAATCGGGTGATTTTGAAAAGAAATACTTAACGGTGCTTTGCGGCACTCCAGACGACGAGCGTGCAACGCTTTGCAACTATTTAAGAAAGAACACCGTAAACAATATGGTGTATATTTGCACGCAAACGGAAGAGGGCGCAAAATATGCCGAGCTTGATTATAAAGTAGTAGAAAGCAAGGGGAAATATGCGCTTTGCGAGGTGCGCTTGCATACGGGCAGAACGCATCAAATCCGCGTGCAAATGGCGGGGATTTCTCACCCCGTGTTTGGGGACATGCGTTACGGCGGAGCTTTGGCACAAAAAGGAAAGCTTGCACTTTGGGCGTATTGTTTATCTTTCTCGCACCCCATTACCAAAGAACGCTTGCGTTTTATTGCATACCCGCCTGAAACGGAAACGCCTTGGAAAGCATTTGACCTTTCCAAAGCGGTGGAAATTAAATAAAATTTGCAAAAATAGTGAAAAACGCACAAAAATAAGCTGAAATGCGATTGACAAACGCGGCGTTTCGGTGTAAAATAAATAAGTACGATATTATATAAGCGAAAGTCTACAAAAAAATGAGAGGCACGTTTTAATGAAAAGAAAGAAGATAACGGCAATTACCTGTATGCTCGCCGCGACGGCTGTATCAGCTACCCTCGGCGGAGTTTTGCTTGGAAACGGTATTACGTCTGCGGACGAATCGGTTGTGTCCTACACGCACACGAAAATTTTCTCGATGACCAATTCGGCAACCGTTGCCGCAAACGATGACAACACGAAAACGGAAATCACGTTGCCCACGGCAAGCAGCAGCGTTTTGTTTAAGAACGATTTGGCATATCAATGGAAACAGGACGGTAAAGACGAATATCTTTCCGTTGGATTCCGTTTTGTCGATACCAATTTCAAGAGCGTAACCTTTGAGTTTGACGCTCCGTCTGCTTGGGCGACCAAGGACGATAAAACGACCAACACCGTTACCTTTACGAAGAAAGAGGGCGGCTTTGGCGTTAAAGTAAACGATAAAGAAATCGGCGATGATACGTTTGTAACGGATAAGGATTGGTTGCTTACGATTGGAGCGTCTTTGGATAATAACGACGGCGAATACGCTGTATTTTTGAAAGAAGACGTTGAAAACAGCGTGGCAAACCAAATCGGTACTTTTGTAAACGTAGGTGCAAACTTCGTGGAGCGCACCTCGGGGGATATGGAGCCTTTGAGAATTAGTGCCGAATACGAGGCAAACGCAGAAGCAAGCGTTATTTATCTCAATTCCATTAACAAACAGCGTTTTGACGATTTAACGGACGACGGCAAAATTATCGATAACGCCGCTCCCGTATTGGTTGTAAACGAGCCGATTGACGGCTTTATTCTCGGTGCTGCGTTCGATTTGGAATACAGTGTTGTGGACGTATTGAAAGCAGACGGAATTACCAAGCCCTTGTATTACTATCAGTACAATCCTGACAAGACGGGCGAAATCACCGACGACGATTACGAGGATTTGGATACCTCCGTGTATTTTATGCCGACGGTATATAAAAAAGACGGTAAGGAAACCACGGTATTTGCGCAAGAGAATGCAGAGTTCTTCTTGATGAAAGCGGAGCTTGACGACGGTGCAAAAACCAATGAAGTCGATTTTATTTGGTACGCAACGCAAGACGCTATCGCGGAAAAGGGCGGCGTAAAATATATCCGTGTGGATAGAAACGAGAACGGCGCGGTATATGCGGGTATTGAAAAGAATACCACCGACCCCGACAACCCTAAAAACATTGCGGCGTTGACGGTTACGGATAACGCGGTAATTGATTTGGCAGATTATAAGGGCGAAAACGCAAAGGAAAACGCGTTAAACGCAATTAAAGACAAGCTTACCCCGAACGCTGAATACACGTTAGCAAACGCTGATGCATTCAAGGAAGATTACGCGCAGTTTGTTTACGATTTATTGTCGGAAGCGAAAAACGTATCGGCTGGTAGCAATGCAAAAGTAAATATTCCCTCGTTAAAATGGCTTATCAACGATAATAACGGCTATCGTAACTTGAAGTTTACAATCAGCTACAAAACGCCTTCGTCGGATACGCCTACCTCTAATTCTGCACTTTCCTACGGTCAGTTAAAGCTTTCTGTTGCAGACGCGGGTTGGTACGAATTTAAGGTGGTTGCCGTCGATGAAGCGGGCAACGAAATGAAGTATTACGACGAGGACGGAGAATTGGTATCCGTAACGGACGGCAACGTTTGGGATATTGAAGAGATTCCTTCCTTCCGTTTCCAAATCAAGACAGCGGGTATGAAAGTGGAAGACCCTTCAAAAGCTTCCAACAAGAAAGATACCGTTATCCTCAATAAAACCTATACCTTAGACGATTTTGACGTAACGGGTGCAAACGAAGACAAGCTGAAAAAAGAACACGCTTTGTATAAAGTAGATTTGTCCAAGTTCAGTCATGACGATAAGAAGATTTCTCAAAGCACGTTGACGGCGGTAAGCTATGAAGAGCTGACGGAAGAAATGGACGTGCTTGGCGTAAAAGACGGCGACTATTTCTCTGCATACCTCACAACGTACGCAAAGCTGTTGGCAAAAGAGATCGGTATTGACGCAACGGACGAAATTGCGAAAGAAATCGTGGAAAAATGTTTTGAACGTATCGGCGAAGTAGATGACAGAAACGGCGAAATGGACGAAGACGGCAACTACGTTTACGCAAAGTATAATTGGGATGCAGAATCCAAGAGCTTTGATACCGTAGAAGAAGGCACGTATATGATTTTTGCCGACTATTACGACGCAGAGCTTACGACGAAGCGCGCATCTGCCTTTATGGTAATTGTCGTGGAATCGGAAGCCGACTATATCAAGGGCGAAACGGAGTGGTTGAAAAACAATATCGTTTCGGTGGTTCTGTTCTCGATTGCGGGCGTAATGTTGATACTCATCATTATTCTGTTGCTTGTGAAGCCCTCGGATGAAACGTTAGAGGACGTAGAAGCAAAGGCGGCTGTGAAAAAAGAGAAGAAAGAAAAATCTAAAAAAGATAAATAAGAAATGAAATAAACCCCGTCAAGCGGATTGCTTGGCGGGGTTTTAACTTGGTCATAACTTGGTCATAAACGGTATAAATGCTATAAAACGTAACGAAACCCCGCGGTAATGCAGGGTTTTCGTTTTTGCTTTTCATACGGCGTTTTACAAAATCGTCGCACGAAAAGCGGATATGAATGGCGACCCAGAACGGGCTCGAACCGTCGACCTCCAGCGTGACAGGCTGGCGCTCTAACCAACTGAGCTACTGGGCCATTATTTGTTATTTTGGTGGGCCTTCACGGATTCGAACCGCGGACCAATCGGTTATGAGCCGACAGCTCTGACCACTGAGCTAAAGGCCCAAAATGTGCCTTTTACGATAAAGCTCATCGTACAAT
>JAZOPT010000002.1:0-29263 GCA_045655725.1 Candidatus Scatosoma sp.
CATAAGGAGATTTGAATTATAAGGAATTAGAGAAATTAAACGAAATTATTGAAACGTTAAAGGCAAGCCCGAAAGCGGACGAGAGTATACAATTCATTCTACGCTTAGCGGATAATACCGTCAAAGCGGAAACGTTGGAAGGACTTATCCAAAACGGGCAAGGAACGGCTTTAACGCCGTCAAAAGAAGAACAAGATAAACAGGCAAAATTCGGTCTACAATTCACAACAAAGGAGATAGACCAAATGCCAAAAACATTCAAAAAAGAATTCCGCGCGGAGGGTTGTACTGCACGGATACGAAAAAGACAAACAGGGAAAAACAGTTACACTTACGAAATACGGTATCGCAGAAACGGCTATAACATTACGATAACGGATAAGAATTTGGAAAACGGAAAAAAACGATTTTTAGACGCATTAAAAACAGCGAAACCCGTTGAAAAAGGATTAGGCGTACCTACGACGTTTCACGAATTTTCAATTTATTATTTTGAGAATTTTAGAAAAAGAAAGGTTACAAAACAAACGTATGAAAATGATCTTGGGCGTTATAAAAATCATATTAAGCCGTATTATGAGTCCGTGAAAATCAAAGATATTACTCCCGACTCTTGTCAAAGACATATTGATACGTTATCGAAAAAGTCCACTAAAACAAGCGTTGAAGTATATGGTTTGATGAGCGTTATATTCAAGGCGGCAATAGCGCACGGGATAATAGAAAAAAATCCCCTTGCGATAGTGTTAAAGCCGACACATCATTGTGAACACGGAGTTGCACTTACGAAAGAAGAAGAAAAAAGGCTGCTGCAAGGGGTTAAGGGAACGAAATACGAATACATATTTGCGTTAGCACTGTATACGGGTTTGAGACCTAATGAATTGGAAACAGCGAAAATTGATGGGGAATTTATCGTAGCAAAAAATTCCAAGCGTAAAGGCGGAAAGGTGGAATATAAGAAAATTCCCATTTGCGAGATGCTAAAGCCGTATTTAGTAGGAATGGAAACGTTGGATATGCCAACGCTGGAATACGTGCGTTATAGTTTCAACAGTATCTTACCAAACCATATTTTATATGACTTACGAACGACGTTCTATACACGTTGCGAGGAGTGCGGAGTAGCAGAACCTGCAAGGGACGAATTTGTCGGTCATAGTAGGGGAAGATTGAATAATGCGTATTCAGATTTATCGGATGAATATTTACTGAAAGAAGGCAGGAAATTGGCTTGGTAAAGAACAAAAAATTGCCCCAAATCCTGCCCCAAAATCAAGAAAAAACTTGCGTAAACCCAAAAATTAACTGAATATTTATACAAAAAAGCAAAGAAAAACACGCATTTATGCATATTTTCTTGCATAAATGCGGGTATCTGGTGGACGATCAGGGACTCGAACCCTGGGCCCATTGATTAAGAGTCAATTGCTCTACCAGCTGAGCTAATCGTCCATATAGGAATGGTGGAGATAAGCGGATTCGAACCGCTGGCCTCCCCGTTGCGAACGAGGCGCTCTACCAACTGAGCCATATCCCCAAAAGCATTACCTATTATATACTTTTCTTTTGTGTTTGTCAACGATTTTTTAGCCATTTTTCAAAAAAATACAAAAATAAACTTGCTTTTTTATTTTGCGTATTTTATAATAAAAACACACGGATAAAAATCACGACGAAACAAACGAAAAAAGCATAAAGGAAAAAGGAGAAAGATATGAAAAATTGGTTGAAGGATAAGTACGTAATACTTTCAGGCGCGTCAGGCGGTATCGGCAGACAGCTTTGCAAATTGCTTATAGAAAAATATCAGGCAAGGGTAATCGGTATTGGCAGAAACGAAGAAAAGATGCTCTCTCTAAAAGCCGAGCTTGGTGAAAAAGCCGATAATTTTACCTATCAATTATTTGACGTGCAAAATCAAGCTTCTTGGCAGGGCTTGAAAACGTGGCTGGTGCAACAACAAATACAGCCGACTTTGCTTATCAATAATGCAGGGGCTTTTCCTACGTTTGCAAGGGCTTTGGATACTCCTGTGGAAGTAACGCAGCGTATTATGCAAACCAATTATTATTCTGCCGTGTATGCCATTGAGACGTTGCAGCCGCTGCTTATCGGAACAAAAAAAGATAGGGCGGGTATTGTCAACGTAAGTTCTTGTGCCGCGCTTTGTACGGTGGTGGGAACGGGCGCGTATTCCGCGTCGAAAGCCGCTTTGAAGAGTTACACGGAAGCTTTAATGATAGAGGAAAAAGGAAAGATGTACGTAGGGCTCATTTGTCCTGGCACGACGGCAACCGAACTGTTTGACGGCGATGAAAATACAAAGAATAGCGCGCTCACGAAAATTGCTATGCCCGCTGAAAAAATGGCGAAAAAAATAGCGAGAAAAATCTTGAAACGCAAAAAAAGAGCCGTTCTTGGTATGGACGCCAAGCTTATGACGTTCTGCTCGAAAATCATGCCCGTAAAAGGCTTATTCCTTGTTAGAGGAGTTATGAAAGCCTCTAAAAGTAAGGTGTTTAAAAACGTATTTAACGAAAATAATAAATAAACGGTACAAACAAGAAAAGTAACCCCACAGACACACGTCCGTGGGGTTAAAAATTTGGCTTAAATTAGCCGACGATAAGATTGATCAATCTGCCTTTTACGACGATACATTTCTTAATGGTTTTACCCTCAATTTGCGCCGCAACGTCGGGGTTGGCACAAACGGCCGCCTGAATTTCTTCGTTGGTCAGGCCTTCCGCAATCATCATTTTTGCTTTGATTTTGCTGTTGATTTGTACGGCGTATTCCGTTTCGTCTTTTACCAACGCCTGTTCATCTACAAGCGGATAGCTTTCCAAAAATACGCTTTCCTTTTCGCCGATCATTTCCCACAATTCTTCTGCAAAATGGGGGGCAAACGGAGCAAGCATGCGGATAAGGTCTGCAATGCAATCCTTGTGGAATGCAACGTTCTTATCAGCAATGCCGTCGTATTTTTGCAATGTGTTTACGTATTCCATGATACGAGCCACCGACGTATTAAAGGAGAATACCTCTACGTCGCGCGTAATGCATTTCACGGCATAATTTTTCGCGTAATTCAATTCCTTTTCCGCTGCGGTTACGTTGTCGTGTCCGCCTTTTTCTTCTACCGATTTTTGCACAAGCCGTTCTACACGGTCGATAAATTTTGCCACCGATTTAATACCGTCGTCGTTCCAAGGTCCGCCCTCGGTATAGCTGAAACCGAACATCAAATACAAACGGAAGATATCCGAGCCGAACTCCTCGATATACTTGTCGGGAGAAACGACGTTTCCACGCGATTTGGACATGCGGTTGCCGTCGGGACCGAGAATAATACCTTGGTGCACAAGCCGCTTAAACGGCTCGCTAAACTTTACGTAACCCATATCGCGCAAGGCTTTGGTGATAAAGCGCGCATACAAAAGGTGCATACAAGCGTGCTCCGAGCCGCCTACGTACACGTCTACGGGCAACATTTCGTTGATAATTTCGGGAGAGAATGCCTGTTTGTCGTTGTGTGCGTCCGCATACCGCAAATGATACCAGCTGGAACAAACGAACGTATCCAACGTATCGGGGTCGCGGTTGGCTTTTCCGCCGCAGTTGGGGCAGACGCATTTCATAAACCCTTTGTGCGAAGCAAGAGGGGATTTTCCGTTGGGACGGAACTCCACGTCATAGGGAAGCTTCACGGGCAAATCTTTTTCGGGAACGGGAACAACGCCGCACTTTTCACAATGAATCATAGGGATAGGCGCGCCCCAATATCTTTGACGGGAAACCGACCAATCGCGCAAACGGTAATTTACCTTTTTACCGCCTTTGCCGATTTTGGTCAAGTGAACGGCAATCGCGTCGCGAGCTTCGTCGCCTGACAAACCGTCAAATTCTCCGCTGTTTACCAAGATACCGTCCTCGCAGAAGGGGAGCACCGTTTCGCCGCCCGATTTTTGAATAACTTGCGTAATGGGCAGGTTGTATTTGGTTGCGAAAGCAAAGTCGCGCTCGTCGTGCGCCGCAACCGCCATTACCGCACCCGTGCCGTAGGAATACAGAACGTAATCGGCAAGATATACGGGTACTTTTTTGCCTGTAAGGGGATGCGTTGCATACGCGCCCGTAAATACGCCCGTTTTTTCGCGAGCCGTAGATAAACGGTCGATATCGTTTGCCTCGGCGGCGTATTGTACGTAAGCGTCAATGGCTTCCGCCTGTTCGGGGTGCGCCGCTTTCAGCTTTTCCACAAGCGGGTGCTCGGGAGCAAGTACTACGTAATTTACGCCAAACACCGTGTCGGGGCGAGTGGTAAATACGGTAATCACGTCGCCTGTTTCGCATTCAAAATAAATTTCACAGCCCGTAGAACGCCCGATCCAGTTTTTCTGCATAAGCTTGGTTTTTTCGGGCCAGTCGATATTATCCAAATCGGATAACAGCTCTTCGGCATAATCGGTGATTTTGAAGAACCACTGCGTCATATCTTTACGAAGAACGACGTTGTTGCAGCGTTCGCACTTGCCGTCGATAACCTGTTCGTTTGCAAGTACCGTTTCACAATCGGGACACCAGTTGACCAAAGCCTCTTTGCGGTAAGCCAAGCCCTTTTTATAAAGCTGTAAAAACAGCCATTGCGTCCACTTGTAATAATTTTCCTCGCACGTTTTGATTTCCGCCGACCAATCGAACATTGCGCCCATATTTTTTAATTGGCGCTCCATGGTAGCGATATTTTTTTCCGTGGAATCCTTGGGGTGGATACCCGTTTTAATAGCGAAATTCTCCGCGGGCAAACCGAACGCATCAAACCCCATGGGTTGGAACACTTCAAACCCTTGCATTTTCTTAAAACGCGCGTACGTGTCGGTAGGACCGTAATTATACCAATGCCCCACGTGCAAATTTGCGCCGGAGGGGTAGGAGAACATTTCCAAAACGTACCATTTTTTATCCGCGTTTTTCTTGTTGAAAACGTTGAGCTTAGACTTTTCCCATTTTGCCTGCCACTTGCTTTCCACGGACTTCATATCCATCATAAAAACCTCTCTTTTGTTGCACGCGCGCGCCAATCGCGCCGTGCGAAAATTAAAAATTTTTTCAGCAATGTATATTATAGAACATTTTTTTTAGCAAGTCAAGCGAATATGCAAGTAGAAAAGGAAGGGATTTTAAGAAAAAAGGGATAAATAATTTTTTGGTTGCGGCATACAATAATGGTGTGGAAGAAATAACGATAATGCAAAACGGCTTCGATAGCCTATATATGTCCTACCTCTTTGGAAAGGTAAAACAACGCTTTTCCTTTCTCCCCGCACGCTTTGAATTTGAAGAAAAAGGCGAATATACGCAAATCGCCTGTCAAACGGAGCGCGCATACTGTCCGTACGTTCGCCGCTATGCGGAAGAAAATATCGCGGACGTGGTGGCGGTGGGGTATAAATACGCCTATTTTGAGAAAAGACTGGCGCTGCCTTTGCTTAACGAAGAACAAAAACGACTGCTCATCACCGCGCTTGTGGCGGCAGACTTAAAAGAGGACAGGGCGCACGTTTTGCGGAAGGTGCGCGGCGCGGAAACGTATTGCTTGGACGGAGTGTATCACTTTCGGTTGCAACAGTTAAAACGCCGTTGGCAGGACATTGTGGAATACGTTCCCGTAGATATGGGGGAAGCCTCTTTGGAAGGATTTTTAGGCTTTTTAGTGGAGGACGGAGAGGGAAAGCTGTTTGTTAAGGGGGGTAAGGTGTACGACGAGGAATACCGCGAGCTGTCTAAAAGCAAACTCACGGGCAAGGAGAGTGCGATAGGCGAAATTTTGCTTGGAGGAGCGGAAAAGGTATATTGCTTTGGGGAGACGGACGGGGAGACGCGCACATTTTTAGAAAAATATTATGGAGAAAAGGCAGTGTTTTGTTGAAAAATAAAAAATAATTTCAAAAAACGGTTGACAAACGTGGACGAAAGGTTTACAATAATATCCGTAAAGACAAGTAATCTTGCATTTGCGGACGTTCAGAGAACGCTTCCTTAGGCTGTGAGAAGCGCGCTTCGCGGCAAAGACGAAACCACTTTACGTAGGCAATTCAATAATCGGATAAAAAGATAAAAGCGGCTTTGCTCAAAGGCAAGGCAATTAAGGTGGAACCGCGCGAAACGTTCGCGTCCTTAAACTCTTGGGTGGAGTTTAAGGATTTTTTCTTTTTTATATTGCATTGGCTACCCAAAATAACACAACAATAGCACAACGATAAATAACAAAAAAGAATACGGAGGAAGTTATATGAACGTAATTTTGAAAAACGGGGAAAGCATGGCATTGGAAGCGGGCGCAACGGCGATGACGGCGGCGCTTGCTATTTCCGAGGGACTTGCCAGAAACGCAGTATGCGCGAAAGTGAACGGCAGCTTGGTGGATTTATCGCACGTATTGCAAGAGGACGATACGTTGGAGATTGTAACGCTGAAAGATAAAGAGGGGTTAAACGTTTACCGTCATACTTGCGCGCACGTGCTGGCGCAGGCATTAAAAACGGTATATCCCACCTGTAAGCTTTCTATCGGTCCTGTGATTGAAAACGGATTTTATTACGATATCGATTTCGTAACGCCTATCGCACAAAGCGACCTTGCGAAAATCGAATCGGAAATGAAAAAAATTATCAAAAGCAATCTGCCTATCGAACGCTTCTCTCTGCCCAGAGCCGAGGCTTTGAAGCTTATGGAGGGCTTTAACGAAACGTATAAAGTAGAGCTTATCAACGACCTTCCCGAGGGTGAAGAAATCTCTTTCTATAAACAGGGCAATTTTATCGACCTTTGTCGCGGTCCGCACCTTCCCTCTACGGGCAAAATCAAGGCGTTTAGCTTAACGAGTATCGCGGGCGCGTATTGGCGCGGAGACGAGCATAATAAAATGCTCACGCGTATTTACGGAACGGCGTTTGCGAAAAAGGACGAAATGGAAGCGTATTTCACCATGCTTGAAGAGGCGAAAAAGCGCGACCATACCAAGCTTGGTAAAGAATTAAAGCTGTTTGCTATCATGAACGAGGGTAAGGGTTTGCCTTTCTTCCTGCCCAACGGTATGGTGCTGAAAAACACTCTTATTGAATATTGGCGTCAAATCCATACGCGCGAAGATTACGTGGAAGTAAATACGCCTATCATGCTCAACCGTTCCCTTTGGGAAACGTCGGGGCATTGGTTTCACTACCGCGATAATATGTACACCACAAAGGTTGACGAGGAAGATTTCGCAATCAAGCCCATGAACTGCCCCGGCGGTATTTTGGTGTATAAAAACGAACCGCATAGCTATAAGGATTTGCCTATTCGTATGGGCGAATTGGGTCTTGTGCACCGTCATGAAAAATCCGGTCAGCTGCACGGACTTTTCCGTGTTCGCTCTTTCACGCAGGACGACGCGCATATCTTTATGACGCCTTCGCAAATTAAAGACGAAATTAAAGGTATCGTGCGCTTGATTAACGAAGTATATACGCTGTTCGGGTTTAAGTATCACGTAGAGCTGTCTACGCGCCCTGAAAACAGCATGGGCAGCGATGAGGATTGGAATACCGCTACGGACGCTCTGAAAAGTGCGTTGGACGATATGGGCTTTACGTACGTGGTCAACGAGGGCGACGGCGCGTTCTACGGACCGAAAATCGACTTCCATTTGGAGGACTCTATCGGCAGAACATGGCAGTGCGGTACTATTCAGTTAGACTTCCAGCTCCCGCAGCGTTTTGAGTTGGAATACGTAGGCGAAGACGGTCAAAAGCACCGCCCGATCATGGTACACCGCGTGGTGTTCGGGTCTATCGAACGTTTTATCGGTATCTTGATAGAACATTTTGCGGGTAAATTCCCCGTATGGCTTTCGCCTTTGCAGGTAAAGATTCTGCCTATCACGGATAAGCAGGAGGGGTACGCAAAAGAGCTTTGCGCGAAGATGAAAGAGGCGGGTATCCGCGTACAGGTGGACGACCGTAACGAAAAAATCGGTTATAAAATCCGCGAAGCGCAAATGGAAAAAGTGCCGTATATGCTTGTCGTAGGCGCAAACGAAGCGGAGGCTGGTCAAGTGGCTGTTCGCCGTAGGGATAAAGGGGATATGGGCGCGATTGCAGCTGGCGAATTTATCGCTATGGTCAAGGCGGATATTGCAGATAAAATTGCGTTTTAAGGAGAATAATCATGCGCTATATTTCGACGGAAATTGAAAGCTTTAAGCAGTACGGCAACGTATGGGAAGTTGTAAAACTTTTGAAAGAAGCGGGGTTTACAGCTTACGACGCGTCCATGTTTACGGGCGGCTTGTTCGACGAGATTTTGTATGCGGACGATTGGCAGGAAAAAGCCAAACAGTTCCGCGCTTATGCAGACGGCTTGGGGATTGTTTGCAATCAATCCCACGCACCTTTTGCTACGGCAAGAAAGGGTAACGACGAATATAATAAGGCAATGCAACCCAAGGTTGTCCGCGCGATTGAGGTCAGCGGAATTTTAGGTGCAAAGGTTTGCGTAGTGCACCCTTGTAACGATTACACGGCGGAAGAAAATGCAAAGCTTTATTTAAGCTTTGAAGAAGCGGCGAGAAAGGCAGGCGTAAAAATCGGCGTGGAGAATATGTGGAATTGGGCGAAAGGTTCGCCTACGGCAACTCCTGCCGCTTGCTCGCACCACGACGATTTCAAAAAGCACCTCGATTTGCTTCCCGCGGACGTATTCGTGGCTTGCGTAGATATCGGGCACGCGGAAATGGCGGGCTTGGATACAAGCGCGGCGCAGATGATTGAAACGCTTGACGACAGAATGCAATCCATGCACTTGCACGACGTGGACGGAGTGCACGATAATCACCAAGTGCCGTTTACGCAGAAAGTGGATTTTGCAAAGATAGTGGAAGCTTTGAAGAAAATTAACTATCAAGGCGACGTTACCTTGGAGGTTGCGTACGGACCTTTGAAAACGCCCAAGGCATTGCAAGAGGCACTTGCACGGTATCTTGCCGAAATTGCTAACTATTTCAAGAATGAACTTGAAAAAGAATAAAAATTTTTTGAAAAAATACCGAAAAACACCGAAAATTCGCTTGACAGAGGGGTTGGCTTTGTGTTAATATAATGAAGCTAAGCAGAAGTAACCCTTCTCGCCGTGCGGTTTTCATCGGTACGGCTCGATAATTTTTCTAACCGTTTAACGGACTGAAAGGGATTATTGCGGGTTGCTTATGCTGTAAGCAACCCGTTATTATTTGCGTGAGGTACACTACCATTAAAGACCAGCATCAAATCAACGAAAATATTCGAGACAGAGAAATCAGAGTCATTTCTGCCAACGGCGAACAGCTTGGCATTATGAGCGCGCAAGAAGCACTCCGTATTGCGGAGGAAGAAAATCTTGATTTGGTAAAGATTTCTCCCAACGCCGTACCGCCCGTATGTAAAATTATGAACTACGGAAAGTTCAAATTTGAACAGGCGAAACGTGAAAAGGAAAACCGTAAAAACCAAAAAATCGTAGAATTGAAAGAAATTTACCTTTCGATGACGATTGACGTAGGCGACTTAAACGTAAAAGCGAAAAAGACGGTAGAGATGCTTGGCGACGGGAACAAAGTAAAGGTATCTATCCGTATGCGCGGACGTCAAATGGCGCATTCGGCGATGGGTATCGACGTAATGAAGAGATTCTTTGATATGTTGGGCGGAAAAGCCGTCATGGATAAAGAGCCGAAAACGGAAGGAAGAAACATCTTCATGATATTATCGCCCGCGAAATAAGGGGTAATCAAAACGGACAAGCCTTTGCGAGAACAAGCAAAGCTTAAATAAAACAAAAAAGTAAATAATTTTCGGAGGATAAAGATATGCCTAAACAGAAATCGCATAGTAGCACCAAAAAGCGTTTTTGGCTTACCGGTTCGGGAAAAGTAAACCGTTCCCACAGCGGTAAAAACCATAAAGCGGAAACCAAGAACAGAAAGAGAAAGAGAAATTTGCGTCAGACGACTCTCGTTTCTTGCACGCAGGAAAGCACCGTCAAGAGTATGATGCCCTACAAGAAATAAGAAAGGAGATAAATAATTATGCGTATTAAAAGAGCAGTAAACGCGGTAAAGAAGCGTAGAAAAATTTTCAAACTTGCAAAAGGCTACTATGGCAACAAGAGCAAATCTTACAGAATCGCTCGTGAAGCCGTAATGAAATCTCTCAACTATGCTTACATCGGCAGAAGATTGAGAAAAAGAGATTTCCGTCGTCTTTGGATCACCAGAATCAATGCAGCTGCAAGAACCAACGGTATTTCTTACAGCAAACTTATGCACGGCTTGAACGCGGCTGGCATCAACCTTAACAGAAAGGTTCTTGCCGACCTTGCAGTAAACGACGCGGCGGCATTCACGCAGCTTGTTGAAAAAGCGAAAGCAGCGCTTTAATTGCAATCAAAAAGCCTTTGAATAAAAGGCTTTTTCGCATTTTATTACAGAAATGATTTTAACGTCTAAAAATAATCCACTCATCAAAGAAACGGCGTCGTTGAAAGAGAAAAAAGGCAGAAAAACGCACGGTTTGTTTTTGGTAGAGGGTATAAAAATGTCGCGCGAAATAGCGAAAAGCGGCTTGGAAATAGACCGCCTTTTCGTTACCGAGCAGCTCGCGAACAGTGTGGAATTCCCTGCTGAAAAAACGGTAGTGGTATCCCAAGACGTCATGCGCTTTTTATCGGACGAGAAAACGCCGCAGGGCGTGGTTTGTCGAGTAAAAATTCCGCATAATGCCCTTCAAAAACCCCAAGGCTCTTGTCTAATTTTGGACGGCGTTGCCGACCCTGCCAATATCGGAGCGATTATCCGTACGGCAAACGCGGCAGGGTATGAGGAAGTGTATCTTACTGCCGATTGTGCGGACGCATACTCGCCCAAAAGCGTTCGGGCGAGTATGAGCGGTATCTTTTTTACCAAGCTGTACGTTGGCGAGCGTGAGGAAATTATATCGGTATTGCACGGCGTGCCTATATTGATTGCGGACATGGGTGGGCAAAACGTATTTTCTTATACGCCGCCCCAAGCGTTTGCTTTGGTAATCGGGAACGAAGCCAACGGCGTTTCTTCACAAATGCGCCAAGCGGCAACGCATACCGTAAAAATCCCCATGCGCGACACGCAAGAAAGCTTAAACGCGGCAGTCTCCGCGGGAATTTTGATGTATCAGCTGAAAAAACAGACGTTTTAACGAAAAAAGAAAAGGAGTATTCTTATGTCAGGACATAGCAAATGGCACAACATACAAGCAAAAAAAGGTAAAGCAGACGCAGCGAAGGGCAGAATTTTCACCAAAATCGGTAGAGAAATCGCCGTAGCGGCAAAAAGCAACCCTAATCCCGAAACAAACAGTAAGCTTGCCGATATCATCGCAAAAGCAAAAGCGGCAAATATGCCCAACGATAACATTCAACGCAGCATTAAAAAAGCGGCGGGCGAAATGAGCGGCGCAGATTATAAAGAACTCACGTACGAGGGATACGGACCTGCGGGTTCGGCGGTAATCATCGTTACGCTTACGGACAATATCAACCGTACGGCAGGCGACGTACGCGCTATTTTGGGTAAGCATGGCGGTTCGATGGGTAACACAGGTTGCGTTTCGTACAATTTCGATAATAAAGGATATATCGTTGTAGAAAGAACGGTAGAACTTGACGAAGACACGATGACGGAATATGCGTTGGAAGCAGGCGCAGACGACGTTATCACCAGCGACGACGTGTACGAAATTTTTACTGCCCCCGAAGCGTTCTCCGACGTTCGTAAATACTTGGAGGATAAAAACGCCGAGCTTATGGCGGCAGCGCCTAAGGGTCGCAGAAACGAAGAGGAAGAACCGAAAATCCGTTTTGTGCAAGCGGAAGTAGCGATGATTCCCCAAAACAAAATTACGCTCCCCGAAGATAAGGTGGCTACGTTTGAAAAGATGTTGGACGCGTTGGAGGATCACGACGACGTTCAAAACGTATATCATAACGTAGATCTTCCCGACGACGAGGAAGAATAATTTAACGTTTTTCGCTTGACAAACATACCATATTATGGTAAAATAACGATATCCATATTCCCCGCGAGGGAGTAGCGAGCGTGTGCTCACGTCAACAAGTCAACAACACTGACCGCTTTTCGGTTTGGCTTGTTTTTATCGCAAGACTCGCGTATAGCAAAAGAAAATCGCTGTACGCAACGTAGGTATCATACCCCAAGTACAGCAAAGTGCTTGGGGATTATTTTTTGAAAAAATAGGAAAGAAAAATAGGAGAAGGAGAACTATATGAAACATTATTGCGAAGAAAGTAGCGCGGTGCTGCGGGAAACCAATACGACGCGTGAAAAGGGTCTTTCGTCCGCAGAAGCTGCGAAAAGACTGGAAGAGAATGGCAGAAACAAACTTGCTGCGGCGAAGAAAAAGTCTGTTTTCCGTCGGTTTTTAGAACAGCTTGCCGACCCGATGATTATCATTCTCATCATAGCGGCTGCAATCAGCGGTGTGCTTGCCGTTGTGGAAAGCGAATTCCCGACGGACGTGATTATCATTATGGCGGTGGTACTCATCAACGCTGTGCTGGGCGTATTTCAGGAAAGCAAAGCGGAAAAAGCGATTGAGGCATTGCAGGAAATGTCAGCCGCGCAATCCAAGGTGTTCCGAGACGGGAAAATTCTTTCCGTGCCCAGCGAAGAACTTGTAGTAGGCGATATCGTTTTGTTGGAAGCGGGCGACGCAGTGCCTGCTGACGGGCGGATTTTGGAAAGCGCGAGCTTAAAAATAGAAGAAGCGGCACTCACAGGAGAGTCTGTTCCCGTAGATAAAATTGAAGAAGCTATCAAGGTGGGCGAGGCAAAAGACGTTCCGCTTGGCGATAGAAAGAATATGGTATACATGGGCAGTACCGTTGTATATGGCCGTGGCGTAGCTGTGGTTACGGCAACGGGTATGGATACCGAAATGGGTAAAATCGCAGGCGCGCTCGCTATGGCGGAAGAGGGTAAAACTCCGTTGCAAATCAAGCTTGGTCAGCTTTCCAAAATTCTTACTTGGCTAGTGCTTGGAATCAGCATTATCGTATTCGGCGTAAAACTTGTGCAGCACCTTGCAGTGGGCAGCGGAATTACCTTTGAATTTGGTTTGGAATCGTTCATGGTAGCGGTTTCGCTTGCCGTTGCGGCTATCCCCGAAGGTCTTGCCGCCGTGGTTACCATCGTATTGTCTATCGGCGTTACCAATATGTCCAAGCGCAACGCAATCATTCGTAAGCTTACGGCAGTGGAAACTCTCGGTTGCGCGCAGATTATCTGTTCGGATAAAACGGGTACGCTGACGCAAAACAAAATGACCGTCGTAGATTTCTTTGGTGAAAACGAAAAGGATATCGCTACGGCAATGGCACTTTGCTCGGACGCAGAGCTTGGCGAAGACGGCGAGGTTACGGGCGAGCCTACGGAAGCCGCGCTTGTCGTTTGGGCGAATAAAGTAGAGCTTCCCAAATACGAACTCAAAAAGAAATTACCCAGAAGAGGGGAGATTCCTTTTGATTCGGGAAGAAAGATGATGACCACCATACACGAAACGGGGGATAACGGCTACATGCAGTACACGAAAGGCGCGCCCGACGTGGTTATCGAACGCTGCACACAATATATCAAGGACGGTAAAGCCGTTCCTATGACGGAAGAATACAAACGTCAAATTTTAGAAGCTAATAAAAATATGGCGGATAAGGCGTTGCGAGTGCTTGCTTGCGCGCAAAGAGCTTGGAAAAACTTGCCTGAAAAGTACGAAAGTGAAGGGCTGGAAACGGAGCTTTGCTTTACGGGACTTTGCGGCATGATAGACCCTGTCCGCCCCGAAGTAAAAGACGCGATAGTGAAATGCCGCGAGGCGGGTATCCGTCCTATCATGATTACGGGCGACCACGTAGATACGGCGAAAGCTATTGCTAAAGAACTGGGTATTTTGGAAGACGGTATCCGCGCGGTTACGGGCTCTCAGCTTGACGAAATGGACGAGGAAACGTTTGAGAAAGAATTCCAAAGCATCGGGGTATATGCCCGCGTGCAGCCCGAACACAAAACGCGTATTGTCAACGCATGGAAGAAAGCGGGCTACGTTACGGCAATGACGGGCGACGGTGTAAACGACGCTCCCTCTATCAAATCTGCGGATATCGGCGTAGGTATGGGTATTACGGGTACGGACGTTACGAAAAACGTTGCGGATATGGTACTTGCCGACGATAACTTTGCCACTATTGTCGGAGCGGTAGAGGAAGGTCGCCGTATTTACGATAATATCCGTAAAGCCATTCAATTCTTGCTTGCTTCCAATATGAGTGAGGTCTTGGCGATTTTCGTGGCTACGCTTATGGGATTCAGTATTTTACAGCCCGTGCACCTTTTGTGGATAAACCTTGTAACCGACTGTTTCCCTGCTCTTGCTTTGGGTACGGAAAAGGCAGAAAAAGACATCATGCAAAAGAAACCACGTGATTCCAAGGCGGGGATATTTGCTGGCGGAATGGGTATAGACGTTCTGTACCAAGGCGTAATCGTTGCTATTTTGGTGTTGATTTCCTATTTCGTAGGGCATTATATCAACGAGGGAGCATGGACGTTTGCAAACAGTACGCACGGTACGACCATGGCTTTCTTGACTATGTCCATGGCAGAAATTTTCCATAGCTTTAATATGCGTTCGCAAAGAAAGAGCCTGTTTGGCGTAAAAGACCAAAACAAATGGCTGTGGTGGGCGGCAATCGGTTCGTTTGCGGCAACGGCGCTTGTATGCGAAGTGCCTTTCCTTGCAAAGGCGTTCGGCTTTGCTTCGGTGGGCTTGGTAGAGTTCCTTGTGGCAATCGGTATCGGCGCGTGCATTATTCCTATTGTGGAAATTGTTAAATTCATCCAACGTAAAGCGGAGAAAAAGAGAACAAAATAACAAAAGAGAGTACTGATAAAAGTTTGACAGTGGGCAAGGCGACGGTAACGTAAAGCTACGCTCAAATTGTCGAAAAATGCAAAATCAGGCAACCATGTCCGCGTTGAAAGTCATTTTCAACGCGGACTTTTTAATTTTTTTACGATTTGAGGGGATATTTTTTTGTAAAACCCTTGACCGATAGGCTCTAATATGTTATAATAATACTTAGTAAAAGTAGTATTCTACCCTTTTTTGGGCAAGATAAAATAGCGAGGTGTCAAATGTCGGACAGAAAACAAGTGGAAACTTCCAAAATCGACGCATTGTATAGCTGGATTTCTTACGATTTGCAAAAGATGAAAGGCGAATTGATGAATGAGATGAAATATTCTTCCGTTCAAATGGGGTCTTTGTATCAGGAGATAAAGAGCGACAAGGATAAATCGTCGCAGGCTATCTCTCAAGAGATTCGTTACAGCTATAAGCAAAACCAAACCATTTACGACGGCTTGGCGAAAATGCTCACCGAAGAAGTGGGAGCGCGCCTCAACGCTATGGACGAAAAAATGGGTGGTTTGGAAAGCACGCAGGCGGCTATTCAAGAAGCTGTGGCGGACGTTATCGCAAAAATGGACGAGGCGGCTGCAAGCGTTTCCGAATCCGTAAAAGAACACGTGGATAAAGTGTTGCCGCAAATGGAAGAAGCGGTAAACGAAATTAAGTATAGCTACGTGCAGCAGCAAGCCATTTACGACGGGTTATCTACGCTCATTCAAAGCGAGGTTGTGGCTCGCTTGGACGATGCGGCGGCAAAGCTTGCCATGTTAGAACAAATTGACACAACGCTCAACGCCTTGCAAGAACGTTTGGCGGAAGCGATTGCGCTGTATGAAGAAAACGATTATAAAGCCGTTATTGAATCGGTAGCGGAAAAAACGGAAGAAAGCGTTGCAGAACACAGCCGTCAGGTGTTGGATGCTGTGGCGGCAATCCCCGTTGCGGAAAACGTAGATTATACGCGTATTGTAGATGAGGTAGGCGATAAGGTTTTGGATTTGCTTGGCGAAATTATTTTGCCCGAACCCAAAGAAGAAACGGAAGCCAAGGTGGATTACGACCGAATCGTTTACGGCACGGCGGAAAAAGTTGTAGAATCTTTGCCGTATCCCGAAAAGGTAGATTATCGCCGTATTGACGATAGCTTTGCAAAAGCTGTGGGAAGCGTACAGGCGCAAATCAGCGAAGAAGTGCTCAGCGCAGCGGTAGCAACCATGGTGGAAAAAGCAATGGCTTCTATCGATATGGAAGCGTTGGCGCAGTCTGTGGCGGATAAGGTACAAGTACCCGAAGTGAAAGCTCCTGAAATCGATTACGAATTGCTTGCCGATATGGTGGCGCAGCGTATTTCCGTTCCCGAAGTACCCGAAGTGGATTACGACCGCCTTGCCGATTTGGTTGCAGCCAAGCTTGCTGCAAACGAAGCCGAGGAAGAACAGACGTTCGACGTGGTATTGGACGAAGCGGGCATTGAACAGATTGCCGCAAAAGTTTCTGAAAGTCTTGTCCGTCCCGAAATCACCGATTACGACAGAATCGCCGCTATTGTTGAGGATAAACTCAATGAAAAGCCTTGCGCACAGCCTACATACGAATTTGTGGTAGATGAAGAGGGCGTACAAGCGATTGCCAAGAGCGTTGCCGACGAGCTTTGCGCCGTTTGCACCAATAGTGGCGTATGTGAACAGCCTGCCGTAGCGGAAGAAGCTCCCGTGGAAGCGGTGGAAGAGCCTGTTACTCAGGTAGCGGAAGAAACGGTAGAAGAATTAGCGGTTGCACAGCTTCCCGTGGAAGAAGTGGTAGAAGAAGCCGCGGAAGAGGATAATAAACCCAAGCTTGTAGATGTAAGCAACGCGCTTGTGGAACGTTTGAATAAGAGTTTTACGGCAAAACTCAAACAAAGCGCAGATAAAGTGAAGAAGTATTACAGCGTTATCAAAAACGCGCTGGTCAAGTATGACAGAATCAATTCCAATATCAGCTGGAACAGCGACAGATTTAACTATGGTCGTAACACGGTAGCGAAAATGTTGATTCGCGGTAAAACGCTTTGCTTGTTGCTTGATTTGGATACGGAAAGCGAAAAATATCCCGTAGATACCTATCATCAAAAGAACGTAGGCGACCAAAAAGCGCACGAGGGTACGCCGTTCATGGTGAAGATTACCAGCGATTTGGCTTCGAGAAAGGCAGTACGTTTGATTGATGCTCTTGCAGAGGAAAAGGGTGCGGTAAAGGACGAGAAATTTGAAGTGGTAGATTACGTACAAGAATTTGCCTATGAAGAAGACGACGCTTTGATTGAAGCGGGTCATATCAAGAAAACGATGGAAAAGAAGGTAGATTTCAACTTCTGAAACTCTGCTATTATATTGCGTTGGCTAAGAAACACGTAAGAAACACGTAAGAAAACATACGAATAACGACAAGAGGGCTGATAATTTGATGTTTTCGGCTCTCTATTTTATAGCCGAGGAGAAAAAAGAAACGGTGAAAGAAAGAAAGGAAAGAAAAGAAAGACAAGAACGACAAGACAAAAAGGACCGAACGGAAAAACAAACGAAAGCTGAAAAAATCAACGCCCGCAAACAAGCGGACAAGCCCGTCGCGCCGAGAAAGCCGCGCGCAGGTACGAAGAAAAACCCCAAGGGCACGGCGTTTGACGTGTCGGCGTTTGACACGTCTGCATTTAACACGTCCGCGTATTTGGAAACGCAATCGGTAAAACCCAAAAAGCTGCGTATGCCCAAGCCGAATAAAGCAGAAAACACGGTGGAACAAACCGCAGTAAAAACCAAACCTGAACGCGTAAAGCAGCCCAAGCAAACGGCGGGCAGAGCCAAAAAGCAAAAGCCCGTAAAAATCATTTTTCTTGGCGGCGTAGGCGAGATAGGAAAAAATATGACCGCGTTAGAATACGGCAACGATATTATCGTTATTGACGCAGGACTTACCTTTCCTAACGGCGAAGATATGCCGGGGATTGATTCGGTTGTTCCCGATATCACGTATTTGGTGCAAAATAAGGACAAAATACGCGGTATCGTGTTGACACACGGTCATGAAGACCATATCGGCGGCGTGCCGTATTTAATGAAAGAACTCAACGATTATACGCCCATTTACGGAACGAAGCTCACGTTGATGCTCACGGATAATAAGCTGCAAGAACACCGCGTACAAAACGTATTGCAACGAGTGGTCGAGCCGGGCGAAAAGGTCGCCATGGGTGCGTTTCAGGTAGAATTTATCAACGTAAACCACTCCATTTCAGGCGCATGCGCTTTGGCAATTCGCACGCCGAACGGACTTATTTACCATAGCGGCGATTTCAAAATAGACCTCACTCCCGTTGCAGGCGAGCCTATCGATTTCAAACGCATTGCGGAGATAGGGAAAGAGGGCGTGCTCTTATATATGGGCGAATCCACCAATATCGAACGCCCCGGTTATACCATGAGTGAAACGGTGGTAGGCACAACGCTCGATCATCTTTTTTCGGAAAATATGACAAGGCGTTTGATTATCGCCACGTTTGCTTCCAACGTGCACCGTTTGCAGCAGATTATCGATTTGGCGGTAAAATACCGCAGAAAGGTGGCGTTGTCGGGTCGCAGTATGTTTAAGGTGGTAGAAGCGGCGGTAAAAATCGGGGAATTGAAGATACCCGAGGGCGTTTTGATAGACGTAGAGAAAACAAAGAATATGTTCGATGGCGAGCTGTTGATTGTTTCCACAGGCTCTCAGGGCGAGCCGATGAGCGCGCTTACGCGTATGGCTTCGGGCGATTTCAATAAGGTAACGGTAGGCGAAAACGATACCATTATCATTTCCGCAAATCCCATTCCGGGCAACGAAAAAATGATATATCGCGTAATAAACAATCTGTATAAAAAGGGTGCGCGCGTGGTATATGAAAGTTTGGAAAAAATCCACGTTTCGGGGCACGCTTGCCAAGAAGAACACAAAATTATGCATTCGCTGTTAAACCCGAAATTCTTTATTCCCGTACACGGCGAATATCGCCATTTGAAACGCCATGCGCAGCTTGTAGGAGCTTTGGGAATTCCCGAAAGAAATATTCTCATTACGGAGATAGGCAACTGCGTGGAATTAACGGAAAACTCTATTGCGCTTGGGGAGAACGTACCCGCAGGCACGCGCCTCATCGACGGGGAGGGAATAGAAGATTACGGCACAAGCGAAGTAATGAAAGAACGCTTGAAAATGTCCTCTGACGGTGTGTGTACGGTTGCGATTGCGGTTACGGGCAATTACGTCATCAACGAGCCTGTTGTGGAAACGCACGGTTGTGTGTTTGCGGATAATACGGATACGCAAACGGAGATAAAATCGGTGGTGCAACGCGCCGTGGAAAATTACGACTACGAAAACGGGAATACGGAAGAGCTTTCTCGCTATCTCCAAAAATTCCTGAAAAACTATTTCTATAAAAAGACCAAACAATCGCCGCTTGTCGTGGTGTCTGTTCTGGACGTATAAAGAAAAACGCACAAAGCACGAAGGAAAAGGAAAGCATGAAATACACGTCGTCGCTTGTACAATTACAGATAGAAGAACGCCTTGCTGCCGCGCGTAGCGAGGCTTTATCGCGCGGCATTCCCGTTGCGGACGACGAAACGCTGCAATTTTTATTGGTAATGCTGAATACCAAGCAGCCCACGCGTATTTTGGAAATCGGCACGGCAGTAGGGCTTTCAGGCGTTGCCATGCTGACGGCTTTACCAAACGCTCGCTTGACGACGATAGAATTAGAAGAAGAAAGGTACTTGGAAGCCAAGCAAAACTTCCAACGCTTCGGTGTTGCCGAACGGGTAACGGCGTATCTTGGGGACGCAGGCGAGATTTTGGCTATGATGGACGGCTCGTTCGATTTCGTGTTTTTAGACGGTCCAAAAGCACAGTACGAAAAATATCTGTTCGATTTGAAACGGTTGATGCAAAAGGGTGCAATTCTGTTTTCTGACGACGTGTTGCTGTACGGCTGGGTAAGCGGCGAAGAGCCTACGCCCCAAAAACGGCAATCTATCGTGGATAAAATACGTTCGTATCTTGCCGTGATTACAGAGGATAAACAGCTGTTAACTTCCGTATTAAACGTGGGCGACGGAGTCGCCGTTTCGGTGTATCAAGGCGGGGAGGAAAAATGAAGTTGGAAATGCAATCAAAAATCAAAGCGGAACTTTTAGCCCCTGCGGGTAGCTATGCGAAATTCCAAACGGCACTGTATTTCGGTGCGGATGCCGTGTATCTTGGTGGAAAGCAGTTTTCCTTGCGCACGTTTGCCGATAATTTTACTACGGACGAGCTGCAAACCGCTATTCATTACGCGCACGAGCGTGGCAAAAAGGTTTACGTTACCACCAATATTTATGCGAAAAATAACGATTTCGGCGGCATAAAAGAGCATTTCCAAACGCTTGCGCAAATGGGTGCGGACGGAGTCATTGTCAGCGACCCGGGCGTAGTGTATATAGCAAAAAAGGTTGCGCCGTCGCTTGCGGTGCATATTTCCACACAAGCCAATACCACCAACAAATACGCCGTGAAATTTTGGGCGGAGCAGGGCGCGTCAAGGGTAATTCTGGCGCGAGAGCTGTCCTTGAAAGAAATTGCCGAAATAAAAGAATATAACCCCGAAACGGAGTTAGAAACGTTTGTCCACGGAGCGATGTGTATATCGTATAGCGGTAGGTGCTTGCTTTCCGATTATTTGGACGGTCGTTCGTCCAATCGCGGTGCGTGCGTGCAGTCTTGCCGTTGGCGGTACGAGGTGCGCGCGCTGAACGCGACCAACGGAAAATCGGAGTGGTTGCCTATCGAACAGGACGAAAAGGGTACGTATATTTTCAATAGTAAAGATTTGAATATGCTTTCCCGCTTGCAGGAAATGGAAAACGCGGGGATATCCTCTTTCAAAATAGAGGGTAGAATGAAAAGCGGGTATTACCTTGCTACGGTCATCAACGCCTATCGCCGCGCGATGAACGGCGAGGATTTTGGTGTATCGGAAACAGAGCTTCTTGCCGTTGCACATAGAGAATACACACAGGCTTATGCAGACGGTGCAAATCATAACACGGTCAATTATGAGGATAGTCAATCCAAGGGCGACTATACGTATATTGCAGACGTTTTGGGGTATGAAAACGGGTACGTTTACGCCGAAATGCGTAACCGCTTCAAGAAAGGCGACGTTTTAGAGGTGCTTTCGCCCAACTCGTATTTCAAAAACGAGTTTGTCGTAGAAGAGGTGTATAACAGCAAAAACGAATGGACGGAAGATTGTAAGCGGGTACAGGAAGTGTATCGGATAAAATGCCCGTACGCTTTGGAAAAAGGAGATTATCTGCGCCGCAAAAACGGCGGAATGTAAGCCACCGCAATATTTACATAGGATAAGAACTTTGTAAAAGGACAAAACAATGAAAAAGAAAATTTTGCTTATCG
Source organism: Candidatus Scatosoma sp. (assembly GCA_045655725.1). Lineage (GTDB taxonomy): Bacteria > Bacillota > Clostridia > Christensenellales > Borkfalkiaceae > Scatosoma. The sequence continues at coordinate 21,516 of JAZOPT010000002.1, forward strand.
CCACAGGCGGAACAATCGCTTCGCACTCAGGTCAGGACGGACTTACGCCGCAAATAAAAGCGGACGCTCTGTTGCAATGCGTGCCTGAAATTTTTGAGTTTTGCGAAGCGGAAGCGATACAAATATATAATATCGATAGTACCAACGTTACGCCCAAGCATTGGATTTTGCTTGCCAAAACGTTGCAGGATAATTATGATAAATACGACGGATTTGTCATTTGCCACGGAACGGATACCATGTCTTATACGGCGGCAATGCTTTCCTATTTGGTGCAGCACTCTCCCAAGCCTATTGTATTGACAGGCTCGCAGCAGCCTATCGATAAAGAGGATACGGACGGCAGAATCAACTTGCGCGACAGCTTTTTATACGCCGCGTCGGAAAAGGCAAGCGACGTAGTCATCGTCTTTCAGGGCAAAGTGATTGCGGGTACGCGCGCCAAAAAGGTGCGCACAAAAAGCTTTAACGCATTTACCAGCGTTGATTTTCCTGTTCTTGCGGTAATTCGCGACGGGAAAGTGATACAGTATATCACTACGCCTAAACAGGACAAGCCCGAATTTTACCTTACCTTAAACGAAAAGGTAGGATTGCTTACCTTAACGCCCGGTCAGCGCGGCGAAATTTTGGACGCGTATTTCCGCTTTAACGATGCGGTGGTGCTTTCGGGGTATGGAACGGGCGGTGTGCCCGAGGGCGAATATTACGGATTTTACGACGTGATTACAAGCTGGGAAAAGAAAGGTAAAACGCTTGTCGTAACTACACAGGTACAGCAAGAGGGTAGCGATATGAACGTGTATCGCGTAGGCAGAGGCTTGAAAAACCGCTTTGATTTGTTGGAAAGCTACTCCATGACGTATGAAAGTATTATTACCAAACTCATGTGGATATTGGCGCAAACGAAAGAGGACGAAGAGATAAAAATGCTTTTTTATAAAACGGTCAATTACGACCTCATCGGCTGAAATTTATCTAAAATTTAGCGAAAATAGGCAGGCAGGTATGCAATGAGCACATTTACGACGTTTGAAAATTTACAGTATGAACGCCCCGATTTCGAGGCGGTAAAAACCTTTTATCAAAATTTAACAAAGCGTGTAGCCGAGGCGAAAACGTATGCGGAAGTGAAGGAATGTATTCAAGAGGACGAAAAGCTTTCCTCGCAAATTTCCACCATGTCCACAATTGTGGAAATTCGCCACACCGTCAACACCAAAGACCCCTTTTACGAAAAAGAGGAAGAATATATTCGGTATCACTATCCCGAAATTATGCCGTTTACCCAAGCCTTTAACCAAGCGTTGCTTACCTCTCCTTTCAAAAAAGATATCGATAACGAATACGGCACGCAGCTTTTGAAAAATATTCAGTTAAGCGTAAATTCGTTTTGCGAAAAAAATATTCCGCTTATGCAAGAGGAAAGCGAGCTTACCAACCGTTATCAAAATTTGACGGCAGGGTGTAAAATTCCGTTTATGGGCGAAGAATGCAATTTGTACGGAATATTAAAATATTTTTCTCATGCCGACCGAGCGGTTCGTAAAGAAGCGGCGCAAAAGTACGCGGAATTTTTCCAACAAAACGATAAAGAGCTTGGCGAAATATTCGATAGACTGGTAAAAATTCGCCACCAAATGGGCGTGAATATGGGGTTTGAAAACTATATTCCGCTTGGGTATATGCTGCAAGGCAGAATGGACTATAACGAAAAAGACGTAGCCGCGTTCCGCAAACAGGTGGAGACGTTGCTTGTTCCGTTTTGTCAAAAAATTTACGAGGCGCAAGCGAAGCGTATCGGCGTGGATAAGATGCACTTTTACGATGAACAGCTTATATTCCCCGAGGGGAACGCCGTGCCTGTGGGAGACAGAGCGTATTTGGTAGAGAAAGCAAGGGAAATGTATCACGATATGAGCCGTGAAACGGGCGAATTTATCGATTTCATGATACAGCATCAGCTTATGGATTTGGACAATAAACCCAATAAGGCGGCAACGGGGTACATGACGACGTTAAACGATTATAAAGCTCCGTTTGTGTATTCCTGTTTTAACGGTACGACGGGCGACGTGGACGTGCTTACGCATGAAATGGGGCACGCTTTTGCGGGATATATGGCAATGCGCACGCAGCCGCTGCAAGCGCAATGGAGCGAGCCTACGGATATCGCGGAAATTCATTCTATGTCTATGGAACAATTCGCCTATCCGTATGCCGAGCTGTTTTTCGGGGAAAAAGCCGAAAATTACCGTTTTCAGCATTTGCAGGAAGCGATTACGTTTGTACCGTTCGGCGTTGCTGTGGACGAATTTCAGCATATCGTGTACGAACAACCCTATTTAACGCCTGCGCAGCGTACCGCCGTATGGAAAAAGTTGGAAGAAAAATATATGCCGTGGCGGGATTACGGCGAGGATATTCCGTTTTTCAATCAAGGCGGCTGGTGGTATCATAAGCTGCATATTTATCACTATCCTTTCTATTATATCAATTATACGCTGACCACCATGGGCGCAATGGAATTTAAGAAAAAGCAAGCCGAAAACAAAACGGATTGCTGGCAAGACTATCTCACGCTTTGTAAGGTGGGCGGTTCGCTTGGGTATTTGGATACGCTGAAAGCGGCAAATTTAGCCGTTCCGTTTGCAGAGGGCGGCGTTGCGCGGGCGATGACGTATGCCATGGAAATTTTAGAACAGCAGATAAACAAACAGTCGGAGAAATAATATGAGAAAATCACAGTTACAAAAATACGCAAAACTGATAGCGAAAACAGGCTTAAACGTGAAAAAAGGTCAAACGGTGTTTATTGCCGCAGGGCTGGACCAGCCCGCCTTTGTCGCTATGGTAGTGGAAGAATGTTATAAAGCAGGCGCAAGCGAGGTGTATGTGGAATGGAGCTACCAGCCCGTAGAAAAGCTTTCGTCTCAATACAGAAGTTTGGACTCCCTTTCCAACCTCAAACCTTGGGTAAAAGCGAAATGGGAATTTAAGGCGGCAAACTATTCCTGCCGACTGTTTATCGAATCGGAAGACCCCGACGGCATGAATGGCGTCGATCAAGAAAAAATGAGTGCCGCTCGGCGCGCGTTGTTCCCGCAAATCAAGCCTTTCCGTTTGGCAATGGAAAACCGTCATCAGTGGTGTATAGCGGCAGTGCCCGGCGTGGCTTGGTCGAAAAAGGTGTTCCCGCAGCTTAGTGAGAAGAAAGCGGTGGAAGCCATGTGGCAAGCGATATTGCAAGCCTCGCGAGCAGACGGAAAAAATCCCGTGCAAGCTTGGAAAGAGCATAACCAAGACCTTTCCAACCGTTGCGCTTACTTAAACGGGTTAGGCTTACAGTATTTAGAATATAAAAGTGCAAACGGTACCAATTTATTGGTGCAGTTAAACGAAGACGGACTGTTTGCGGGCGGTCAGGAAAAAACATTGAAAGGCAGAATCTTCAATCCCAATATTCCTACCGAAGAGGTGTTTACCTCTCCCAAGGCAGGGGCGGCAGAGGGAATTGTCTATTCCACGAAACCGCTTTCGTACATGGGCGAACTTATCGAAAACTTCTCCATGCGCTTTGAAGAGGGCAGAGCTGTAGAAGTCCATGCGGAAAAGGGCGAAGAGCTGCTGAAAAAAATGATATCTATGGACGAGGGAGCGGCGCGTTTGGGTGAATGTGCGTTGATTCCGTTCAATTCACCGATAAGCCAATCGGGCATTCTGTTTTACAATACGCTGTTCGATGAAAACGCAAGCTGTCATCTTGCCGTGGGACACGGCTTTAACGAATGTCTGAAAGGCTACGAAAATTATACGGACGAGGAATGTAAAAAGCGCGGTATCAACGACAGTATGATTCACGTGGATTTCATGATCGGCGCGGCAGATATGTCCGTGGTGGGTATCACGAAAACGGGCGAAAGAGTGCAAATTTTCCAAAACGGAAATTGGGCGTTTTAATTGGCGAAAATGCGTTTATATAAGAAGAAAGGTGGTAAGACAAATGACAAAAATAGATATTTTTTCAGGTTTTTTGGGCGCGGGAAAAACAACGCTCATTAAAAAATTGATACAAGAAGCGTACGCAGGCGAAAAGCTGGTGCTTATCGAAAACGAATTTGGCGAAATCGGTATTGACGGCGGATTTTTGCAAAACGCAGGTATCAATATTACGGAAATGAATTCGGGCTGTATTTGCTGTTCTCTTGTAGGCGACTTTTCCAAAGCGTTACAGCAGGTATATGAAACGTATCAACCCGACCGTATTTTAATCGAGCCGTCGGGCGTTGGGAAATTGTCCGACGTCGTTAAGGCAGTAGAAAAGGCTGGTTTGAAGGGCGCAACGCTGAATGCGTTCTGCACCGTTGTTGACGCAGCGAAATGTAAAATGTACATGAAAAACTTTGGCGAATTTTTCGGCGACCAAGTGGAAAATGCCAGCTGTATTCTGCTTTCGCACACAGATAAAACGTCGGAGGAAAAGCTTGCGGCGGTGGTTGCGCTTTTAAGAGAAAAAAATGCGGCGGCAACACTCGTTACCGCCCCTTGGAATTCGTTGGACGGTAAGGCTATTCTTGCCGCTATGGAACAAAAAAATACCTTGCAAACGGAGCTTGACCGCTTAACGGAAGAGACGGAAAAACACCACCATGGGCACGATGAACATCACGAATGCTGCCATGGACACGAACATCATCATGACCATGAGTGCTGTCATGACCACGATCATCATAAACATCATCACCATGATAAAGAGGAGTGCGACGACCCGCATTGCTGTTGCCATCACCACGGTCATCATCATGAACACGAGCATGACCATGACCACGAATGTTGCCACGACCACGAACATCATCACGAACATCATCATGGTCATCATCATGCGGACGACGTGTTTACAAGCTGGGGGCAAGAAACCACACGCAAATACACAAAAACCGAACTGACGGAAGCGTTAAACGCTCTGTCCGATGAAAGCACGTACGGAAAGATACTCCGCGCAAAAGGTATCGTTGCAGGAGAGGGTGCGTGGTTGCATTTTGATTATGTTCCGGGCGAAGCGGACGTGCGCGAGGGCGTAGCAGGCGTCATTGGCAGACTTTGCGTTATCGGTTGCGATATTCAAGAAGAAAACCTGAAAAAGGCGTTCAAAATATAACGGAGGGGATATCAATGAAACAAAAACTTCCCGCGGAAACGCCCGTATATCTCTTTTTGGGATTTTTAGAATCGGGCAAAACAAAATTTATACAGGAAACCATGGAAGACCCGCGTTTTTCTTCGGGCGAAAAAACCTTGCTTTTGGTTATGGAAGAGGGCGAAGAGGAATACGAAACGATTAAGTTTGCAGACGCAGAAAACGTACAGCTTGTAGTTATCGAGGATAAAGCGCAGTTGACGGAAGAATATCTTAAACAGCTGCAAATGCAAAGCGGGGCAGACCGCGTTGTAGTAGAATATAACGGCACGTGGATGCTGGAAGATTTTTTTAACGCCATGCCCGAGGGTTGGATGATCAATCAGGTAATGACCTTTTTCGATTCCGCAACCTTTTTGAATTATAACGCCAATATGCGACAATTTACGTTTGATAAGATACAAAACGCACAGCTTGTCGTATTCAACCGTTTTGAGGACGGCATGGATAAAATGGCGTTCCATAAGGTGGTGCGCGGAATAAGCCGCCGTTGCGATATTGTCTATGAACGCGCGGACGGCAAAGCGGATTTTGACGATATCGAAGACCCGTTGCCGTTTGATATCAATGCTCCCGTGATTGCTATCGAGGACAAAGATTACGCGTTTTTCTACCGTGATTTAACGGAAAATTTAGAATCTTATATCGGCAAGACGGTAAAGTTTAAGGGACTTGTCGCCACGGACAAACGTCTGTCGCCGCAGGATATTGTGGTAGGGCGGCACGTAATGACTTGTTGTGAAGCGGATATACAGTATTGCGGTCTTGCTTGCGTATTGCCCGAAATCATGAACCTGCACACGCGCGATTGGATTAGTATTACTGCCACCGTGCAATTCGAAAAGCACCGTATTTATAAAGGAAAAGGTCCTGTATTGGTTGCCGAGCGGGTAATCATCGGCGAACCGCCCGAAGAACAGCTTGCTACTTTTTATTAAGAAAGAATTTTCATAAAATAGCGAAGCAGGTATGCGATGAAACGCATACCTGCTCTATTTTTATATTTATTTGCAGTGATGAAAGAGAGGTTATACGATACCGTGCGCCATCATAGCGTCCGCAACCTTTTCAAAGCCCGCGATATTTGCACCCATTACGTAGTTGCCTTCAAATCCGTACTTTTTCGCCGCATTGTCGATATTGTGGTAAATGTTTACCATAATCGTTTTCAGCTTCGCATCTACTTCTTCTGCCGACCAGAACAGTCTGCCCGAAGATTGTGCCATTTCCAATGCGGAGGTAGCAACGCCGCCTGCGTTTGCCGCTTTCGCGGGGAGGAATACCACGCCGTCTGCTTTTTGGAAGATAGAGATAGCGTCCAAGGTGGAGGGCATGTTCGCACCTTCGCCAACGTACTTCACACCGTTCTTCACAAGTGCCGCCGCCGATTCCGCGTCAATTTCGTTTTGCGTAGCGCAAGGTAACGCAACGTCGCAGGGAATCGTCCAAATGCCTTTGCAACCCTCTACGTATTTTGAACCGGGAACTCTTGCTGCATATTCTTTGATACGTGCACGCTCTACTTCCTTGATTTGTTTTACCACGGCAAGCTGAATGCCGTTCGGGTCGTAGATATAGCCGTTGGAATCGTACATGGCTACAACCTTTGCCCCAAGCTGCTGCGCCTTTTCGCAAGCGTAAATCGCCACGTTTCCGCTGCCCGAAATAACGGTAACCTTGTCTTGGAAGCTATCGCCGCGTTCCTTCATGGCTTCCGCTGTCATGTAAATCAAACCGTAGCCCGTTGCTTCTTTACGGATAAGCGAGCCGCCGTAAGAAAGTCCGCGCCCCGCCAATACGCCAACGTGCTCGTCGCGGATACGCTTGTATTGACCAAACAAATATCCAACCTCTCTCGCGCCAACACCGATATCGCCCGCGGGAACGTCCGTGTCTGCGCCGATATGACGGTAAAGCTCCGTCATGAAGCTTTGACAAAACGCCATAATTTCACGGTCGGATTTGCCTTTGGGGTCGAAATCAGAACCGCCTTTGCCGCCGCCGATAGGCAAACCGGTCAAGCTGTTTTTCAAAATTTGCTCCAAACCCAAAAATTTGATAACGGAAAGGTTAACGGAGGGGTGGAAGCGAAGCCCGCCCTTGTAAGGACCGATTGCACTATTAAATTGTACACGGTAGCCCTTGTTGACGCGTACTGCGCCGCTGTCATCTACCCAAGGCACACGGAATAAAATGGTGCGTTCGGGTTCGGTAAAGCGTTCCAAAAGAGCCGCCTTTTCGTATTCGGGGTGCGCATTGATCACAGGCTCCAACGTCAATAAAATTTCCGTTGCGGCTTGATGAAATTCCTTTTCACCGGGGTTGCGAGTTTTCAAATCGTTTAATACTCTTTCTACGTAGGTCATAAAAATCTCCTAAAAATGAATTTATTATGTGTTTATCAATCGAAATATTTGATACAACAATATCTTATCATCTTTTTTATCGATTGACAAGTCTTTTCATACAGAAAAATGAAAAAAGAGAAAAAATAATTAGAAAAGAGCGTAACAGAATAATGGGGCGTTATATCAAATATAAGTAAAAGTTA
>JAZOPT010000003.1:0-4280 GCA_045655725.1 Candidatus Scatosoma sp.
GTTACTGTTACGTTTAACAGCGAATACAAAGCCGTGAAAGTATATCAAGGCGGTGAGGAAAAACTCGTTTATTTGAATAACGGTGTGCTCTCCCTTGATATTGCATCGGCTGAGGGTGTATTCCTTATTCCCGTTAAGGAAAAATAATTATTATGATATAAAAACACATAGGGGTGCAGATTGTTTTTGCATCCCTATGTGAAATATAGGTGATATATGCGTATTAAAAAATATATAGCGTCTATTTTGGCTCTGCTTATCACAACGTCCGTATTAAGTGCCTGCAATTTCGGTATGTTATCCAAGGAAGAATTGCAAATTACGAACACGCAAATGTACAGTCAAGAGGTTTGCGATTATTTGGGCGCCGCTGACGATTACGAGCAAATTATGGCGTTACAAGCCGCGGATATATATGATAAACAACTCACCGCGGTCAGTTGGGAACAGCAAACAAATGCGGATAAATATGCGGTAATTTTGTCCACAAATGCCGAGATGAAGGACGGCAGGGAATATTTTGTAGATGGAACAAAGACGGAATACACCTTCAATGCTTTGATACCGAATACGAAATACTACGTGAAAGTGCAGGCGTTCGACGGAAACAGTCAGTTGCACGAAACGAAAGTCCAAAGCTTTACCACACAAGGCGATTATTGCCAGCGTATCGTAAACGTGGACGGCGTTTCTAACGTTCGTGATATCGGCGGTTACAATGCTGAGGGAAACTCTAAGGTGAAATACGGCTTAATTTACCGCGGCGCAAGATTGAACGCAATCACTGACAAAGGAGTTGCTACGTTTACGCAAGAATTAGGCATCAAAACGGAGCTTGACGTGCGTTACGGTACGGATGGCGGAAAAGTAGTCGATATGGAAGGTGTTGCCTATAAACAGCTTGGTATGTGGGCGTATAATTCCATTTTGCCCGATACCTGTCAGCCTAAGGCGAGTGGAGCCGGTTTGTTTGACGAGAGAACAATCGACGGGATAAAAGGTGTTTTTGAAACGATTGCCCAACCTGAAAATTTACCTGTGTATATACATTGTACGGCAGGTGCGGATAGAACGGGGACAATTTGTTATTTAATTGGCGGTGTTTTGGGTGTTGCATACGAGGATTTGGTGCAGGATTTCGAGCTGACTTCCTTTTCCGAGCAAGGCAGACGCTGGAGAAGCAGTGTCAAAAACTGGGAGTTTGAAAACGAAGGCGTTATGCAAAACGATGAGAAAAATTTCGTCGCCTTTGGGCAAATGCATTCTCTTATGATGCAGTGGTATGCGCCGAACGGTGAAACCTTGCAAAAGGCAATAGAAAATTATTTGACTAGCGTATGCGATATTTCTATGCAAACAATTTATGCGGTACGCGAAAATTTATTGGCTTGATAAAGTGATTTACAAGTAAGGGAAAATGAAAGATTTTTAGGTTAGAGGATAAAGATATGCTGCCTATCAATGCGAAAAAGATTTACGATAAAATTCCGGGCGAAATGCTGAAACGCATAAAGGAAAAAATTTATACGGTTTGTGCGGATTTAGAAGCTGTAATTTATCAAACGGAAGAGCCCGTTCCTTTTGAAAAAAGAACGAGCGGTAAAAAAATTTCTCTTGCACTGGGGGACACCTGGGGGAAACTTTTTGATTGCGCTTGGTTTCATTTTACAGGGCTTGTTCCCGATTCTTGCAAAGGACAAAAAACGGTTCTTTTATTAGACGTAGGCGGTGAAGGCTGTATATATGACGAGAATGGTAATCCTCAAAGAGGTATTACTACGTTTACCGTAAACGAGGGAAACGTAAACGACTGGGGGTGGAAAAGGGTCGTTCCCTTTTTAGACCAAGCAAACGGCGGCGAAACGGTAGATTTTTGGGTGGATTGCGGCTATAACGATTTGTTCGGGAACTTTGTTTGGGGGGATAAGGAAAGAAGTGCACCGCGTCCTTATAAGGAAGGCTTTATCGCAACTGTAAACGAAGAAATGCGACAGTTGTATTACGATTATTTGATTCTTGACGATTTGAGAAAGACTTTGTCTGAGGATAGCCCGAGATACTGTTCCATTACGTATGCGCTTTTAGAAGTAAAAAATATATTGAAAGATTATACTTCAGAAGAAGTAGCTCTTGCGAGAAAAGTGTTAGGAAAAGAGCTTTCCAAGAAAGGTGGCACACCCTCGTTGAAATTTTCGGCGGTAGGCCATTCGCATTTGGATTTGGCGTGGCTGTGGCCTATTCGTGAAACCAAAAGAAAAGCAATCCGAACGTTTGCGACACAACTTGAAATGATTGAACGTTATCCTGATTACGTGTACGGTGCAAGTCAACCGCAACAGTATGAGTGGATTAAACAAAATGAGCCCGATTTATATCAAAGGATAAAACGGGCGGTGGAAAATGGTAGAATAGAACCGCAAGGCTGTATGTGGGTAGAGCCTGATACGAACGTACCCTGCGGCGAATCGCTTGTAAGACAAATTTTTTATGGAAAGCAATTTTTTAAAGATGAATTTGGAAAAGAAATAGATACCTTATGGTTGCCAGACGTTTTCGGCTTTTCTGCTACCCTTCCGCAACTTTGCGCAAAGTCGGATGTGAAGTATCTTTGTACGATTAAAATGAGCTGGAACTGGGTGACGAAATTCCCGTATAACTCGTTTATTTGGAAAGGGATTTCCGACGATTCCGTTCTTGTACATATGCCGCCCGAAGGGGATTACAACAGTATGGCGTTCCCGACCAACGTGCATAAAGCTGGCAAAAATTATCAGGAAAAGGGAAAGGTGGAAAATGCGCTTTTGCTGTACGGGATTGGTGACGGCGGTGCAGGTCCTGCCCCTCGGCATTTAGAAGCGTTAAAGAGAATGGAAAATTTGGACGGACTTCCCCCCGTCAAGCAAGAATCTTCTAATGCCTTCTTTAAAAAATTAGAAAAACAATCGAAGCAATTAGAAACCTATAAAGGCGAGATGTATTTGGAAGCACATCAAGGCACGTACACTTCGCAGGGCTACAACAAAAAGCACAATAAAACGTTGGAAAATATGCTGCACGATTTGGAAGCGGCGTATGCGATTGCGAGTAAAACGGACGGTATAGTATTCCCGCAAGCGGCAGTGGACGAAATTTGGAAGGAAGTATTGCTTTATCAATTCCATGATATACTTCCCGGCTCGTGTATTAAACGTGTTTACGAGGAAACGGAAGAAGCGTATTCCCGTTTGGAACAATCCGTGCAGGCGCTTTTAGATAAGCTTGTCGTAAAAGAAAAGCCTAACGCGGTATTTAACTCCTTAGGTTTTGCAGTGCAAGACGTTGTGGAAGACGACGGAAAATTCTATTCGATTACAGCAAAGCCTTTGGGGTATACCCTTTTGAGCACGGGGAAAGAAATCAAAAAGCTGAATTGTCACGTGGATAAATACACGTTATCAAATGATAAGCTCGTTGCGAAATTTAACGACGAGGGCATTTTGGTCAGCGTCATTCGTAAAAAAGACGGCAGAAACGTGCTTACGGCAAAGGGCGGCAACGTTCTTTCAGTATACCACGACGAGTGTTCTTGGATATGTGGAGACGCATGGGATATTGATCCTTTGTATTATCAAGCTACCCCCGAATATTTTGTTTTGACGGACGTCAAATCTTATATGGAGGGGGCTTGCGCGGTAAGAGAGCAAACCTTCCGTTACGGTACGTCTGCACTTTGTCAAAAAATCAAATTAAAACACGGTAGTGAGTACTTAGAGTTCGAAACCACCGTAGATTGGCAGGAAACAAACAAGATGCTTCGTGCGGATTTCCATACCGATTTGCAAAGTGATTTCGTCACTTGCGGTATTCAGTTCGGTAACATCAAGAGAACGACAAAGGAAAATACGGCAACGGAAAAAATCCAATTTGAAATTTGTGCGCATAGATATTCCCAGCTTTGCGAAAACAACTATAAGTTTGCGGTGCTGTCCGATTGTAAGTATGGCTATCGCGCGAAGGACGGCTTACTCAGTTTGAATCTTTTGCGTTCTCCCGAATATCCCGCAACGGAGACAAAGGGCATACATACCTTCCGTTACGGCGTATATTGCGGTGAAAACGCAAACGACGTAGAGCGGGTTTCCCACGCGTTTATCAACGGCTTAAAGCCTTGCTTTGCGAAGGGAGAATATTCGTTTGCTTCTATGGACAAGGAAAATATTTTAATTGACACTTTAAAACCCGCCTACGACGGCAAGGGACAGATTTTGCGTCTATTCGAAAGTAGCGGTCAAAAAACGGCT
>JAZOPT010000004.1:0-104177 GCA_045655725.1 Candidatus Scatosoma sp.
TGAGAAACGCTTATATATAACCATAGCGGTGATGATGGCAAAGAGGATCCACCTGTACCCATTCCGAACACAGAAGTTAAGCTCTTTTACGCCGAAAGTACTTGTAGGTTACTACCGGGAGGATAGGTAATCGCCGCTTTCATTGCCCCTTAGCTCAGTAGGTAGAGCAACGGACTGTTAATCCGTGTGTCGTCAGTTCGAGCCTGACAGGGGCAGCCAAAAGCCATGATTTTTAACAAAATCAAGGCTTTTAACTTTTTTTGCTGATGCCGTAAAATGACGACATTAGAGTATTTACAAATACAAGAAAATATGCTATAATAAGGTAACGCGAAACTACGGGTAACCGTTTTACGTAATATAATCCAAGAAACAATAAGGAAAGGAACAACCTATGAAAGTTTGCGTGTTGCAGCCGAAATATTCGTTTGACGAAAGAGACGTGGAAAACTGCTTCGAGGGCTTGCTCTCCCTTTTGGATACGTGCGACGAAAGCATGGATATTATCGTTCTGCCCGAATACAGCGACGCCCCCGCGGACGTGCAGGGCAAAGCGGGCTTTTACGGGGCTGTGGAAAAGTATAATCAGACTCTGTTGCAAAGAGCTTGCGAAACGGCGAAGCGTTGCAACGCTATCGTGTTTGTCAACGCAGGCTACGTAACGGAAAACGGAGTAAGAAACACCACGCACGCGATAGACAGAAAGGGAAATATTGTAGGCAGATATTTCAAGGCTCACCCCGCGCCCAGCGAGGTGAAAACGGACGAGCAGGGCGGGCATGAGTTGGACGTTGCGTACAGCTATCAATACGATAAGCCCCAGCAGCCCTACGTGGTAGAGATAGAGGGTCTGCGGTTTGGCTTCCTTACCTGTTACGATTTCTATTTTTATGAAAATTATGCCAAGCTTGCCCGCGAAAAGGTGGATATTTTCATCGGCTGTTCGTTGCAGCGAACGGATACGCACGAGGCGTTGTCTATCATCAATAAATTCCTTTGTTACCAAACCAACGCGTATTTGATTCGAGCTTCGGTATCGCTTGGCGAGGAGTCCAAGGTATGCGGTTGCAGTATGGTGGTTACGCCCAAGGGCGAAGAGCTGCTGAACATGAAAAACCGTGTGGGCTTGGGCGTTTGCGAAATAGATCCCGCCGAAAAATACTACAAACCCGCAGGACACCAAGGTAAGCTGAAAGCGCATTACGAATATATAGAAGAGGGTCGGCGGCCGTGGCTGTACCGCAACGCAGGGGCAGGGATAGTACCGACGGACGACAAGCTTCCGTATCCCCGTTTGTGCGCGCACAGAGGCTTTAATTCGGTTGCGCCCGAAAACAGTATGGCGGCGTTCGGTGCGGCGGTGGCACTTGGCGCGGAGGAGATAGAATTTGACGTATGGAGCACCACGGACGGCGTGTTGGTTTCCAGCCACGACCATACGTTAGAACGGGTTAGCAACGGCGTCGGCAAAGTGTATGAAAAGAGCTATGCCCAGCTTATGCAATTAGATTTCGGCGTGAAATACGGCACGGAGTTTACGGGCTTAAAAATTGTAAAATTCGAGGATATTTTGCGCCAATTCGGCGGCAGAGTTATCATGAATATCCACGTAAAAATTTGGGATAACGACTTTGCCGACGATAAGCTGAACGAAATTGTCGAGCTCTTGAAAAAGTACGATTGCGAGCAGCACATGTATTTCATGACGAATAACGACCGTATGCTCCGCGAGGTAAAAAACCGTTACCCTCAATTAAAATTCTGTGTTGGTTGGGACGGCTTCGGACGGGAAAGAGAGCCTATGTCTATCGTAGAGCGTTCTATTGCGCTCGGCGCGCACAAGGTGCAGTTTTACAAGCCGCATTTTGATAAGGCGTGTATCGACAAAGCGCACGCGCACGGTATCATTTGTAACGTATGTTGGGCGGATGACCCCGAGGAAGCGAAGCGGTATTTTGACATGGGTATCGACACGGTGCTCACCAACAAATATTTATCGGTATATAACGGCGTGAAAGCATTATGGAAAAAGAGCTAAAAAAAGTAAAAATAACGGTGATGAAACAGGTACGGCACGACGATTTGATTGCCGTGTATGAAAATCCGATACAGCACGCTTGCGACGTGCGCGTGGGGCAGACTTTTGTATCCGTAAACGGCGAAAAACCGAGCGGACTTTGCGATAGTGCATGGGAAAGCATGGCTTCTTTCGTACGGGAATTGGCTGCGGGCGGCGGCAATTTTTACAACGGCTGGATGAAAAATCCTTATTCCGCGATGATTTCCTGCAACGACGGTTTCCGACCCGTCAGCTTTTTATTGGAAACAATAACCGAAACCGCAGAGCAAAAATAACACATAGAAAAATGACGCGAAGCAAGTAAAACGGAAGCAAGCTAAAACGGAGGAGACACAAGACGTTGGTAAAGGCAAAAAAATCACATAAAAAGCTGTGGATAACCTGTATTGCCGTAGCGACGTGCGCGGTAATTCTTTTCGTATGCTGCGCGGTGTACGTAGGCACGTATTATAAAGCGGAAGAGAGCAGTATTTCGGCGTTTGCGGCGCAGACGGAGACGGAAGTGCAAATGCAAGAACTGCAAGACGGAGATATTGCTTTTATTCCGCAAACGGTAAAGGCAGGATTGGTGTTTTATCCGGGCGGTAAAGTAGAGCATACGGCATACAAACCGCTGATGCAAGCGTTGGCTTCCCGCGGAATTTTATGTATTTTGATACAAATGCCCTTTCGGCTTGCAGTGTTGGATATCCATGCCGCCGACGGCGTCAAAGATACGTTTGCGGACGTGGAAAAATGGTATATCGGGGGTCATTCGTTGGGCGGTTCGATGGCGGCGAGCTATCTGGAAAAGAACACGCAAACGTTTGACGGATTGGTGCTGTTGGGTTCGTATTCCACCGTCGATTTTTCAAACGGAACGGAGGGAGTATTATCCGTTTACGGCAGCGAGGACAAAGTTCTAAACGCGGAAAAATACGCCGAAAATAAAAGCAATTTGCCCGAAGATTTTACAGAAGTGGTGATTGAGGGCGGCTGCCACGCCTATTTCGGAATGTACGGAGCGCAAAAGGGCGACGGTACTCCCACAATTACCAACGAGGAACAAATATGGCAAACGGCGGACGCTGTTTCCGCGTTTGTGGATAGCCGAGCATAGTCGAGTATAGCCCAAACTTTGACCGACTTGATAAAAATTAAGCTATTTGATATACTGAAAGGGCAACGAGGGCGTAAGTTGCGTAAACTGTATAAAAATATGGAAAATTTCACCAATTTTTCACGCGGTTTTGTTAAAACTCTAACCGTTTTCGGGTATATATAGAGTAACAGTATCATTTCACTATGGGAGAACAGGGAAGATGAAAATATTGATTGTAGATGACGAAGAGATGATAAGAGGCGTCCTGCGGGAATACGTAGAATTTGAGGGCGATGAAGCGTACGAAGCGGCAGACGGCATGGAAGCAGTCAAGCTTTGCCGCGAGAACGATTACGACTTGGTGTTAATGGACGTCATGATGCCCCACCTTGACGGCTTTTCGGCGGTCAAGGAAATTAAAAAGAGTAAGGACGTACCCGTCATCATGCTCTCTGCGCGCGGCGAGGAATACGACAAGCTGTTTGCGTTTGAATTGGGCGTGGACGATTACGTTACCAAGCCTTTTTCGCCCAAGGAAGTCATGGCGCGCATTCATGCCGTAACCAAGCGTAGAACAGCCCCCGCAAACGGGAACGAGATACTCAAATTTGAGGGTCTTGAAATCGATATGGCGGGCAGAAACGTGTATGTGGACGGCGTAAAGGCAGAGCTTACCCCCAAGGAATACGAGCTGCTGTTTTACCTTGTTCGCAACAAAGGCATTGCGTTGACGAGGGAAAAGCTGCTTTCCGACGTATGGGGCTTTGACTTTTACGGCGACGACCGCACGGTAGATACGCATATCAAAATGCTCCGCGGCAACTTAAAGGACTACCGCAAATTTCTCGTAACCTTGCGCGGGTTGGGGTATAAATTTGAAGTATAAAGAGGCAAAAAAACGCAAACGCACAGATCGCAGACGGCAGACAAGCATTTACTTTCTGTTGTGGGCGGTCTTTTCCGCTTTATCGCTCGTTATCGTGTTATTGCTTGGCGTAACGCAGCGGGTCATGACGGTACAGACGTACAAGCGTGAAGCCGTGCGCGAGCTTACCAAAAAGGGAACGGAAATTCAAACGGTTATCCGCCGAACGCCGCCCGCCGACGTGGGCGGGGATAGAGGCGAAATGCTCCGTGCTATTTCCGCTTACTACGACGTCAACGTGTATTTGTTAAACGATAAGGGAGACGTGATTGCTCCGCAAACGCCCGATTTGAAGCTGGACGCCGAGGAAATAGAAAGTCTGTTTGATTTTTCGGAGGAGATTGCGCTTTTGAAAGAGCAGCTTGCGCAAACGGAGGAGGATTTTGTCGTTTACGAATACGGCGAAGAATACGTTTACGGAACGAAAATTTCGCTGTATAACGATTCGGAGGTGTATTTATACGTATCCAAATCGATAGAATTGTTCCAAGCCGCCACGTCGCAAATGAACGTTCGGCTTTGGCTTATCGCGTTGTTTATGTTTATTCTGTCGTTTGCGGTATCCAGCGCGGTGTCGGGCTGGCTTACCCGACCGCTTACCGAGATGACGAAAAAAGCGCGGCAATTAGCGCACGGCGATTTTAACGTAGATTTCCACGGCACCGATTACGGTCAGGAAATGGTAGAGCTTGCGGATATGCTAAACTATGCCCGCGACGAGCTTTCCAAAACGGACAAAATGCAAAAGGAGCTTATCGCCAACGTTTCGCACGATTTCAAAACGCCGCTGACCATGATAAAGGCGTACGCTTCCATGATTATAGAAATATCGGGCAACATTCCCGAAAAGCGCAACAAGCACGCACAGGTCATCGTCGATGAGGCGGACAGACTCACTTCTCTTGTCAGCGACGTGTTGGATTTGTCCAAAATTCAATCGGGTATAGAAAGCTTAAAGCTTACCGCCGTGGATATGTCGGCGTATCTTTTGGAGATAGTGGGCAGATTCCGCTATCTCACGGAAACGCAAGGATATTGCTTGGAAACGGATATAGACGACGATTTGTACGCCCGCGTGGACGAGGTGAAAATGGGTCAGGCGTTGTACAACCTTATCGGCAATGCCGTCAACTATACGGGCGAGGATAAGAAGGTGTTTGTCAGCATGAAACGCCAAGAGGGCAAAATCCGCTTCGCCGTAAGGGATACGGGAGCGGGAATCAAACAGGAAGAGCTTGCGGATATCTGGGATAGATATTACCGTTCGTCCAAATCGCACAAACGCCCCGTCAACGGAACGGGCTTGGGCTTGTCTATCGTGAAAACGATTTTTGAAAAGCACGGTTTTGTGTTTGGGGTGCAAAGCGAAGAGGGCAAGGGCAGTACCTTTTACGTGGTATTTCCCGAAGAAAAAGGCGTAGAGATAGAAAATAAGAGCGATACGCTTGACAAGCAGGAAAAAAGATAGTATAATGTAGCCAACGCAATATAACCCAAACCCGATTTTGAGTGGCGGATTTTGCCGCCTATTGCGTTAAAATCCTTGCCAAACCGTGGAGTTAGGCTTCGGCTTTCGCTTCATATCCGTCTAAAATCCGCCTACTGAAAATTGCAAGCACGCAAAAGAGCGTATTTTAAGATGGATTTTGACAAAGGCGACCGCAATCGTACATTCGTACTATAAGGGCGCATTGGGCATAAGACGCTTAAAAGACGCCTTTTGCGCGGGTTCGGATTATATTGCGTTGGCTAACAAAATAAAACAGTTCTTTGGGGCGGGGTGCAATTCCCCACCGGCAGTAGAGTCTGCGAAGGAAGCGGTTGCTTCCCCGAAACGGTGTCATTCCGTTACCGACGGTAAAGTCCGGATGAAAAAGGAACGAAACGCAAGAAATACACGGCGGTATTACGCCGTTTTTCGGCGATTTTTTAGCGATTTTTAGCGATTTTTAGCGATAACGTTGCGCCCCGACTTTTGCAGTCGGGGCGTTGTATTTACAAGGAGAAAAACTATGGAAAATCAGGAAAACAGGCAAGCATGTATGCAACGAAACGGAGAAGAGATAGAAAAAAAGCCGCATTCCACCGTGAAATGGAAACAAAAATTTTCCGCCAAACGCATTGCGTTTATGGCGGTGTTCGTTGCACTTTCGTACGCCGTCAGCTTTTTGGAAATCCCTCTGCCGCTGTTTGGCGCAAGCTTTTTGAAACTTGACTTCGGTAACGTGTTCATTTTACTCATTTCCTTTTTATTAGGACCTGTGGAGGGTGTTTTGGTTTGCCTTTTGAAAGAGGGCTTGCGCTGCTTAACCTCTTCGTCTATGTGCGCGGGCGAGCTTGCCAACTTTTGTATTACGTCGGCGTATCTGTTGTTGCCCTCAATCGCCTACCGTTTCCGTCGCAATTTGAAAACGGTGCTGATAACCCTTTCCCTCTCCTGTTTGATTGCCACGGGCATTGCGCTTATCGTCAATCGGTTTATCGTGTTTCCGACGTTCGCGCTGTTGTACGGCGGGAGCATTTTCGGCATGACGGTAAAGGAAGCGTTTGCGGCGTTTTGGGTGGCGGTGCTCATTTTTAACCTCATCAAAACGGTGGCGGTGGGCGTGTTTACCGTTCTTTTGTACAAACGATTGTCAAACCTGATGAAAAAAATGAAAATTTAACGCAAGAATTATTGCAAAACTTGCGTTTTGGTATTATAATAAAGGTATGAAAAAATTCTGTTCACAATCGCGCGAGCAAACGCAGGCGTTCGCGCAGGAATACGCAAAAAGCTTACGGGCGGGCGACGTGGTGCTGTTGGACGGCGACATGGGCGCAGGTAAAACGGTGTTCGCTAAGGGCGTTGCGCAAGGCTTGGGTATCGAAGAGGAGGTAACCAGCCCCACCTACGCGTATATGAACGATTACGACGGCATTCTGTTTCATTACGATTGCTACCGTATCGAAAGTATCGAACAAGCCGAACGGCTGGGTCTTGCCGATTATTTCGACATGGGCGGGATATGCCTTATCGAGTGGTCGCAAAACATTGCTCCGCTGTTGCCTGCTTGCGTAAAACGGGTGCGTATCCGAAAAATCAACGAAAACGAAAGAGAGATAGAATATTGAAAAACTTTTTAGCGGTAGATACAAGTTGCGGATATATGAGCGTTGTCGCAGGGAAGAACGGCAACGTCGTTTGTTCGTTTTTGCCCGATTGCACAATGCGGCATTCGGTGAAGCTGATGCAGACGGTGGACGAAACGCTGGAAAAGGCGGGTCTTACGCCCGCGGAATGCGATTTTTTCGCTTCGGTGGTAGGAGCGGGGTCGTTCACGGGTATCCGAATCGGCATTTCGGCGATGAAGGGCTTTGCTTTGGCGTGCGGAAAACCCACGCTGGCTATCACTTCTTTCGACGTGGCGGCATATAATGCGATAGACGGGTGGCAGGGGGTACAGAGCGACAAGCTGCTGTGCCTTGTGGACGCGTTGCACGATACCTATTACGCTTGCGGCTATGAAAAGGGCAAGGTGGTATTGCAGCCCTGCTATCTCACGGAAGCGGAGGTGCTTGCGCTTGCGAAAGAGGGGTATGCGCTCCGTGCTTGCGAAGAGCTGCCTATCTCCCAAAAAATCCCCCTGCAAACGGTTTCGCCCGTGGAGGGCTTGAAAAACGCCGTGTTGGCGAAAACGCAGGACGGTAAAACGGACGCCTTTGGCGAGCTGGACGCTTTATATATTAGAAAAAGCTCGGCGGAGCTGAACGCGCAGGCGGGGCAAAGCAAATGAGCGATACTTTGACGGTGCGCGCGTGCACCATACAAGACGTGCCTACGCTGGCGAAAATTGAAAACGAATGCTTTCCTGTTCCGTGGAACGAGGGCTTGCTTGCAGGCGCGTTTTCCCGCGTGGATTTTTTATGCTTTATTATGGAGGAGAACGGCGAGGCTGTGGGGTATATTTGCGGCACTTCGCTGTTTGAAGACTCGGACGTCGCGCGTGTGGCGGTGGTAAAAAGCCGTCGGGGCGAGGGTCATGGCGGCACGCTCTTGAACGCCTTTATACAGGCGGCAAAGGCCAAGGGTGCTCGGCGGGTGTTTTTGGAGGTGCGCGTTTCCAACGCCACCGCGATTAGGTTATACGAAAGAAACGGTTTCACGCGTGGGCGTATTCGGGTAAAATATTACGCCAACGGCGAGGACGGCTTGGAGATGAAAAAAGACCTGTATTAACGGGCAGATAGCGCAAAACGGCGCGGGGGCATAGCTTGGGGCATAGCTCGAAGCGAGGAGGACGGCGCAACGCAGAAAACGCACACGGGGCAGAACGTATCTGCCGAGGCTTCGTTTTTACAAAAGGGCAGAGGCAAAGATTTGCTGTTTTTGCACGGCTACCTTTCCTCCAAAGAAGCGTTCACGGCGCAAATTGCGTACTTTTCCCGCTTTTACCGCGTAACGGCTATCGATTTTTTGGGTTTTGGCAAAAGCGCGCCGCTTTCACAGCCGTTTTCCGTGGACGATTACGCCGATTGGCTTTGCGATATATTACCCGATTTGGGAGTAAAAAATCCGCACGTGATAGCCCATTCGTTCGGGGTGCGCGTAGCGGTAAAAGCGGCAAGTAAGCGGGAGGGTGTGTTTGATAAAATGGTACTAACAGGTCCCGCAGGCGTTATTTTACGGCGCGGAGCAAAGTACCGTATCAAGGTAGCCGCTTACCGTTTTGTGCGGCGGTTTGCGCCAAAATTTGCAGAGCGGAAGTTTGGCAGCGCGGAATACCGTTCCCTTTCCCCGCTAATGAAAGAGAGCTATAAAAAAATTGTCAACGAGGACTTACGCGGCTGTGCGAAAAAAGTGAAAAACCGCGTATTGATTATCGAGGGCGAGCAGGACACGACAACGACGCTTGCGGAAGCGAAAGCGTATCTTGCGGCGTTTGAAAACGCAACGTTGAAAACGCTGACGGGCGGGCATTTTGCCTTTGCGGAAAACCCCGTGGCGTTTAATCTGATAACAGAGGAATTTTTATATGATTGAAACGGTAACAAGGATTATCGCAAGCGTGGTATGCGCTCTGCTGCTTGGCTGTGCAACGGCGAAAACGGTAGGAGCGATGCAACAAAGCGGATATAAAAACGCGGGCTTTTTGCGTTGGCTCAAACGCAAGGATAACCTGCTTTTTAACCGACTTTGCGTGCTTTCGCTGTGTCTTGCTCTTGCCACGGCGATAACGGCTCTTTGCTTTTCCTTTTTGGGCACGGAAATCGCTCTGATTGCGTCGGGCGTGGTGTTCTGTCTGTTAATCGTTTGCTTCCTCATTTCCGACGGCAAATACGCGCTGAAAGTTCCCGCCAAGCGGACGGGCAGATTTTGCCGTTTGTTTGCGGTATATCTTTTGATTACGGCTTGCGTAAACTATCTGTTTATCGCTTTGCTTTCCTTTTTATCGGTATGGAACGGCTCAAAAGTGTACGCACTTATCGCATACGTGCCGTTTGCCGTCATGCCGATAACGTTGCCCTTCCTCCTTTGCACAGCGAACGCCGTTACGGGCGTTTTCGAGAATGCGAGAAACGCAAAATTTGTAAAAACAGCCAAGCAGGTATTGAATGAAACGAAAATAATCCGTATAGGCGTGGTGGGAAGCTACGGCAAAACGAGCGTGAAAAATATCCTCAAAACGCTGCTTTCGGAAAAATATACCGTGCTTGCCACTCCCGAATCGTACAATACGCCTATGGGCATAGCAAAAACGGTGCTTGATAACAACCAACCCCAGCAGGCGCAGGTATTTATTGCGGAAATGGGCGCACGCAAGGCGGGCGATATTCAAGAGCTTTGTAGCTTGGTAAACCCCGATTACGCTGTCTTCACGGGTATATGCGCACAGCACGTGGCTTCGTTTGGTTCGCTGGATAACGTGTGGGCGGAAAAGAGTGCAATTTTCCGTAGCAACGCCCAAAAAGTGATATGCGGCGACGGACTGAAAGAGCGTGTAAGCTCTATGGACGAGGAAGCGGCGAAAAAGGCGGTGTTTGCGGGCGCAGGGTGCGTAGAGGACGTAGCGTTTGAGGCGACGAAAACAAGCTTTACGCTCTGTTTCCAAGGCGAAAAGAAGCGGGTGGAAACGTCGTTGTTGGGAAATGCGGCGGTGGAAAATATTCTGCTGGCGGCAACGCTTGCTTATGAAATGGGGCTGACGTTGGAGGAAATTGCAAACGGCGTAGCAAAATTACAGCCCGTAGAACACAGACTGCAACTTTTACAAGCGAACGGCGTTTATATTTTGGACGACGGCTATAATTGCAATATCAAGGGGGCGGGGGAAGCGATCGCTGCGCTTACCCGGTTTTCGGGCAGAAAATGTATCGTAACCCCGGGCATTGTAGAATGTGGCGTGCTCGAAGAAACGCTAAACGGCGAGCTGGGCGAAAGGATAGCCAAAGCAAGCTTAGATAAGGTTATTTTGGTAGGCGAAACGCTGGTAGGAGCGGTAAAGCAGGGATATTTGCAGGCAGGCGGCAGCAGTGAAAATCTCGCACAGGCGCAAACGCTTGTACAGGCACAGGATATACTCAAAGGTTGGTTGCAACAGGGCGACTGCGTTTTGTTTTTGAACGATTTACCCGACGTTTACTAACGGACGGAAAATACAAAAATACATAATAACAATACAATAAGAAAAACGAATACACCAAAGCGGAAGAAATTTTGCGGAGGTGTTTTTTTATGCGGAAAGTGGCGGTATTGTTTGGCGGAAAATCGTGTGAAAACGAGATATCGGTATTGACGGGCGTGTTCGTGTTAAACCTGCTGGATAGGGAAAAATACCTACCCATACCCGTGTTTATCGGCAAAGACGGAGTCATGTATTCCTCTTCTTCCATGTTCGATTTAACGGTATTTCGAGAAAAAAAGACGGTCGATTTTCCGCGCGTGTTTTTTGAGGGCGGGTGTCTTTACGGTATGCAGGAGGGCAAAAAACGGATAAAAAAATTACATAAAATAGACGTGGCGTTAAACTGCTGCCACGGCGGCTTGGGCGAGGGCGGCGGCGTGTCCGCAATAATGGAATGGAATAATATTCCGCTTGCTTCCCCCAAGCTTACCGCTTCGGGCGTGTTCATGGACAAATGCATGACGAAAACGGTCGCCCGCGCGCTGGGCGTGCCCACTGTCGATTATATCCGAGTCAACGAAAAAGACTATCAAAAACGGGGCGCATTTTTATTAAAAAGCGTGGAAAGACGGTTAAAATATCCTGTGGTGGTAAAACCTGCGCATTTGGGGTCGTCCATCGGCATATCGGTAGCCAAGGACGAAAAGCAGTTGAAATCGGCGATAGAAACGGCGTTTACGTTGGATACAAGACTACTGATAGAAAAATACCTCAAAGACAAACAGGACGTAAATTGCGCGGCATATACCTTAAAGGGGGATATCATCGTATCCGAGCCCGAAGCGGCGTTCGGAGCAGGGATATATTCTTTTGAAGAAAAATATATTAAGCGGAAAACGGACGGCGGGTCGACGCATTTGACAGGTGCAAACGGCGGTTCCGTTGGCGGCGAAACAATCGCTTGTACGGCAAAAAGCGGGAGCAGGTATGAGATGAAAGGCGATTTACGGGATAAAATACGCGCTTATACCAAAACGCTTTATAAGCGCATGAACCTTTGCGGCGTGGTGCGCATGGACTTTCTGGTCAGCGAGGGCAAAGCGTATCTTTGTGAGGTAAATACCGTACCGGGGTCGCTTGCCTATTATCTTTTTTGCGAGCGCATTTCAGACGCCAAGCATTTCTTTTCCGACCTCATCGAGGAGGCGTTCGAGAATACGGACGGTGCGAAAAAGATAGTTACTACGGGAATATTAAACAACGTGCAATGGGTAGGAAAATGACAAGAGAGGCGATAAGAAAAGCGGATATAAGAGGATATAACTTGGATATAAATGTGATTAACGTGTGAAATTGCTTGACAGGCGCGCGCGACACATGGTATGATAAAAGAGTATAAATATATTATATAATAACACGAAAGGAGAACTTTCATGAGAAGAACTGTTTGTAGTGCTTGTTCAGGGGATTTGAAAATCGACGAAAGTGGCTTGCGGGGCGAATGCCCTTGGTGTCATCGCGTATATGACGTTGAAATTCCTTTAACAGACAAAAGTTTTGTAAAATTACAAAACGCAATGGAATATCAACGCACCAACCGTTATGCGGACGCTGTGCGCGCGTTTGTCGAGGTAACGGAGGAAGACCCTGATAATTCAGAAGCATGGTGGGGCGCGTTTTTAAGCGAATACGGTATCGAATTCGGGTACAACCGTAACGGAAATCGCGTACCTACCTGTCATAGAACGAACGCGCAAAGCGTATATGAGAATAAATATTATAAAAACGCAATAAAAACCGTGCCGAAAGACAGTAAAAAAATTTACGAGGAGCTTGGCGAAAATATCGAATACGTCCGTAAAGAGATATTGGAAAAGGTGGAGGACGGCAACCCCTACGACGTATTCATTTGTTTTAAGGCAACCGAGGTAAACGACGCGACAAGAAGAACGGCAGACTACGATTTCGGTAATACCGTTTACGACTTTTTAACGAAAAAAGGCTATAACGTATTTTTCAGTGCGCAAACGCTGACAAGGGTAAAAGAACAGGACTACGAACCGTACATATACCGTGCGCTTTCCACGGCGCGCGTCATGCTGCTACTTTGTTCGGATGAGGACGAAATAGAATCGGCATGGGTAAAGAACGAATGGTCGAGATATTTGGATATGCACAACGGCAAGGGGCTTGTGCCTATTTGCGGTAACCGTTTCGAGCCGTTCAGTCCCGCACGGCTGCCCTCTGAATTGCAAAAATTAAACGCAATAGAATACGACGAAAAGGTTTTGGAGAAGATAGAGCAAAAGGTTTCGGCGTATTTCGAGGACAGAATAAAGGCGCAGGAAGAGGAACGCAGAAAGCGTGAAGAGGAAAAGCGCGCGGAGGCAGAACGCCGCCGTCAAGCGGAGTTAGAAGAATTAAAGGCGGCGGTTACGGCGAATATGTCTAACCAAAGTCAGATGGACGAACTGCGTGCGGAGATTGCGGCAAGCCGTTCCAAGGGCGGTAACGAGGGCGGACCGTCCGTTGCCAATCTTTTGAAACGAGCCTACGGGTATTTAGAGGACGGCGACAAGACCAACGCCAAGCAATACTTTGAAAGAGTGTTGGATATCGACGTGGAATGCGTAAAGGCGTACGTTGGCGAATTGCTTTTGGAAACGGGCAATAAAAAGGAAGCCGACCTTGCCAAAACGTTAAGCGATTGGGAAAAGAGCAACAACTATAAAAAGGCGTACCGTTACGCCGATAAAAATTATCAAAAGATATTAGAAGACTACGTTGCCGAAAAGAATAGAGGCGTAGCCTATCGTGCAGCGTTCAATGCTTACGAAAGCAATGAGAAAAATTTAGCAAAGCAATTTTCCACGGAAGCTCAACGCGCGAAAAAGTTGGAGCAAGCACAGCAAGAATTTATTGCCCTTGGTAGCTATAAAAACAGTCCTGACATGGCGGAAAATTGTGAACATGCAATTATTCGTAAAGCGCAAAACATTTTGCGACAGGTGGAGAAAGATGAGCGGGATTTGGCGACAGGAATTGATACCTTCTGTAAAGATGTGCTGAATAACTTCGTGGAAAAATTGGCTGATTATGAACCCGTACAGCCTACATTGGAGGAAATAAAAGCGGCGGTTTACGGCACGGCAAAAACTCTTTACGAAAAAGATAACCACGCCGATTTGTTAAAGGCACGAGATATTTACACCATGCTTGCCAAAGAGGGCTATAAGGATTCCGCAAAGAAAGCGGACGACTGTGCAGAAGTTATTTATCAGGGGGCACTTGCAAAGGAAGAGGAGGCAAAAGCAAAAGAAGAAATAAATGCTTTCTTAGCGCAGGATTTGGCTTTGAAAGCGGCGGAGATTTACGAGCTTGTGCCTTATTATAAGGACACGATAGAACGTGCAAAGGCAATGCGTGATTATGAAAGAGAAATTGAATATAACCGAGCTAAAGATACAGAAGAACAGGCAAGAGAAGCTGTAACTAGAAATCCGAGGTTTGCACAGCAAATGGCAGTGAAAGCGGCGAAATATTATGAAGCTATGGGCGGTTATAAGGATGCAGAAGCTCGGGCGAGAGCCATGCTTGTTTTTGAGAGAAAGAGCAAACAGGACGAGTCGGACAAGGCAGAAAGAGCGGCGAATGCAAGGAAAGAGGCAATAAAGCGTGCAATGGAAAAATCCACCATGATAAAAACGCTTGTTCCCTTTATTATTGCGGCGGTGTTGCTTGCGGTGGGCGTGGTGTTCAGCATGATGCCGCATATCTTCCTTACCTTTATCGATTGGTTTGCGCTGTGTCTTATCGTCATTGGCTTGATTGCCATTATCACCTGTGTAGGAGCGGTATGCAACAGCTCGTACAGTACGGGCGCAAGCAGTGCGTTTTTAAAGTTAAACGTGCTTGCGTGTATTGCTGCGTTTGTTATGTTCATCGTCGGGTTTAGTACGGCGGCGGATAAAACGTATAAATTGTCCACGGTAAGAGATTTCAATTTGATAGAATATATGCCCAACGCAGACGAAGCGAAATTTGTTTTGGAAAAAGATATCGACTTCGAGGGCGCAGACTACGACGGCTATGCGAAAATAAAGGTATTTAAGGGCACGTTTGACGGCAACGGGCATACCATTAAAAATATGAAAGTGGAAGCCACGATGAAAAACAGCTTGTCCTCTAAGCCCATGGGCTTGTTCCGCACCAATGAGGGAACAATTACCAATATCACGTTTGAAAACTGCGGCGTAAAAAGTAGCGATAAGGTATGGGATGAAGTAGAAGGTGCGGCGTTCCTGTGCGGTAAAAATACGGGCACGATAGAGAAAATTACCTTTAATAACTGCTACGTAACGGGTGCATACGAATCGAGCCGTGTTGGTATGCTTTGTGCAATAAATGCGGAGCAAGGTAGTATTAAAAATATTAAGGTAGTGGGCGCAAATATCAGCATTAACAACGATATCCAAGTAAGTTATTATGAGCATTATAGTGCTAATGTTGCTATTATTACGGCAGAAAACATGGCGACCATTGAAAACGTGGTAATAGAGGACAGCACGCTTACAAATATGGACGAAACATCCATTGGCTTTGTGTGTGGGACGAATGGGAATGGTGGAAAAGTAAGCAAAATAACCGTTTTGCGTTCGGTAATGGACGTTACGGCTCCCTATGCGGGTTTTATTGGAAACAACAGTAGTACGGTGGCAGTAAAAGACGTGCGCATGGAAGAATGCCGCTTTACCTTAAAGACGGAAAGCGATACCGACAGCTGTTCTTGGGGTCTGTTGACGGGAGTTAATAGCGGCGCAGGATTTGAAAACTGTAAATTGGTCAATAATCAGTTTAATACGCAAGTTTCTACCAAGAGCAACGATAGATACGTTGGATTATTTATCGGTCGTAGCAATAAGGGCGCGAATACGTTTGGTGCACGAAAAATAGAAATTACCGACGTTGCCAAAACGTTAGAGGAATGGAAAAACGTTTTGAGTGCTTATGCTTATACCGACGTATTGGCGAAAAACGCATTGGAAAGCTATCAACATAATCCCACGTTTGCTTGGCTTACGGGCGCGGACGGGTATGCGACGCCGTTTGTGCCTTTCCAATAAGGGCGGGAGAGCAAGTGAAAAGGTAATAGTGAATAGTGAAGAGGTGTTGCTGTGTTTATAATGTTTCCGCACTTATTCACTTTTCACTCTTTCACTCTTACTTGTTTCCTTTCCTGTCATTCTGGAACGAAGCGTAAGCGTAGTGATAGAATCCCCAAGAACAATGTACGCAATCCCATGAGATTGCCACACTCCATTTCATTCCGTTCGCAATGCTTGTCATTGCGAGGAGCAGAAGCGACGAAGCAATCTCAAACATTATAACAACATTATAACAAATATGAAGGACAAAAAACGGTATGGCATATACGGAATTTACCGATAAAGTAAAAATTTTAATCAAAGCGGGCGACGGCGGCGACGGCATGAACTCGTTTAAGGCGTTCAAGGGCAAGCCCGCGTGCGGACCGGACGGCGGCGACGGCGGTAAGGGCGGCGACGTGTATTTCGTAGGGGATAAGGACATGAACGACTTATTCCCGTTCCGTTTTACTTCCCGATATTTAGCGGAAAACGGCGAGGTGGGCGGCACAAACCGTTGCTTTGGCAAGAGCGGTAAAGACGTGTTTATCAAAGTGCCCTTAGGTACGCTTGTGCGCGATGAGGAAACGGGTAGGCTTATCTGCGACGTATTTGAAGACGGTCAAAAGGTTTTGGTGGCGCGCGGGGGCAACGGCGGCAAAGGCAACGTTCGTTTTACGACGGCTCGGCGGCACGCGCCAAACTTTGCGCAAAAGGGCGAAAAGGTAAAAAGTCATTACGTTATTTTGGAAATGAAAGTGATTGCGGACGTGGGCTTTGTGGGTTTTCCTAACGTGGGGAAAAGCACTCTGCTTTCCAAAATTTCCGCGGCGAAGCCCAAAATTGCCAACTACCATTTCACCACGCTTTCCCCCAACCTTGGCGTTGTGCGCTATTACGAAAAATCGTTTGTGGCGGCGGATATTCCCGGTCTTATCGAGGGAGCGGCGCAGGGCGCGGGGCTTGGGCACGACTTTTTACGCCATATCGAGCGTACGCGTATGCTGTGCCATTTGGTGGATATTTCGGGCTGTGAGGGTCGCGACCCTGTGGAGGATTTCCAAAAGATAAACGCAGAGCTGAAAGAATACAGCGAAGTTTTGGCGGGCTTGCCGCAGATAGTGGTATGTAATAAATGCGACGTATGGGGCGCGGAGGACAACCTCAAAGCGTTTAAGAAAAAGTATGGGCGCAAGTATAAAATTTACCCCATTTCCGCCTTAACGGGCGAGGGAACGAGGGAGCTTATCGAGGGCATTTTTGCCGTGTTAGATACTCTGCCGCCCGTAGAGCCTGTTCCTGTTGAAGAGGAATTTGAATACAAAGCCAACGAAGATCTCACGTTTGAGATTGTACAGGACGAGGACGGCGTGTTTGTGGTATTCGGCGGCTTGGTGGACATGCTGTGCCGAAACGTCGTTTTGAACAATCCCGATTCTATGCAGTATTTCCAAAAGGTATTGCGGCTGCGCGGGGTCATCAAAGAGCTTTCCAAAATGGGCTGTAAAGAGGGAGATACCGTGTCGATAGGGGACGTGGAATTTGATTTTATCCCGTAATTTTCATAGTGTAAAAGAGGAAAAAAAGATATGATAGTAACAAGTGAAAACATAACGAGTAAACAAAGAAGCAAATTAAAATCGATCGCGGCGAAGCTTTCGCCCGTAACGCAGATAGGGAAAGGCGGCATTACGGATAATTTATTGAAAACGTTATCCGACGCGTTGGACGCGCACGAAATTATCAAAGTGAATATTTTGGAAACGGCGGACGACGACGCGCGCAATCTTGCCGAAAACGTAGCGGAGCTTTTGGAAGCCGTACCTGTGGCGGTTATCGGCAGAAAGGCGATATTCTACCGTTATTCCCGTCGGGATAAGTTTGCGCATTTAGAGTTTTAACGAAAGCTTTACACCGCTAAAAAATTTACGCCAAAAGCGTTTGAAAAACGGAAATAAGCGTTATATATGTATATAGAGAAAGGACAAGCAGGTAAGTAACGATGGAAAACGAAGAAGTAAAAAACAATCCTACGCAACAAGCGGAGGAAAAAGAAGTAAAAACGGATAAGAAAAAGAACGGTAAAAAGCTGCAAGAAGAATTAGACGCAGCAGTTGCCGAGGCAGAGGAAAGCAAGAGAAAGTGGTATGCGGTAACGGCAGAATACGAAAACTACCGCCGCCGTACGCAAAACCAGTCGGCACAACGGTATCAAGAGGGCAGAAACGACGTGATTGCCTCCCTGTTCCCTATCGGGGATAATTTAGAACGTGCCATGGCGGCTTGTGCGGACGAGAACACCAAACAGGGCTTGGATATGGTGCTGAAAGCGTTCCAAAAGGTGTTGGAGGGCGAGGGCGTGGAGGAGATAAACCCGCTTGGTCAGCCGTTTGACGCCACTTATTCGGAAGCCATTATGGCAATGCCCGCAGAAGAGGGCGAGGAAAGCGGCTTGGTAAAGCAGGTATACGTAAAGGGCTATAAAAAGGGCGAAAAGGTACTCCGCTACGCACAGGTTATCGTAACGCAATAACTTAATAATTTCAATGTAAAGAAAAACTACCGCAGAAAGCAATTCCGCGGTAGTATTTTTTTTGTTAAATTGTAAAAAGTTTCACGCCGTTACAGCACCTTGGATAAAAATTCCTTTAAGCGTTCGTCTTTGGGGTTGGCGAAAAATTCCGCGGGGGAGTTTTCCTCCTTGATAACGCCGTCGCTCATGAAAATAACGCGGTTTGCCGCTTCCTTGGCAAAGCCCATTTCGTGCGTTACCACCACCATGGTCATGCCCTCTTTGGCAAGCTCGACGATAACTTTCAAAACTTCGCCTACCATTTCGGGGTCTAACGCGCTGGTCGGCTCGTCAAACAGCATGACGTCGGGGTTCATGGCAAGCGCGCGCACAATGGCGATACGCTGCTTCTGACCGCCCGAAAGAGTTGCGGGATATACGTTCGCTTTTTCTTCCAAGCCGATTTTTTTAAGCAGTTCCATAGCTCGCGCGTCTGCTTCTTCCTGCGTCATTTTCTTTAACCGAACGGGCGCAAGCGTAATGTTTTTGAGTACGGTAAGGTGGGGGAATAAATTGAATTGCTGAAACACCATGCCTATTTTTTGGCGGTGTAAATTGATGTTTTTCGAAACGAATTTTTCAATTTCTTTCTCTTCCTTGCAAAGCGCTTCGTATTCCGTTTTCAAGGCGTTAAAGGCGGCGAGGTCAAAATTTTCCTGCTTTTTACAAGCCTTCATTTCCCGTAAACGGCTTTTGAGGTATATGCGTTCGTTTTTGAAAACGTATTCTCCCTCCAAGCAAATCTCGCCCGCGGTAGGGGTTTCCAATAAATTTAAGCAGCGTAAAAAGGTGGATTTTCCGCAGCCGGACGGACCGATAACCGCAACCACGTCTCCCTTTTTGATATCGATATTGATGCCTTTCAGCACTTCCAACGCGCCGAATTTTTTATAAAGGTCTTTTACGGAAATAATTACGTTATCGTTCATTTTTCTTCAACCTCTTTTCCATAATACCCACAAGCCACGTAATGGCAAGCACCAAGATAAGATACACAATCGCAAGCACGATATACGGAACGAAATATTCGTACGTGGAAGCCGCGATGTTTTGGAACGCCTTGGTGAGGTCTAACACGGCGATAAAGCTTACCACGGACGTTTCCTTGATAAGCGCGATAAATTCGTTGCCGAGCGTGGGCAAAATGTTTTTGATAGCCTGCGGCAAAATGATACGGAGCATCGTTTCGCCAAACCCAAACCCGAGCGATCTGCCCGCCTCCATTTGACCTGCGTCTACGGCGTTGATACCGCCGCGCAAAATTTCCGACATATACGCCGCGCTGTTAAAGCCGAAAATAAGCATCGCTTCCGCCACCGAGCTCATATTGATACCGATAGCGGGGAACACGGCAAAGTGCATCAGCAAAAGCTGTACCACCATAGGCGTACCGCGGAAAATTGCCACGTACACGTCGCATACCTTTTTCAAGATAGTAACCGCTTTGTTTTTGGTGGGCAAAATTTTCACCGTGGCAATGATACATCCGATGAGAAAACCAATCAAAAGACCGAACACCGCGATAAGTGCGGTGTTGGCAAGTCCTTGAAAGAAATTTTTGTATCCGCCAAGCTCAAAAAAGTGCCGACAGAATATTTGAATATTTTTCATAAGAAAAATCCTTTACGATAAAAAATTCTTTATCGTTGAAAGAGATTAAAGAGTCTCGTTTACGCTCTTGGAAATCATAAGGGAGGGCTGTAAATCGAGGATAACGGCGTTGATTTTACCGTTAGACAAATCCTTCATAGCAAGCGCGCCCGTGGTGTACGCTTTGGTGGTGAGGTTGGTAAAACCGTCGTAGCCGAATCCCTCGTCGCCCGCAGAATACATATACCCCGTGGTAGCCGTTTGCGTACCTACGATATATTCAGAGTCTTGTTTTTTCAAAATTTCTTCAACGTCGGCAGCCGTTGTGCAACCGTCAAACGTCTTGTCGCCCTTTTGCACGGTGATAACCTGCGCGGAAGCGTAATAAGGCGTAGCGAAATCCACTTGTTCTTTACGTTCTTCGGTAACCGTCATGCCCGCCATACCGATATCCGCCTTGCCCGTTTGTACGCTAGCGATAATGGAATCGAATTCCATGTCGTAGACGAACAGCGTTTTGCCAAGCTTTTGCGCGATTTTGTACGCAATTTCGATATCCACGCCCTTAAATTTAGAACCTTCTACCGATTCAAAGGGAGGGAAGTAGGCGTTGGTAGCCATAACGAAATCGCCTTCCGCAGCGGTGGTGGATTTGTTTTCGTAAGTAAATTCCGCCGTACCGTCAAAGTAGGAGTTGATAAGAGCGTCCAAGCTGCCGTCCTCTTTCATATCGGCAAGCAATTCGTTTACCGAAGCTTCCAAGGAATCGTTGTCTTTCGCGATAGCGAAAGCGTATTCTTCTTCGGTGAGCTTAATGCTTTCATACACTACCACTTCTTTTGCCTTGGAGCAGGACGCAAACGCAAAACAGCTGATAGCCGCCAAACCGACGGCGATAGATTTTAATAACTTCATAATATGCACCTCACAATATATAGTTTAGAATTTAATTGTAAACTTAAATTAGGATAAAGTCAATCGATTTTGCGCGGCTTTCGCTTAAAACGTTGCATTTTTTTGTTTTATATGCTATAATAAGGCGAAAAAAAGATAAAAGCATAGAGGAAAGGTCTTATTTTGAACAACGAATTTTTTTCTTTTGAACTTTTGAAAGTAGATGAGGAAACGGGCGCGCGAGCGGGAATTTTACACACTCCGCACGGGGATATCGAAACGCCCGTGTATATGCCCGTCGGAACGCAGGCAACGGTAAAGGGGGTATTCCCGCGCGATTTGAAAGAAGCTGGCTCGCAGATTATTCTCGCCAACACCTATCATTTATATATGCGCCCGGGCGACGATATCGTGAAAAAAGCGGGTGGATTACACTCGTTTATGCATTGGGATAAGCCTATTTTGACGGACAGCGGCGGCTTTCAGGTGTTCTCCTTGGGCAAGCTGAACAAAATCACGGACGAGGGAGTGGAATTTTCCTCCAACGTGGACGGAAGCAAGCATTTCTTTACGCCCGAAAAGGCGATACAGGTAGAACAAAACCTCGGTGCGGATATCATCATGGCGTTTGACGAATGCAGCGAATACGGCTACACGCACGCGCAGGCAGAGTCTGCCATGAAGCGCACGGCGGCGTGGCTGGAACGGTGTTATAAATTCCACGACAACCCTAAACAGGCGCTTTTCCCTATCGTGCAAGGGAATATGTACAAGGATTTGCGCATGCAAAGCTTGGAACGCACGTTGCCGTTCGTCAAGCACGGGATTGCGATCGGCGGTCTGTCGGTGGGCGAACCCAAGCCTATCATGTACGAGTTGTTAGAGGCGTTACAGCCCAAACTGCCCACGGACGTACCTCGGTATCTTATGGGGGTAGGCTCGCCCGACTGTCTTATCGAGGGAACGCTGCGCGGCGTGGATATGTTCGACTGTGTTTTGGCGACGCGAATCGCGCGCAACGGAACGGCGATTACTTCCCGCGGACGCGTGGTGGTGCGCAACGGTAAATATAAAGAGGACTTCACGCCCTTGGACGCGGAATGCGATTGCTATTGCTGTAAAAATTACACCAAGGCGTATTTGCGGCACATGGTAAATACGGGCGAAATGTACGGAGCAATGCTGCTCAGTTTGCACAATATTACGTTCTTGCACAAGCTGATGAAGGGCTTGCGGAACTCTATTTTAGGCGGATACGTCAAGGAGTACGTGCGGGAGTTTTACTTAAAGTACGGCGGCTCTGGTAAATGGTAAAAACGACGTATATACGTCGCATTTCTACGTCAAGCTTGCGTTTTTCCTTGGTCGCGTACGCTAAGTACGCTCCCTGCGGAAAAGCCGCGCTTTCCTTGAACTGCTCGTATCTCCGCCGTTTTTCGGGATAACAAGCTTACAGGGTAACGAACAGTAACATATTCCGTTTTCCTTTGTCATTGCGCTCAGCTTGCTATTCGCAATGCTACGTCATTGCGAGGAGCGAAGCGGCGAAGCAATCACATTCTTTTTGTCATTCTGGAGCGAAGCGGTAGAAGCTCGAAGAAATGTCGGTCCATGGCAACCCCGCCACTGACCGACGTTTTTTATACGAAAAATGCTTGACAATCGCCCAAAAACATGATATCATTTTAATATCAAAAACGGCGAATAAGGAGAACCCGTCATGTTAAAAATAGAAAACATAAGCAAGCGTTACGGCGAGAAAAAAGCGGTGGACGGACTGTCCTTGCATATCCAAGCAGGAGAAATTTACGGGTTTATCGGTCATAACGGAGCGGGGAAAACCACCACGCTGAAAGCTTGCTGCGGCATTTTGGATTTCGACGAAGGGGAGATATGGGTGGACGGTATTTCTATCAGGCAAGACCCGTTGGCTTGTAAAAGCCGCATGGCGTATATTCCCGACGACCCCAACCTTTACGGCTTTATGACGGGCATACAGTATCTTCATTTCGTCGCGGACGTTTACGGCGTGTCTGCCGCCGTTCGTAAAGAAAAGATAAAGCAGTACGGCGACGCCTTTTCCTTAACGCAAGACTTGGCGCAGCTCATATCCGCATATTCGCACGGAATGAAACAGAAGCTGGCGATTATCGCCGCGCTGGTGCATAGTCCTAAGCTGATTATCATGGACGAACCGTTTGTAGGGCTTGACCCGAAAGCGGCGCACACGGTAAAGGAAATCATGCGGGAAATGTGCAATCAGGGCTGTGCGATATTTTTCTCCACGCACGTGTTGGAGGTAGCGGAAAAGCTTTGCGATAAAGTGGCGATTATCAAGGACGGGAAGCTTGTGAAATCGGGAACGACGGAAGAGGTGCGCGGAGATACGTCGTTGGAAGACGTCTTTTTGGAATTGGCGGAGGCAGACCATGCTTAAACCGCTTTTGAAAAAACAGTTTTTGGAAATGGCGTCCTTTTTCTACGTAGGAAAGGACGGAAAACGCCGGGGCATAGGTACGGCAATCGGGTTTTGCGCTCTGATGATATATGCCTTCGGCGCAGTGGCGGTGATGTTCGGGTTTATGGCGAAAATGCTGTGCGAGCCGTTGGTGCTTGGCGGCTTGGACTGGGTATATTTTGCGCTGATAGGCAGTATCTCCACGGCGTTTTCGTGCGTGGGTAGCGTGTTTATGGCGAAAAGTAAGCTGTACGAGGCAAAGGATAACGACCTGCTGTTGGCTATGCCCGTAAAGCCTTGGGCGATTTTGTTTGCCCGCATGGTGGGGCTGTACGCTATGGCGTTTTTGTTCAACGCGCTTGTGTTTATTCCTGCCGCCGTCATCTATTTCACCGTTGCGAAATTTTCCGTTTTATCGGTGCTTTTCCTGCTATTGACGTTGTTTTTATTGCCGCTTGGCGGGCTTGTTATCAGTTGTTTGTTGGGTTGGCTCATTGCGCTGTTGACGGCAAGGATCAGGCAGAAAAATTTGATTACCATGCTCTTTTCCGTTGCTTTTTTGGTGGGATATTTCTACGTGTATTCTAAGGCTACGGAATATTTGAACTACGTAATCCTGCACGGAGAAGCGGTGGGAGCAAAGATGAAAACGGTGCTGTTTCCCTTTTGGCAAATGGGCTTGGGAGCTACGGGTAAGCCGCTTGGATTTTTGGCGTTTGCGGGCGTATTTCTCGCTTTGTTTGCCTTGACGTATTACCTGCTTGCCCTTACCTTTTATAAGCTTGTAACCATGAAACGGGGAGGGAAGAAAGCGAAATACCGCGAAAAAAATACGCGGGCAGGTAGCGCGTTTTCCGCTCTGTTTCGCCGTGAGGGTATGCGCGTGTTCAAAAATCCCATGATATTGTTCAACGCCGCGCTCGGCAGTGTTTTGCTGTTGATATTGCCCGTGTTGGCTATCGTAAAGGCAGACGCTTTGCAACAGCTTATCGCTTTGCCGATAGGGGGAAGCGGTATGGCGGAAACGGTATCGCTAATTGTGGCGGTAGTCGTTTGCTTTATGGCTTCTACCAATATGCTTACGGCTTCCTCTATATCGTTGGAGGGGGAAAATATTGCTTTGCTGCAAAGTATGCCCCTTTCCGAAAGGCAGATATTCGCGGCAAAGCTTGCGCTGCACATGGCAATAACGGCTGTTCCCGCAATGATATGCTCGGTCGTGCTTTGTATCGTTCTCAAAATAGGAATTTGGCTTTCCCTGTTGCTTTGCGTAACGGTAACGGCGTTTACGCTTGTTTGCGCGGCGGGCGGTTTGGCTATCAATCTGAAAATGCCGTATATGCATTGGCAGAGCGAAATGGTAGCGGTAAAACAGAGTATGTCCGTTATGGTGGCGATGTTTGCCGCATGGGGAATGACGTTGCTGTTTGTGGGAGCGTATTTCCTGTTTGGCAGACGTATGCCGGCGGCGGCGTTTTTGGGTATCTGTTTGGCAACGCTTTGCGCATTCGCAACAGCGTTGCTTTGGTGGTTGGACGCACGGGGAGCGCGTATTTTCCGTAAGCTGCATTGACGGGTTACGTCGCCGTGTTTAGGCAAAATTCGCGTGATAGCCAAGTAAAAAAACCGTGAAAACGAAAAAAAACGGAAATATAGCGAAAAATCGCTTGCCAAAACGTAAAAAAAAGGCTATCATAATACTATAAATAAAATAGAAAACTCCGTAGCAAAAACGTTACGGCAATAAAGGAGAAAAAGAAAATGACGGTGAATTTGTTAGCCGGTTGGCAATCTTTGGTAATGATTGGCGTTTTGGTTGCGCTTATCGTAGTGTTTATGGTATATAACAGACGCGTACAGACGAAAAGACAGCAGGAAACGGCGGATATGCTCAACGCAATCAAGCCCGGCAATAAAGTAAAGACGATTGGCGGTATTTGCGGTATCGTAGTGGAAGTATGCCCCGATGACAACACGTTCGTATTGGAAACGGGCACGGAAGCAAGCGGTAAATCGTATATCAAGTTTGATAAGCAAGCTGTTTATCAAACGGACGCTGTGGTAGAAAAGCCCGTAGCGGAAGTAGCGAAAGCGGAAATCAACGCCGATGAAACGGCAGAAGCTCCCGCAGAAGCAGTGGAAGCTCCCGTGGAAGAGAAAGCAGAAGATAAAGAAGAAAAATAAAGCTATTCTAAAAATGACATACCTCCGCATAGGATAATGCGGAGGTATTTTTTATGCAAAACGAAGGTATTGGAAACGGTTTTTTTCAGATTATCAAAAGCGTGGCGTTGGCGCTTGCCTTGGCATTGCTTTCGACCGTCATATTCGCAACGGTGCTGCGCGTTACCGCATTGCCCGACAAAGTGATTTATCCTATCAATCAAACGGTAAAGGCGGTGTCGCTCGTTTTCGGTGTATGCACGTTTGTGCGCGGGGAAAAGGGCTGGATAAAGGGCGGAGCGGCGGCGTTGCTGTTTACCGCGCTTTCCTATCTCACGTTTTCCGCAATCGGCGGCGATTTTTCGCTGTCGTGGCTGATTATCGTAGAAGTGCTTTTCACGCTTGCGGCAGGCGCGCTTGGCGGAGCGTTGGCAGTAAATTGGCGCAGAGATTGACATTTTAAGCCAAAAGCGGAAAAATAGGCGGAAAAATAGACGGAAAGTTGGGCAAACCGCTTGCAATTTATAAAAAAGTGTATTATAATAGTAACATAAAAATCCAATGGAAACAGGAGATAACGGTTATGATTAAAACGATTGCAAAACCCGCTGAAAAGAAAGTAACGGCTTGTGGCGAATGCAGAAGCACCTGCCAATCCGCTTGCAAAACGAGCTGCACGGTAGGCAACCAGTCTTGCGAAAGAATTACGCGTGAAGAGAA
This sequence comes from Candidatus Scatosoma sp., assembly GCA_045655725.1. Taxonomy (GTDB): domain Bacteria; phylum Bacillota; class Clostridia; order Christensenellales; family Borkfalkiaceae; genus Scatosoma. Next base: position 26,233 of record JAZOPT010000004.1, read on the forward strand.
AATCGAACGCAAATAAGCTTTTGAAAAGACAATCAAACGGAACGCATTGAGCGGCGTAAGAGGCGCGCGTAATTTTTACGCGCCCTTTTTTCCGTAAAAAGAAATCAAAAAAATGGACGTACGGAACACGTACAGAGTTGAAAATATGATACACGTATTTGATTACAGAGGCAAAAATTACATATACGACGTAGGCAGCGGGGCGTTGCACGAATGCGACAAACCCACTGCCGATTACCTCAAAGCCAAGCACGAGGGACAAGCCGTCGATATAACCTATCTCACGGACGAGCAGATAACGGAAATTTTATCTGACGTGGAAAGCTTAAAAGAACAGGGCTTGCTGCTTAAAGACGAGGTAAAGGCGTACCCGATGAAAAGCACGGAGGTAAAGGCTCTGTGTATTCATATCTGCCACGACTGCAACTTCCGTTGCCGTTATTGCTTTGCGGACGAGGGAGCGTACCATTCCAAGCGCGAATCGATGTCCTTGGAAACGGCGAAGCGCGCGGTGGATTTTCTCATCGAAAACAGCGGGAAACGCAAGGTGTTGGAAATGGACTTCTTCGGCGGCGAGCCGCTGATGAATTTAGACGTCTTGAAAAAGACGGTATATTACGCCAAGGAAGCGGGGGCAAAAGCGGGCAAGAAGTTTTTGTTTACCACCACTACCAACGCGCTGTTGTTAAACGACGAAACCATTCAATTTTTCAATGAAGAAATGGAAAACGTGGTATTGTCGTTGGACGGCAGAAAGGAAGTGCACGACGCTATCCGTAAATCGATAAACGGCAAGGGTACGTTCGATTTAATCATCGATAAAATCAAGAAATTTATCTCCCTGCGCGGCAATAAAAGCTATTACGTTCGCGGTACGTTCACGGCGAAAAATTTAGACTTTGCCAAAGACGTTCTCTTTATCGCCGACCAAGGCGTAGATTCCATTTCCATGGAACCCGTGGTAACGGAAATAGACGATTTGCAAATTCGGGCGGAGCACCTGCCCGCTATCGAAGCGGAATACGAAAATCTTTGCGAAGCGTATTTGCAACGGCATGCGGAGGGCAAGGGCTTCAATTTCTTTCATTTCAATATCGACTTGGAGGGCGGTCCCTGTCTTTCCAAACGCGTATCCGCCTGTGGCGCGGGGAACGAGTATTTTTCCGTAACCCCCAACGGCGATTTGTATCCCTGTCATCAGTTTGCGGGGGACGAAAACTTCCGCATGGGCAGCGTGTTTGAGGGGATTACCCAACCTAAGCTTCGGGAGAAATTCCAAAAATCCTGTTTATTTACGCGTAAAAAGTGCGAAAATTGTTTTGCGAAGTTTATTTGTTCGGGCGGTTGCAGCGCGAATAACTACCACTTCAACGGCGATATTGACGAGCCGTACGAAACGACGTGCGCGATGATGAAAAAGCGCGTAGAGTGCGCCATGCATATTTTGGCGAAGAAAAAACTCGGGTTATAACCCGCCCGCCGCCCTTGTATCGGCGGGAAACAGGCAAAATTTCCATAAATTTCACACAAAAAACGCAAAAATTTTTCAATCCTTGCCGTTATAACTTGACGGGAGGCGGGGAAATGCGTTATAATAAAAAAGTATCATTGTAACATCGGATAAAAATCCGAAAACACTATCAGGAGGCAACCAATGGGCAAGAAGAAATCGGTGGTATTAACAGTATTGCTGACCATCGTAATCGTAGCGTTGTGCGTGCTGACGGCTATTCCGCAATTCCCGCTTCCGGGACGCGTGGATAAATGGACGCCCGCAATTTGGCAGTACGATTTAGGCTCTGATTTGGGCGGTGGGTATTACACCTACTATTACCCCGAAGGAGTGATTTCCGAAACAGAGTATAAAAACAACTATGCGGAAAAACTGTTGGAAAGCGAAGAGGCGGCGGAAGAGTATGCCGACGGCTATTTGCAGCACGGCGGTTTGTATTTGAGCCGCGAGGACGAATTTAACGTTTTGAAAGGCGACGAGGTTACGGAAGAATTCAAAACCGCGTTTGCAGGTGCGGCGAAAGTGATTGACGCTCGTTTCAAGGCGAAAGGGTATTCCGATTACCGTGTGGCGGTGGTGGACGACTATGCGCTCCGTATCGAGCTGCCCGCTTCGGCAGACGACGCAAGTCAAACGCTGCAATACCTTGTCAATACGGGCGACATTACCGTGAAAAAGGGCGGTACGGAGGTAGAGGAATTGAAGGGCGAGGACGCCAAGGTGTCCGACCTTATCGATAAAATCACTATAGGAACGAAGTATAAAACGCCCTATCTCAAAGTGAAGTTCACCGACGCAGGTCGGGCAATGGTGGAAGCGGCGAAAAGCGAGCTTTCGGCAATGCCTACCGATTCTTCCGCGGATACGTCCTCGTTGACGACGCTCGATATCGTGGTGGGCGAAACGACGGTAATCACCATTTATCAAGACAACATCACGGAAAATAATAAAGAAGCGCGTATGTACTTCACTAGCCAAGAATATAAGGGCTATTCCAAAACGCTGAAAATCTTGGTGGATTCCGCTATGGAAGAGGGCGGCTTTGACGTAACGTTTACGGCAAGCGAGGTAAGAACGTTCAAGCCCGTGTATGGCGAAAAGACGCTCAACCTGCTTTATATCGCTTTGCTTGTGGCAATCGTAGCGGCGTTGGTTGTTCCCGTTATCAAAATGGGTAAGTTCGGCTTGGTCAGCTCGTATGCAAGCTTGTCCTATCTCATTATCGTAGGTCTTTGCTATGCGTTCATCTCCGCAACGGCGTTTGAAATCACGCTTGGCTCTATCCTCATCTTCTTGGTAGGGCTGACGCTTATCAACGTGTTGCAGTACCGCACCTACCGCGCGATTAAAGCGGAATTCGATTTAGGTAAAACGGTAGAATCCTCCGTCAAGGGCGGTTATAGAAAGACGGTGTTCGGAGTAGTGGATATTTATGCGGTGTTGCTGCTTGGCGCGCTTGCAATGCTTATCGGAGCGGCGGGTATGTACACGCTTGCACTGCAATCGATTATCTGTATCGTAACGTGCGCGTTTATCAATCTGCTTTGGGCAAGAGCGATCAATTTCACCTTCCTGTCTGCAAGCAAAAACAAGTATAAATATTTCCGTTTTGTAAGGGAGGATGACGACGATGAATAAGCTTCTGCATAAAACGGTAAGAAAGAGTCTTTTAATGACGGTAATCATGGCAATCGTTTTGGCGGCGTCCATTGTGGTTACGGCGATTTGGGGAGTCAATTATAACGCAACGGCAAACGACAGCGCGTCGCTTACCGTAACGGTAAACACCTTCTTCTACGACACCAAGCGCGAGGACGTGGAAAGCGTATGCGAAAAGGTGTTCAAGGACGAGGGCTTGAAAGTAAAATATCAGCAAAACGGCGAGATGAGCGGCGACGATTGCGAAATCGTGTATTATTTCAAATCGAATGCCGACCTTGCCAAAGCGGAAGAAACGTTAGAGGAAACGTTCGCCACGAAAATAGCGGAAGAGGACGCTTGGTCTAGCGCGTTTATCACGGTGGCTTCGACGAAAGAGAGTCTGCAAACGAATATTCCCGTTTCCTATTTCGTGCGTACGGCAATCGCCGTAGCGGTAATGGCGGTGCTTGCGTTTGTTTACGTAGCGGTGCGCTATAAAACGAATATGGGACTTGTCGCCATGGCTTGTATGCTTATCAGCGGCGTAATGACGGCGGCGATTTTGTTGTTGACGCGCGTACCGTTTACCGTTTCCACGCTTTACGTTATCGCTCTTGCACCTTTGATGACGGCGGTTATCGTATTGCTTACCTTTAACAATTTGCGTGCGAATATGAAAGCGGACGGAGCGAAAGAACAATCGGCGGAAGACCTGCTTGTATCTTCCGTAGCGGTAAAGGAAATTTCGGTGTTTGCGGTTGCGCTTGCGGCGGCGTTGGTGCTGACGGGCGTTATCGCCACCACGGCGGTAAGCTGGTTTGCTCTGCTTTCTGTTATCGCGTTGGCGGTATCGGTGGCGGTAGGAATGCTGTTCGCTCCCGCAATGTATTTGCCTATCAAGGAAAAGGCGGATAGAAAAGCGGCGGAAAAAGGCAAGAACGGCTACGTAGGCGCGAAGAAAACCACCATGCGCAAAGCCAGAGAAGCGAAATCGGACAAGGTAGAACAATCTGAAGAAAATACTTCCGAAGAAAACGCCGATTAAAAAGACAGAATAACAAGGGCGGGAGGGGGATAGTGTCCCACACCCGCCCGCTTTTTTCAAACGGTAAACATTGCCGTTTGAGGAAATTATCACCAAAAATAAACGGAGGATTGCATGAAAAAACTCGTTTCCGAATACGCATTTTCGGCAGAACAACTCAATAAAATTGCCGACCTTGCCAAAGAAACGGGCTTCACGGAGCAAATCGTCCGTATTTTGTATGCAAGAGGGGTAGATACGGAGGAAAAGATAGACCGTTTCATGAATCCCTCCCGCCGCAATTTCCTCTCTCCGTTCTTGATGAAAGGAATGAAAGAAACGGTGGAAATGCTAACGGAGGCACGCGACGAGGGCAAAACGGTGGCGGTGTTTGGCGATTACGACGCCGACGGCATTTGCGCTTCCGCCATTATGTACCACGCTCTGCGCGATTTCGGTATCGATGCGCAGGTGTATATCCCCGAACGTGCGGACGGCTACGGTCTGTCCGTGGAGATGATAGACCGCATTTTCGAGGAATGCAATCCCGAACTGTTTATCACGGTCGATTGCGGCATTTCGTGCGCCAAGGAGGCGCAGTATATATACGAATTAGGCTCGGACGTCATTGTAACCGACCACCACGAGCTGCCCGAAACGTTACCCGATTGCGTTATCGTCAATCCCAAATTGCAGGACGATTACCCTTACGACAACCTGTGCGGAGCGGGGGTGGCGTTTAAGGTGGCGTGTGCGTTGATAGGCGAACGGGCGTATCAATATTTAGATTTTGCCGCACTTGCGACGGTAGCGGATAGCGTTCCGTTGCTGGGGGAAAACAGGGATATCGTAACGGAGGGCTTGAAAGCTTTCAATAACAATATCCGTCCTTGCTTTGCTTCGCTCATCGGCAAAACGTACGACGCAATTACGGCGCAAACGCTTGCGTTTACCCTTGCGCCCCGCGTCAATGCGGCGGGCAGAATGGGCGACGCGCGGGCGGCGTTTGAGTTGTTTACCTGCGACGACCCGTTGCAAATACACGACTTGTCCGTACAGCTTTGCTTATACAATACCGAACGGCAGAAATATTGCGACGAGCTGTACGCTTCCGCGAAGCAAAAGCTACTGAAAAAGGGCGCGTACGGCAACGTGATTATGCTTTCGGACGAAAGCTGGAATACGGGCTTTATCGGTATCGTTGCGGCGCGTATCGCCGAGGAATACAATCGCCCCACCCTGCTTTTCGTGCATAACGGAGATATGCTCAAAGGCAGCGCACGGAGCATTGAAAGCGTCAACATTTTTACCGCTCTGAAAAATTGCGGGGAGTATATAGAGGAATTTGGCGGTCATGCGCAAGCAGCGGGCGTGAACGTGCGCGTGGACAATTTTGAGAAATTAGAGCAAGCGTTAAACGAGGAAATCGGCGGCAAATATGCACCCGAAGACTTCGATCGGCGTATTTATATCAGTGAGGAGATTACTGCTCCGTTCTCCGAAAAATTTGCCCGCGAGCTTATGGAAATGGAGCCTTATGGCGTAGGGCACCGCCGTCCGCTGTTCAGTATTTCGGCGGGCGCGTGCGTGGCAAGACCGTTAAAATTTGCTTCTCCGCACCTTTCGGTGAAAAGTGATTATATCGACCTCACCTATTTTTCGGGTATGAAGCACGTAAAGATAATCGAAAGCGACGTAAGAAAGAAAATCGTTTTTGAAATCTCTGTTTCCCACTTTAAGGGCAGAGAATATATCAAAGGTATCGTGCGAGATTTGCTGTACGACGGCAGAACGGGTAGGCAGACGGCAGAAAGCATTTTTGCCAACGCCGTGGCGCGCTCTTATACGGAGTCGGTAAGCGTAACGCCCGTGCTCCTTTCCACAGCGGAAATTAAGGCTCTGATAAAGCAAAAGAGAGAACAGTGCAAATACGGGCTGTGCCTTATCGCATCGGATAGACGAACGGTACGCCTTTACGAGGAATTAAACGGTTTTAACTGCGATTTGTTTTACCCCTCTTCGCGTAACGTATCCAACACGTTGATTGTATCGCCCGCCCCCGACGCGGACTTGTCGGGCTATCGGGATTTTATTTTCTTGGATACGCCTGCCGATTATAACGTAACGGCACTTGCGGGAAGAACGGTGTACGTCAATCGAGATATTTGCGGCTATACCATGTTCGAGCAGCTCTCCGTTTCAAGAGAACGGCTTTTGGATATATTTTCCGCGCTTCGACGGGACGTAAACGCGCTCTGCGGCGCAACCGCCGAGGAATTGGCGTTCGCTTGCGACGGCTTGGGCTTTGATAAATTAGAGTTCATTTTCGCCTTGAACGTATTTGAGGAGCTGGGGCTTGTAGCGTTTGACGAGGGAAAACTGACGGTGTATCGTGGGGTAAAAGCTGAACTAGCCGATTCCGCTATTTATCGCAAGGTATGCCTGCTGCAACAAAGGTAAAAAACGATAACATCATAATGAAACACGTAACGACAAAAGCGGCTTCGCTTGATTTTCAACGGGAAAGACTATGGAAAACACGTTAAAAAGAATACGACAACTGTACGATGCAGAAGACGAAACGATGCTTGTAAAGGCATACGATTACGCCTCCAATGCGCACGCCAATCAAAAGCGAGCTTCGGGCGAGCCGTATTTTATTCATCCCTGCGCGGTAGCGGATATTTTAATGGAATTAGGGTTAGACGCGGCAACCATTGCCGCCGCGCTTTTGCACGACGTCATCGAGGACACCGAATCGACGGAAGAGGATATCCGCCGCGAATTTGGCGCGGAGGTGTTGGCGCTGGTCAGCGGCGTAACCAAGCTTGAAAAAATCGTTTTCAAATCGCAAGAGGACGCGGATGCGGAAAACTTCCGTAAAATTTTCGTTGCAATGGCAAAGGACGTCCGCGTTATCATCATCAAGCTTGCAGATAGACTGCACAATATGCGTTCGCTCAACTTTCTTTCGCACGAACGCCAACAGCGCATGGCAAGCGAAACGCTGGAAATTTACGCGCCGCTTGCAGGGCGGCTGGGTATTTCGCAAATCAAGTGCGAATTAGAGGACTTGTGCCTTAAATATCTCGACCCCGAATCGTACGAATATTTGGTGTATAATATCCGCGAACGGCTGTCCGAACGCAAAGAATTTGTCAATCAAATCGTCGAAGAGATAAAAACGCTGATGGAATTAGACGGCGTTGAGGGGGAAGTGTTCGGTCGGCCCAAGCATTTCTATTCCATATATAAAAAGATGAAAAACAAGGGCAAATCGCTCGACCAGATATACGATTTAACGGCGGTGCGCGTTATCGTAAAGGACGTGCGCGCGTGCTATACGGTGCTTGGGGAGATTCACGAAAAATGGAAGCCTATTCCCGGGCGTATCAAAGACTATATCGCTACGCCAAAGCCCAATAAATACCAATCGTTGCACACCACGGTTATGACCAAATACGGTCAGCCGTTTGAGATACAAATCCGCACGGAAGAAATGCATAAAGTTGCAGAATTTGGTATCGCGGCGCATTGGAAATACAAAGAGGGCAGAACGGAAGAAGCGAAAAACAACTTTGAAAGCCGCTTGACGTGGCTTCGCGAGGTTATGGAATGGCAGGGCGATTTGAAGGACTCGCGCGAGTTTATCGACGCCTTGAAAACGGAGCTTTACAGCCACGAATTGTTGGTATTTACGCCGCGCGGCAAGGTTATTTCGCTGCCGCCCGAGGCAACACCCGTCGATTTTGCGTATGCAATCCACTCGGAGGTGGGCAACCGCTGTACGGGTGCGCGTGTAAATCAAAAAATCGTGCCCCTTACCACGACGTTAGAGGTTGGCGACGTGGTGGAAATTATCACTTCGCCCAACTCCAAAGGACCTTCGCGCGATTGGCTGAAATTTATCAAATCGTCTAGTGCGAAAGCGAAGATTCGTCAATTTTATAAAAACGAGCTGAAAGAGGACAATATCCGTATCGGTCAGTTAAAGCTGGACGAGGAAGCGAAAAAGCGCGGGTATTCGCTCTCGTCGTTGCTCAATCCCGAAAGCTTCAAGCGCATTTCCGAACGCTTCTCGTTTGGGGAAGTGGAAGAGATGTTTGCGGCGGTGGGGTACGGGTCTATTTCCGTCAATCAAATTTTGTTTAAGCTTATCGACCATTACCGCAAGGAAACGCCGCAAGCGGTGCAAACGCTTACGGGCAATAGCGGAAAGAAGAATCCGGGCGGTGTGCTTATCAAAGGTCAGGCGGGAATGCTGGTGCGCTTTGCGGGCTGCTGTGCGCCCGTGCCGGGAGATGAGATTGTCGGCTTTACCTCTCGTGGCAGAGGCGTGGTGATACACCGTGCCGATTGCCCCAATATCAAGGGCATGGAAGCAAGCCGACTGTTAGAGGCTACTTGGAATATCGAAGAGGGAACAAAGCAACGCTTTAACGCCAATATCTTTATCCGCGCGGCGGATCAAGGAGCGGCGATTGCCGTATTGTCTAGCGTTGTGTCCGATTTGCGATTGTCGCTCTCCTCCATCAACGGCAGAACGGATAAAAATCGCGACGCGGTAATGGAAGCCATTATCTCCTTTGCGGATCTTGGAGAAGTGGATATGCTTATCAAGAAAATGCAAGCGGATAGGCGGATATATGAGGTGCGCCGCATAACCTCCCTGTCTTAAACACGAAGAATATGCTACGCATTTCTTCGTCAAGCTTGCGTTTCCCCTTGGTCGTGTACGACTAAGTACACTCCCTACGGGGAAGCCACGCTTTCCTTGTCTTGCTCGCATCTCTGTCGTTTTTATCGGGATAACGAACTTGTTCGGTAACGAACAATGTCTTGTAAGGAAACTCACTATGCAAATTATCAGACTTTCCCCTCGGGGCTTTGGTGCAAATACGTACGTGCTGACAGCGGACGAAAAAACCGCCGTGGTGATTGACCCTGCTCATGTAGGCGTGTTAGAAGAGCTTAAAAAACGCAATCTAACGGCGCAATACGTGCTCTTAACCCATTGCCATTTCGACCACGTCGGCGGCGTGCAAGCGTTGCAAGAGTCGGGTGCGAAAGTGCTTTGTTCCGTGCAGGAAAAGCCGCTTATCGGTACGACAGCCGACCTGTTCCATCTGTTCGGCGCACCCCGTTTTCCTTATACCGTGGACGAAACCTTGGACGATAACCAAACGCGCGTTTTGTGCGGAATAGAGATAACCACGCTGTTGACGGCGGGGCATACGAAAGGCAGCGTTTGCTATCTCGTAACGGAAAAAGACGGGGGCAGGTATTTGTTCACGGGCGATACGCTCTTTTGCGGCACGATAGGCAGAACGGATTTTCCTACGGGGGATATGCACCAGCTTCGCCAAAGCTTAAAACGCCTGTATGCGCTGGACGGGGATATGCCCGTATATGCGGGGCATAACGAAGAAACCACCCTGCAAACGGAACGCGAAACCAACCCTTTCATGGTAGATTTATAACACGATAAGGATATTCACGGACGAAAGAAATCATGACGCTTACAACCAACTGTGCATTTTTGGAAAACGAAATTTTGGACGCGGCGCGGCTATTCAAACGCCGACCCGAAACCATCGAACACGCCTTTCACTTTGAAGCGGGCGTGTTTTATAACGCGTTCAAAGTGGACGGAGCGGAATATTCCTTCACCGACGTCGCCGAAGTAAAAGACGAATTAGACTATAAACGGTTCGAACGCCGTTTCGCCAAGCTCCGATTGTATGAAATTCTCAGTCAAACCTATCAAGAGCGCATGCCTTGGGGTGCGCTGACGGGCATACGCCCCACCAAGCTTGCCTATACGGAAATAGAAAACGGCCGCGACCCCGAAGAACTCTTTCGCCGTATGCAGGTAAGCGAGGAAAATATCCGCTTGGTGGCGCAAATTTTGCAAACGCAAAAGGGGATATACGAAAAAAAGGACGAGAACACGGACGTGTTTATCTCCTTGCCGTTCTGCCCCACCAAATGCGCGTATTGTTCGTTTATTACCGCGCCCATAGAGAAAACGCGCTCGTTTTTGCCTGCCTATTTGCAGTGTCTTGAAAAGGAAATTGCGGCGGCAAAGGACAGCGTGGGAAATTTACGCAGCGTGTATATCGGCGGTGGTACGCCGTTTGCCTTGGACGCGCCCGAACTTCGCCGCGTCTTGGAGGCGACAGACTCTATTTATCGTTCGTTCGGAGGTCAAGCCGAATACACGGTGGAAGCGGGCAGACCTGACGTGTTCAGTGAGGAAAAATTACAGCTTTTGAAAGAATTTGGCGTGAATAGAATTTGTATCAATCCGCAAACGTTTTCGGACGAAACTTTGCAAAAGATAGGAAGAAAGCACACGGTTGCCGATTTTTATAAGGCGTATGAAATGAGCGAAAAATACGGTTTCGACGTCAATATCGACCTGATTGCAGGCTTGACGGAGGAGACGGTGGGAACGTTTGCTTTCGGCGTGGAAAAGGCTGTGGCTACGGGAGCGGCGAATATCACGGTGCATTGTCTTTCCTTGAAATCGGGAGCGAAGCTGAAAGAGGAAATTTCCTATTTAGAAAACGGGTTCATCTCAGACATGGTAGGCATTTCTCGTGAAATTTTATCCAAAAACGGGTATCTTCCTTATTATATGTACCGACAAAAATATCAAGCGGGGAACAACGAAAACGTAGGCTGGACGAAGCCGAATAAGGCGTGCGTATATAATATAGACGTCATGGAAGAAACGGCGAATAATTTGGCGGTGGGAGCAAACGCTATTTCCAAACGGGTAAAAAACGCGTTGGGCAGGATAGACCGCTTCGCTTCGCAAAAGGATTTGAAAACGTATATCGAAAATATCGATACAATCATTGCGGAAAAACGGAAATTTTTTGAATAAACGGCGAAAAAAGCGAAAAATATAGGTAAATTTAATTTACATTCGGGAAAGTTTATGGTAAAATAGTAGTAACGGTTACGAGGAAGCACGATTCTCCACGTACTTCTTGGTAATACGAGATACATTCCATAGGAGGATAAAAAGAAATGGAAAAGAACGAAATTATTGCAAAGTACGCTACGCACGAAGGCGACACCGGTTCGCCCGAAGTTCAAATCGCTTTGTTGACGGCGAGAATTAACCACCTCAACGAGCATTTGAAGGCAAACAAACAGGACAATCATTCCCGTCGCGGTCTGTTGAAAATGGTAGGTAAACGCCGTGGTCTTTTGGACTATCTGAAAGAAAAAGACATCAACAGATACAGAGCAATCGTTGAAGCTTTGGGATTGAGAAAATAAGCAACCATAAAAAGGGCGGGTGTTTTTTACCTCGCTCTTTTTTATGAATACGGCGAGAGAGCGCGGACAAGCTACGGCATGGCGAGTTTAAGTTCTCCTCCGTAAACCCCTCTGCCCCGTCAAAAGGCGCGGGTGGACAAGAACAAAAAAGAATAGAAAGAAAGGAGATTTACAAAAATGCCAGCATTAGAAAACAGCAGAGTATTCAAAACAGACTATGCGGGGAGAGAGCTTACCGTAGAAATCGGTAAGTATGCAGAACAAGCCAACGGCGCGTGCCTTGTCCGTTGCGGAGACACGGCGGTGCACGTATCGGTATGTATGTCGGAAACGGCGAGAGAGGGTATGGATTTCTTCCCCCTGTCCGTAGATTATGAAGAAAAAATGTTCGCTGTGGGTAAAATCCCCGGCGGCTTCAAAAAGAGAGAGGGTAGAGCGTCCGATAAGGCTATCTTGATTAGCCGTTTGATCGACAGACCTATCCGTCCTCTGTTCCCGAAAGGAATTTTCAACGACGTGGTAGTTGTGGCGACGGCACTTTCCGTCGACCCCGACATCGCTCCCGAACCTATCGCCATGATCGGTTCGTCCATTGCACTTTCCATTTCGGATATTCCTTGGGCAGGACCTACGGGTTCGGTTATCGTTGGACTTATTGACGGTAAATATATCATCAACCCCACGGTAGAAGAAAAGGAAAAGAGCACCATTCACCTTTCCTTGGCGGGTACGAAAGACGCTATCCTCATGATCGAGGCAGGCGCGAAAGAAGTTACCGACGCGGAAATGGTTGGCGCAATCACGTACGGTCATGAAGAAATTAAAAAGGTTTGCGCGTTTGTAGAAGAAATCGCAAAAGAAGTGGGCAAGCCCAAAAAGGAAATGGAATTCTACCATATCCCCGAAGATTTGGACGCAGCGGTAAAAGCTTACGGCTACGACAAATTGGTTGCAGCTTTGGACACGTTCGACCGTCAGGAAAGACAAGCTCGTCAAGCGGCGGCGGAAGCGGAAATCATCGCGCATTTCTCCGAAATTTACCCCGACCAAATTCGCGAAGTGAAAGACTCCATTTACTATATCGTAAAGGGAATCGTTCGTGCGAAGATTTTCGATAAGGGTATCCGTCCCGACGGCAGAACATTGAAAGAAGTTCGTCCTATCTGGTGCGAACACGGCATTTTGCCCCGCGTTCACGGCTCGGCAATCTTCACGAGAGGTCAAACGCAAGCCCTCACCACGTGTACGCTTGGTATGCTTGGCGAAGCGCAGAGAATGGAAGGCTTGGACGAAGAAGAAGAAAAGAGATATATGCACCAATATAACTTCCCCGGCTACTGCACGGGCGAAGCAAAGGCTTTGAGAAGCCCCGGCCGTCGTGAAATCGGACACGGTGCGTTGGCAGAACGCGCCCTTGTTCCCGTTATTCCCGAACCCGACGAATTCCCGTACGCAATCCGCGTGGTATCCGACATTATGTCGTCTAACGGTTCGTCGTCGATGGCTTCCGTGTGCGGTTCTACCATGGCGCTTATGGACGCAGGCGTGCCTATCAAAGCTCCCGTAGCAGGCTGCGCAATGGGTCTTATCAAAGACCCCGAAACGGGCAAGTACGTTATCATGACGGATATCCAAGGCTTAGAAGACTTCCTTGGCGACATGGACTTCAAGGTAGCAGGTACGGAAAAAGGTATCACGGCTATTCAAATGGATATCAAGATTAAGGGTATTTCCGAGGAAATCATGTTGGACGCTATCGCACAGGCGCAGGAAGCGAGAAGACATATCCTTGGCAAAATGTTGGAATGCATTCCCGCTGTAAACGAACAGCTTTCCACGTATGCACCCAAGATTATCACGTTCAAAATCAATCCCGAAAAGATTGGCGACGTTGTCGGCAAGCAGGGTAAGGTTATCAACAAGATTATCGAACAAACGGGTACGAAGATTGACATCGAAGAAGACGGAACGGTATGCATCGCTTGCTATGGCGACGTTGCAAACGCAAACCGTGCGAAAGCGATTGTGGAATCTATCGCACACGACCCCGAAGTGGGCGATATGTTCGTAGGCGTGGTAGTGCGTATCCTTTCCAAGGTGGGTGCGTTTGTTGAATTTGCACCTGGTAAGGACGGCATGATTCACATTTCCAAGCTCTCCGAACAGAGAGTAAACCAAGTGGAAGACGTACTCAATATCGGCGATAAAGTGAAAGTAGAAATCATCAAGATCGGCGAAAAGGGTATCGATTTGCGCTTGCTGGAAAAGATGGACTAATCTTTTGGTTTAATCTTGGCTAAAAACAAAACACAAACACCGACGTTTTCAAACACGTCGGTGTTTTGATAAGAGGTATGTTTATGGTAACGTATTCAATCGTTGCGCCCGCATATAACGAGGAAGAAGCTCTGCATAGCTTCTACCAAGCGGTTACCGCCGTTATGCAAACGCAAGAGGGGAATTACGAACTCATTTTTATCAACGACGGAAGCACGGATAAAACGCAATCGGTCATTAACGAGCTTGCTGGGCAGGATACGCACGTCAAATTCTGCCGTTTTTCCCGTAACTTCGGTCAGCAGGCGGCGATTTATTGCGGACTCAAAGAGGCGAGCGGCGAGGCGGTTATCGTCATGGATACCGACCTGCAAGACCCTCCCGCCGTTCTGCCCGAAATGATAAAATTATGGAAAGAGGGGTATCAAATTATCCACGGCAAACGCCGCACAAGAGAACAGGATAAGCCGTTCAAGCGAATCACCGCAAAAGCATTTTACGCCACCATGGGTAAGACCACGGGCTTAAAAATGCAAAATTCCGGCGATTTCAAGCTGTACGATAGAGCGGTGGTAAACGCACTGTTGTCTATGCCAGAACACGACAGACTGTTGCGCGTGCAGGCGTGTTGGGTAGGCTTCCGTCAGACGAGTGTAGAATTCGACCGTCCGCAACGGATAGCAGGTACTTCTCATTACACGGTCAAAAAAATGGCGAAGCTTGCGCAAACGGGGATTTTGCCCAATACGGACGCTCCGCTTACGTTGCCGTTGAAATTAGGCGCGGGGCTTGCCGTGGTTAGCGTGTTGGCAATGGCAGTATTGCTCGTTCTCACGCTGTCGGGCGCGCTGTACGATACGCTTACGCCGTGGCTGTTTCCCGTCATCGGGTTGGCAACGGGTTTGATACTCTTTTGTCAGGGCTTGTCTAATCTCTATACGTATATGATATATAAAGAGGTGCAAAACCGACCGCAGTATATCCTTGCCGAAAAGGGCAATTTTGACGAAGAACCCAAACCTCAAAACTGAAAAACGGAAGCCCTCGCAAGGCAATCGCCTTGCAAGTGCTGTTTTTATGATATAAAAGCTTACGCCGCCTTGAAAAGCCGTACGGCAACGGCGGTCATATCGTCCTTGGCAACCCCGCCGTACGCTTTCAGCGCGCTGTCTAAAAGCAGGTCGGCAAGCTGCTGCGGGTTGTGAATGGGAATACTTTTCAGCGCGTCGTATAAATCGGTCGCCGACCCAAACGCATCGGTAATGCCGTCGCTTAAAAATAGCAAAATATCGTTTTCGCCTAACCCGTAGGTGGCGGAATCGGGACGTAGCGAATCCAAAATTCCCAAGGGCAACGACCCGCTTTCCAACACTTTTACGGTGTTATCGGAGAGAATAAAGCCCATGGGCGAGCCTATTTTGACGATATCCGCTCTGCCGCTGTCCAAATCCACCACCGCAATATCCACACACGCAAACGTTTCCTCCTTGCTAAACGTCAATAGCTTGTTGATAGAGGACAGCACGGAATCGGCGGGCATTTTTGCTCGATAAAAGCTTTCCAAGAGGGAAACGGTGCTTTCGGAAATGCGCCGAGCGTATTCGCCGCTGCCCATGCCGTCGGATAGAACCACCAAAAACCGCCGCTCGTCTATTTTGATAACGGAATGGGAATCCCCGCTTGCCGCCTCGCCCGCTTTTTTCACGGTAGCCACGCCGAACGCCGCGTCAAAGCGGGGGCGTTTGTGTAAGATACAGCAATACTTGTCCGCGCCCAAGGTCAGCCGTTTGGAAATGGTCATCGTTTCGCCAAACAGCTCGGTTGCCACGGCGGCAATCGTTTTGACGTCCGCCTTGCCGTAAGTGATGAGGGAAAGGGTAATATCCTCCTCACTACCATATACCAACACCTCCGAACAAACGATACCCGCCCTTAAAAGAGCGTTGTTAAAACGCCGTTCCTTGTCCGTGTAAATGCGTAACGGCTCGCTTTGTTCTAAGGCAAGATTTTTCAAAATTTCGCTTACACCCTGCGCTTGACCCGCCAATAAATTTCTGCCTGCGGCGGCATTTTCCGTCTCCGTCATATACCGCTTGTATTCGCCTATCTGTCGGTTGACGGCACGCAATATCCCGTTTTGGTTGACGCATACGTCCGCCACCGAACGAGGGAGGTCGATAAGGTTGGTTTTGCCTTTCAAACATCCCACGTCGATTACCTTGGATAGCTCGGTAAACACCTTTTTGCGCTGACAGGCTCGGTATTGAGGGCACGTTTTGCAGACTGATTCTACCACGCAAGTACGGATATACTCCTTTGCTCCCTCCTCCGCTTCGGTAGTGCCTAATGCCGCAAAGGTGGCTTGGATTTCCCGAAATACCGAGGAAAGCTCAAACAGCTGCTGACCGATTGCCGCGCGGTTGCGATTAATGGCAATGCGCGAAAGGTGCTTTTCCCGATAATATACCAAGCGGTTTTCCAGCTCGCGGATAAGCGGCGCGGGGAGTAGGATAAACAGCAATACAGGAAGAAGAGCGGATAATACCGATTGTACCAAAGCACTCGTTTCAAGCGTATAAATGCCGTCCACGTACCCGTACGCAAAAAATACGGCTAAAAAGGCGCAAGCCCCCGCAAGTCTGCCCGATTTTTGGAATAAAGTAAGCACGATACCGTACAGAAAAAACCGTTCGGGCGAAACGCCGAAAGCCAGGAGCGGCGGCAGGGAAAGAGTGAACGCGCAAACAAGCGCGGTGGCGTCTTTGGTTACGCACGAAAAGGTAAGTAAAATAAAAAACGCGGCACCCAGGTATGCGTTTATGCCCAAAAACCGACAAAGCCCCACTCCTGTAAGTACGAAAAATAAAATGCAAAAAACCAGCTCCTCGCTTCGTAATCGGCACTGTAAGCATTTTTGCAATAAAGTCCGAATCCCCACCGAAAACACCGCCGCCGACAAAAATACCGCGGCGGCGATAAGTACCCTTTGCGCAATAGTGGGCAGAGTTAAACGGAAAGGCAAAAGGTAAGGCGTAAACGGCGCAAACGCCGCGAAAAAGACTAGCCCCAACGCCAATGCGATAAGGGGCGGTAGGAAATGTGCGCGCGCGTTCGTTTTCCGCAACCGAGCCTGTATTAAAAATCCCACGCAAAGCAATACCGACTGTAAAACGTATAGAAAAAATTGCCGCCACTGAAAGAAAACGAAAGCGGTGCAAGCGTAACAAACGGCGGCGATATACGGCGAAAGACCTGCATATCCCAAGGCATAAACCAAAGCCAAGCCTAGCGGCTCGCCGTTGTCCCCGACAAACCGCAAAAACAGTAATGCGGCGGCAAACAGCGCGTATAACAAAACGCGGATAGGCTCCGCCGATTTTTTGAACGTCATAAAAAACCTCCCAAACGCCACGCCGTAGCGCGTGATATCGTGATATAATACGTTACCATCAAGTATAAAAGAAAAAACGCCACGAAATGTGGGCGTTTTTCGGAAAAAAACTGTATTTTTGTAAAATTTAATGATTGTAAAATTCAATTATTGACGGGGAAGCCAAGACTTATCAAAATGGCTTTGTTGACACGTAGCATGGTAGCGGGCGGAAGCTCGCCGATGCGTTCTTTTAGACGGCGTTTATCCAAGGTGCGGATTTGCTCTAATAAAATAACGCTGTCCTTTGCCAAGCCGTACGCCGACGGGAGCTCGATATGGGTAGGGAGCTTCGCCTTGTTAATCTTGCTAGTAACGGCGGCGGCGATAATGGTGGGGGAATATTTATTCCCGATATCATTTTGCACCACAAGCACGGGGCGTATGCCGCCCTGCTCGCTTCCCACTACGGGAGAAAGATCCGCATAATATAATTCGCCGCGTTTGACGTTCATGAAACCACCTCTTTTGAAAAACCAACGACACTCCTTACCACAGTATATGTAAAAAGCAGGGTTTTCCGTTCGTCAGGTAAAGTATTGCCACATTTTACGCTGTGTATACCTAAAAAAATAAGGACTTGCAAAAAAATGCAAGTCCTTATGGCTTTTAATTGATTACATTAGATAATGAAATTTAGATAATGCAAGCGGGGTCTTTTGCGGGGAGGGAATCGAGTTCCTTTTTCTTTTCCGCATAGCCAGCCTTGCCAAGAAGTGCAAACGTAGCCTTTTTGCCCTCTTCCACGCCCGGCTGATTGAACGTGTTGATATTGAGCATTGCGCCTGCGTATGCCGTTTGCAGCTCGAAGAGGAATAACAGCTGACCAAGCGTAAACGCGTTAAGCTCGGGAATCCACAGCGTGTAGTTCATTCTGCCCGCCTTGGTAAGCGCGTAAGCGGTAGCGGCGTTTTCTGCTTGGATAAGCTCTTCCATGGTATGACCGCCCAAGAACGCCACGTCGGGAATGTTTTCACAGCCGTGGGGAATAGGCATTTCGCACGCATATTTTTTCAAGGAAAGGAAGGTAACCACCTTGTCGAAAGGACCTTCCGTATAAAGCTGTACCTGCGAGTGCTGATCGGTAACGCCAAGCGATTTCACGGGCGTTTGACCGACGTTGCAAGGCTTGCCGTCAAGCGTTACGTTTTTGCCGAGGGATTCCGCCCAAAGCTGGCAATACCAGTCGGCGAGGAATTTCAAATTATCCGAATAGGGCATCATAACGCCGACGTTTTTGCCCTGTTCCATAGCGGCGATTTGCAAAACGGCACACATCAACGCAGGGTTTTTGTACATAGAGGGAGCTTTACATACGTGGTCCATATACGCCGCGCCCGCAAGCAGACCCTTAATATCGATGCCAAGCACCGCCGCAGGCAGAAGTCCTACGGGGCAGAGCTGCGAAAATCTGCCGCCTACGCCGTCGGGAAGCACGTAGCTTTTAATGCCGCCCGCTTCGTCGGAGATCTTTTTAAGGTTGCCCTTGTTAGCGTCGGTGGTAAAGATAACGTTTTCTTTCACGTCCACGCCCGCTTTCTTCAACAAATCCAAAATGATGAGGTATTGCGTCATCGTTTCGCTGGTCGCACCCGATTTAGAAACCACGTTAAAGCAGGTTTTTGCGGGGTCGATAACGTCCAACAAATCGCGCATTCTTACGGGGTCAACGTTGTCTTCCACGTAAAATTTAGGGCCCTTTCTCTTAATTTTCGGTAAATCGTTGTAATGCAAATGGCAAAGAGCGTTAAACGCCATAATAGGACCGAGCGCACTGCCGCCGATACCCAAAACAACAAAGTTTTGGAACTTCGCACGAATATTTTTCGCCGTTGCCAAAATATCCGCCACAATTTCGTTTTGGTTGTAAGGGAGTTCCGTCCAACCCATATACAGCTCGTCCTTGCCGCGGTTTTCTTTCACGTAACGGAAAGCGTTAGCGGCTTTGCGGTTGTAAGCGGAGAGGTCTTTGGCGGTGAAACCCTGTTCGCCCAAAAACTTGTCCGTCATATTGTTGTAATCAAGAGTAACGCGCATCGTATTGCGCCATTCTTTTGTCTTGTAGCCCATAAAAGTTCTCCTTGCTAAAAAATTTTGTTACGAATATATTTTACTCTTAATTTTTCCCATTGTCAAGAAACGGAATGCCGAAAGTTACGAAAAAAGCATAAAAAAGCATAAAAAACAGAAAATATTGCCCGTTATCCTTGTTTTTTCGCCGATTTCTTGGCTTTTCGAGTAAAACAAGCCTCTTTTATCCCGCGTACGGACGCGATACCCAGCGCAAAATAAACGGCAACGGTAGCCGCTCCAAGCAACAGAGCAGTACACACGGCGGAGAAAAACGCAGACAGTACGCGCGAAAATAAAACGGAAAGCAATTTTCCAAATAGCGACAGAGGTAAAACGGCAAGCAACGCTTTCGTTCCCGTTATCGCCAAGCGTTTTCCGTACTTTGTAAACAGTTTGGGGCATTTTTGCGCAAGCAATACGACGTTGCAAACGGCGTTTATCAAAAAGCTTGCGCCCAAGCCCACCACGTACGCATACACGCCGCACACCGCGGGAAGCAGAACGATACAAAGCAACGTTACCGCCGCTCCGATAAAATAAAAGATATACGTTTGCCGCTCGTAACCCATGGAATTGAGCATGCTTGTCGTAATCATAGTAAGGCTCATGGGCAGGAGGATAACGCAGCCCTTTACGATGATTTCGCCCGCCAAGTCGTCGGAGAAAGCAAGCGAGCCCAATTCGTTCCCAAGAGCATAGAAAAAGGGCAGCAAAACGCAAGCCACCAAAAAGGCAATGCGCAATCCCCGTTCTAAATTTTTATGTAACCGCTCGGAATGCTTTCCGTAATAATCCTCGGACAGCTCGGGCACAAGCACCAACGCCAACGACCCTATCACCGTAGCGGGGATAAACAGAACGGGTACTGCCATACCCGACACCACGCCGAACAGCCGTAACGCCTCCGAGCTTGTCGCGCCTGCCCGTATCAACATAGCGGGAAGCAATACGGCAACGGCGGAATTGACAAGCGAGCTGCTCGCCCGAACGGCGGTAATGGGCATGGTAGAACGAAACAGGGGCTTTAACGCTTTGGTGGGGTTAGACAGTCTGCCGCCGCCGAAGAAGTAGCATAAAGAGGAAGCGGTAAACGAAAAAAGGTAAGAGATTACCACCGCCCACGCAGCGAGCTTTGCGCCCGAAAGCGAGCTGTCTGCGCGGCGAAGCAAGCACACGCCCGCAATCACCATCACCGTTTCTTCTGCGATTTCCAAAACCGAGCCTGTCAAAAACCGCTTGTTTCCCCATAAAAACCCGCGTATGACGGCGTACAGGGAGGAGAACGCCAAGCCCAGCAATAAAATTTTGAACACTTCCACTGCGCGGACGTCTGAAAATAAAAAGGTAAAGTGTTCGCCAAAGGGCAGAAATACCAACAAAACGGGCAGAGTAAGCAGCAAGGATAACGCCGCTCCTGCTGAAAAGGCATTGCTTTCTCCGCGCAAGTTGTTTTCCGCCTTGCTTTTGCTGATGAGTCTCGAAACGGTAATGGGGATACCGCCCGTGCCCACCGTCAAAAATACGGAAAATAGGGAAAGGGAAACCTGATACAAGCCCAACCCCTCCGCGCCGATAAGACGGGATAAGACGATACGGTATAAAAACCCCAAGCCCCGTTCGGCTACCGATAAAAAGGTAACGAGGGAGGCGGTGGTATAGACGGTGGTTGTGTGGGAAGCGTGGCGATTGTTTTGTGCTTGCGAGGACGTTCTGTTTTTCATACTATTATTGTACGAGCCGTTCCCGCGCAATTATGCTAATTGACCGTTCATTTTTTTAAGGGTAAATACATATAGTAAACTATGCTGCAAATACAAATACCTGTTTATTATCAAGTAAAAGAAAAGCAAACGGTACGCCAAATCGCCGCCGCGTTTGGCGTTTCGCCCTATCTCCTTGCCCGTGAAAACGGATTGACGGCAGAGCCACCCACAGGTTCGGTTTTGTACATTCCAAACCGCCGCGGGAACGCCTACACGGTAAAGGCGGGGGAGAGTAAAACGTTGCTTTGCGGCAGTAAAGAACGGTATTATCTCCAAAACGGCACGGACGTTTTGTATATCGGAATGCAAGTAATACTTTAATACGCCGCTTTCGCAAGGTGTGTAGAGTATAGGAACACAAAAACGCTGTCGCTACATACAATATAATAGGTAATTACATTACACAGGAGGTAGATTTATGTCCTTTTTTTCTAATTTTCAATCGGATAAATGCCCTGGCTCGATTACGGGCAATCCCATAAACGGCTTGACGGAAAAGGTATGTATTCAGGCGGAACGCATTTTCGACGCGGCGATAAAGCAGACGCAGGTAGAAAACTACGCCTTAACGCTGACAGACCTTGACCCTGCCACGGTTACATGTCCTTTAACGTTTATCAGTGCTCGTTCGACGTCGGCGGAGGCTACGGTTACCAATCTCAACGTGGATAGGCAAGCGGATAAGCGTTGCGCGCGCGTGCAAGCCACGGTCAGCGTACCCTTGGAGGTGCTGTTTACGGACGCCAACGGCGTGGAGGGGAGTGCCACGGCAACGCTCACGTTAAATCAGGACGTACTTTTGTACGTACCCGCGCCGTCCATTATGCCCTTTACCGTGCAAGCGGTGGTGAGTGCGGTAGTGCCCGAAGCGACGTATAATGCGGAAACGCAAGGCTTTACGGCAACCGTTTGCGTAACGGTGATTTTGAAAATTGCCATGTCCGTAGAATTGCTTATTCCCACCTATGGGTATTGTGCAATTCCGCCCGCACAGGAATACTCGCAAGAGGTGTGCGCGGGATTTTTTGAGTTGCCTTTATACCCGCAAGGCAAGACTTGCAAGTAAAAAACGAAAAGCTAAAAACGACATACATACGTCGCATTTCTGCGTCAAGCTGGCGGCTTCCCTTTGGTCATGTACGAAAGTACACTCCCAGCAGGGAAGCCGCGCTTTCCTTGCGAGCGAAACGAAGTGTAGCGCGGCGACCCCGCCACTCCCCAAAAACAAAGTACGCAAAACGTATTCCCTTTTCTTGCTTTTTTGTAAAAAAAATGGTATAATATTCCCATGAATATCTATGCTATCAGCGATTTACACCTTTCCACCACGACGGACAAGCCCATGGACGTGTTCGGCGGTAATTGGGAGGGGCATTTCGAAAAAATTAAAAACGACTGGCTTTCCAAGGTAAAGCAAGAGGATATCGTGCTGATTGCAGGCGATATTAGCTGGGCAATGAAGCTGGACGACGCACGCCCCGATTTGCAAGCGTTGGCAGACTTGCCTGGAAAAAAAGTGTTCATTCGCGGCAATCACGATTATTGGTGGAACGGCATTTCCAAAGTACGCGCCGCCGCTCCTGACGACAGCTTCGTGTTTTTACAAACGGACGCCGTGAAGATAGGCAGCTATGTTATTGTCGGCTCGCGCGGGTGGTCGTGCCCGGGCAGCCCCGACTATTCCGAGCAGGACACCAAGCTGTATTTGCGGGAAGCGGAACGCTTTCGTCTTGCGTTTGCGGAGGCGGACAAGCTTTGTGAGGCAGGGGATACCAAAATAGCGATGATTCATTACCCGCCCTTTCACTTAAAAACGGAACAAACGCTGTTCACCAACCTCTTTGAACAAAACGGAGTGCAAAAAGCGGTGTTCGGTCATATTCACGGAGCGTCGTACTTCCCCTTAAAAACGCAATTAAACGGCGTGGAATACCTGCTCACCTCCTGCGACAAAGTGGGCTTTTCCTTGGTGAAAATCTACTGACTTAACTAAAAACGGAAAGAAAATTTTCAAGATTTCCAAAACCTCCGTTTTTATCCTTTACAATACAAAAAAAAAGTGGTATAATATTAACCGATACAACGAAACAACCGAATCGGCGTGGTGCTGTTTTGTTCATTAGCGTCTTGGGCGTCGATTCGTTCAAGACGTTATTTTTAGGCTTTATCGCCTTTTTTAGGCTTTATCGCGAAAGCCCGATTGCTTTTTGCTTACAAACACATAGCCAATTTTTACAGGAGGCAGTTATGCTGCAAAGAAAAGACCTCATCGGCTTAATCGACGTAACGAAAGAGGAGCTCACCGAGCTTTTAGATGTCGCAGCCGAGATGAAGAAGCACCTCAAAGCAGGGGAGAAAAACCTCTCCTACTTAAAGGGAAAAACGGCAACCATACTCTTTTACGAAAACAGTACGCGTACGCGCACTAGCTTCGAGCTTGCCGCCAAATATTTAGGCGCAACGGTAATCAATATCGCCGCGGGCAGCTCGTCGGTGGCAAAGGGCGAAACGTTGGTGGACACGGGAAAAACGTTGGACGCACAGCTCAACGACTTCCTCATTATGCGCCACCCCATGGGCGGTGCGCCCTACCTGCTTGCCAAAACGGTAAAAGCGAGCGTTCTCAACGCGGGCGACGGCATGAACGAACACCCCACGCAAGGCTTGTTGGACATGCTTACCATGCGGGAAAAGTTCGGCTCGTTAGAGGGCTTAAAGGTGGCAATTTTAGGGGACATCAAGCACTCGCGCGTGGCGAAATCCAATCTGTTCGGCTTAAAGAAAATGGGGGCAGAGGTGTACATGTACGCGCCTGAAACGCTCATACCCAAAGGGATAGACAAGCTGGGCGCAACCCTTTGCAGAACAAAGGAAGAGGCTCTGGAAAACGCAGACGTGGTCATGGGCTTGCGTATCCAATTAGAACGCCAACAGGCGGGCAACTTCCCCTCCCTCAACGAATACGCGGAATTTTACGGTGTAGACGGAAAATCGTTAAAGCTTGCCAAAAAGGACGCGATTGTCATGCACCCTGGACCTGTCAATCGCGGCGTAGAGCTGACGGGCAAAGTCATCGATCACGAGCAAAGCCGCATAGAAGAGCAAGTATTTTCGGGCATAGCCGTCCGCATGGCGGCATTGAAGCTGTTAAACGACTATCGCAATAAGGAGAAAAACAAATGATTATCAGAAACGGAAACGTAGTACTGAAAAATTCGGTAGAGCAAAAGGATATTCTTATCGAGAACGGCAAAATTGCAAAGATAGCGGATTATATCGCGCCCAACGGCGATAAAGAGATAGACGCGGCGGGCAAGCACGTATTCCCGGGCTTGATTGATATGCACGTGCACTTGCGCGACCCTGGCTACGAATATAAAGAGGATATTGAAAGCGGCTGTAAGGCGGCGGTCAAGGGCGGGTTTACGCAAGTTTGCTGTATGCCCAACACCAATCCCATTATGGATAATAAAGTAGTGGTAAGCTACGTAAAGCATAAAGCGCAGGAGGTAAACCTTTGTAAGGTACACCCTATCGGCGCAATCACGAAAGGGGAAAAGGGCGAACAGCTTGCGGAAGTAGGCGAAATGAAAAAAGCGGGCGCGGTGGCAATCTCCGACGACGGCGTGGCGGTAAAAAGCGCGCGCCTTATGCGCCTTGCTATGGAATACGCCAGCGGCTTCAATATCAAATGCCTTTGCCACTGCGAGGATAAAGAACTTGTGGACGGCGGCGTTGTCAACGAGGGGTTAAGCTCTACGATTGCAGGCTTAAAGGGCAGTCCCCGAGCAGCGGAGGACATCATCATCGCAAGAGAAATCGCCCTTGCCGAGAGTTTGGACGTTCCCGTGCATATTTGCCACGTCTCCACGCATAGCGGCGTACGCCTTATCCGCGACGCAAAGCGCGCGGGCGTAAAGGTTACGGCGGAAACGTGTCCGCACTACTTTGCCGTAACGGACGAAATCATTACCAGCTTTGATACCAATACGAAAGTAAATCCTCCCATCAGAGAGGAAATAGATAAACAGGCGGTTTTGGCGGGCTTAAAGGACGGAACGCTCGATTGTATCGTTACCGACCACGCGCCGCATCATATCAACGATAAAAACGTAGAATACAACTTGGCGGCGTTCGGTATCAGCGGAATTGAAACTTCTTTCGGCTTTGCAATCACCTATCTGTATAAAGCAGGCGTGTTGACGCTTCCGCAACTTGCGGACAGAATGTCGGCTGCTCCCGCAAGTATTTTAGGGTTAGAGGGCGGCGAGCTTGCCGAGGGCAAGGTAGCGGATATTACCGTTGCCGATTTGGACGAAGAGTGGACGGTACAGCCTGAAAAATTCGTCAGCAAAGGCAAAAACAGCCCGTTTGGCGGGTATAAGCTGTTCGGCGCGGTGAAATATACGATTGTCGATGGCGAAATCAAATACCAAGCATAAAACCAAGCATAAGTATCAGGCATAAAACACCAAGCATAAAAAGGAGAAAACACACATGATAACGGACAGACTGATAGAAAAAATTATCGAAATGCAAAACCCCACCTGCGTAGGCTTGGACACGCTTTTCGATTATCTTCCCGACGAAATGCGCCAAGGCGTAACGACGTTTGAGGGCGTTGCGGAACGGGTAGTAGAATTTAACAAAAAGCTCATTGATACGGTGCGCGATATCGTTCCGTCCGTCAAGGTGCAGATAGCCTATTACGAAATGTACGGCGTAGCGGGCATGAAAGCGTACGAAGAAACGCTCAAATACGCAGCGGAAAAAGACTTGGTAGTCATTGCGGACGCAAAGCGTAACGATATCGGCTCTACGGCTTCCTGCTATGCCAAGACCTTCCTTGGCGAAACGCTTGTCGAGGGAGCGGCGAGAAAGGCATTCCCTGCCGATTACGTAACGGTAAACGGATATTTGGGCACGGACGGCATCGCTCCGTTTGTGGAAGAATGCGAAAAGCGCGACAAGGGTATTTTCGTGCTAGTAAAAACGTCCAATCCGTCGGGCGCGGAGGTGCAAAACCTTGTTTTGGAAAACGGAATCCCCATGTACGAACATATGGGTAATTTGGTGGAAAAATGGGGGGAAATCACGGTAGGCAAATACGGCTATTCGGCGGTAGGCGCGGTGGTAGGCGCAACGCACCCCACGGAGGCTGCGCGGCTTAGAGAAACCATGCCCCATACCTTCTTCCTTATCCCCGGTTACGGAGCGCAGGGCGGCAACGCGCAAATGCTGAAATCCTGCTTTAAGGCAGACGGACTGGGCGGCGTTGTCAACAACTCCCGCGGCATTTTGTGCGCATATAAAAAGAACGGCGGCACGTATTACGAAGCGGCGCGCGCGGCTTGTATCGCCATGCAAAAAGACCTCTCCGAAGTTATCGGGAAAATGGGCAAATAACGGTCAAATAACGTTCAAAGACAAGGAAGACTATGAAAGATTACGTTGCAACGATTGTAAAAAATGAAAGTATCGCAGACAACATTTGCGCGGTAACTTTTGATATCGGCGAAGAAGCGGCTATCCGCGCGGGTCAGTTTGGCAATATTTCCGTGGGCGGCACGCACCTTTTGCGCCGACCTATCGCTATCTGTAAAGCAGAGAAAAACTTGGTAACGTTTTGTTACCAAATCAAGGGCGAAGGAACGCAAATTTTGAAAAATATGGAAGCAGGTACGCAAACAAACGTACTTTTGCCGCTTGGAAACGGCTTCTACGTAGAAGAAAACGAAAAGAAAGTGGCGTTGGTCGGCGGCGGCGTGGGCGTATTCCCGCTCATTTCCGTTTTACAACAATATAACGATACCAAGGAAATGTCCGCGTTCATCGGCTATCGCAATAAAGGCGCGGTTTGCGGCACGGAAGAATTTGAAAAAGCAAGCAAGTTCGTTGCCGTTACCGACGACGGAAGCTACGGCGAAAAAATGAACGCCGTACAGGCGTTTGAAAAGGCACTTCAAGAGGGGTATCGCCCCGACGTAGTGCTCTCGTGCGGACCTACTCCCATGCTTCGCGCCTTAAAGCAGGTAACGCAACGGGAGGGCTTGCCCTGCTACGTATCCTTGGAAGAACGCATGGGCTGCGGTATCGGCGCGTGCGTGGTGTGCGTGTGCGATTTAACCAATGGTAAAAAGGCGCGCGTGTGCAAGGACGGACCCGTATTCAACGCGCAGGAAGTTACGTTATGAAATTCGTATTTGCTTCCGATTCTTTCAAGGGCAGCCTGTCCTGTGAAAAAATAAACGAAATTCTTACCGCCGCGGCAAAACGCACTTTTCCAAATTGCGAATGTGTGCCGCTGCTTATCGCGGACGGCGGCGAGGGAACGTTAGAAGCGGTAATTACGCAGAAAAAAGGTAAAATCGTTACCGCAGAGGCGACCAATCCAATCGGCGAAAAAATGCTTTCCCGTTACGGAACGTTCGACGATACCGCACTTGTCTGCATGAGCGAAGCTTCGGGCTTGCCGCTTGTTCCTGCGGAAAAACGGCAGGCGCGCTATACCACCTCTTTCGGCACGGGCGATCTTATCCGCCACGCCGTAGAAAGCGGATATAAGAAAATTTACGTTACGCTTGGCGGTTCTGCCACAAACGACGGGGGCATGGGTGCGTTGATTGCGCTCGGCTACGCATTTTATGACGTAGAGGGCAACCCGCTTTCGGGCGTTGGCGACGAACTTTGGAAAGTAGCAAAAATCGACGCTACAAACGCTCTGGATTTTTCGGGGATAGAGGTAACGTTGCTTTGCGACGTGTCCAATCCTTTGCTTGGCGCAAGCGGAGCAACCTACACCTACGGTAGGCAAAAGGGCGCAACGGACGCCGATTTAGACTTTTTGGAAAAAGGAATGCAAAACTTTGCCAAGGTGGCAGAAGCGTACTTTGGAGAAAGTATCGACGTTGCGGGCGGCGGAGCGGCAGGCGGCTTGGGCGCAGGCTTGCGTGCGTTTCTGAAAGCGAAGATACAATCGGGAATCGAAACGGTGCTCAATCTTTGCAACTTCGATGAGGCGATACAAAACGCGGATATGGTAATCACGGGCGAGGGCCGAGTGGATTTTCAGTCGGCAAACGGCAAGGTAATAGACGGAATATTAAAACGCACCACCAAGATAGGCGTGCCCGTGGTGGCGATTGCGGGCAGTATCGGCACAGGCGCACAGCAGCTGTACGAAAAGGGCTTGACGGCGGCGTTTGCAATCGTCAATAAACCCATGGAACTGCAATACGCATTAGATAACGCGGAAGATTTGTACAAACAGGCGGCGGAAAACGTGTTCCGTTTGCTTTCGGTTAAAAAATAAAGCTTACATATAATTAAGGAATAAAAATTATGGCAAATTTATCGGTAAAACTTTGCGGCGTAACGCTGAAAAACCCCGTCATCGCGGCTTCGGGAACGTACGGCTTTGGCAGAGAGTTTGACGGCTTGTACGATATCGGCACCATCGGCGGCATCTCCACGAAAGGTCTTACGTTAGAGCCCCGTTTGGGCAATCCCGTGCCCCGTATTGCGGAAAGTCGCGGCGTTATTCTCAATGCCGTGGGCTTGCAAAACCCTGGCGTGGATTACTTTTTAGAAAACGATTTACCGTGGCTGCAAACGAAAGGCACGTGTATTATTGCCAACGTGGCGGGTAAAACTTTGGACGATTATCACGATATTTGCGCACGCTTGGACGGCAAGGTGGATATGATAGAGCTTAACATCTCCTGCCCCAACGTAAAAAGCGGCGGTATGGCGTTCGGGATCAAGCCCGACACGGTGGAAGCGGTAACCAAAGCGGCGAAAAGCGCGCTGAAAAGCACGCCGCTCATTGTCAAGCTTTCGCCCAACGTGGAAAGCATTGCGGAAAATGCCAAAGCGGCAGAGCGGGGCGGCGCAGACTGCATTTCCCTTATCAATACGCTGACGGGCATGGCAATCGATATCGAACGCAGAAAACCCATTATTGCCAATAACACGGGCGGAGTATCGGGCGCGGGAGTAAAACCTATTGCCGTGCGCATGGTGTACGAGGCTTCGCAAGCGGTGAAAATTCCCGTAATCGGTATGGGGGGTATCACCTGCGCCGAGGACGCTATCGAATTTTTAATGGCAGGCGCAACGGCGGTACAGGTGGGTACGGCAAACTTTACCAATCCGTACGCGATGCCTCAAATTATCGAGGGCTTGAACGCTTGGTGCGATAAGCACGGCGTGGAAAACGTTACCGAGCTTACGGGCACGTTACAGCTTCATCAAAGATAAATTGCATTATAATATAAGAAAAAACGGCGCAAGCCGTCAGGAGGAAAGGAAATATGGAACTTACGTACAAGCAGAAATTCATTCAATTCATGGTAAAAAGCGGTGTGTTGAAATTTGGCGAATTTACGTTAAAAAGCGGCAGACTCGCGCCTTATTTCATCAATACGGGCAACTATAAAACAGGCAAACAGCTTGCCAAGCTTGGCGAATATTACGCGGCTTGCATCAAGGAAAACGGCTTGCAAGCGGATACGCTGGTAGGACCTGCGTATAAGGGCATTCCCCTTTCCGTAGCCACGGCAATCGCGCTGTATAACGATTACGAAATGGAAGTAAACTACTGCTTCGACAGAAAGGAAGCCAAAGACCACGGCGAAGGCGGTCTGTTCGTAGGTAAGCAGCTGACGGACGGAGAAAAGGTAATCATCATCGAGGACGTTATGACGTCGGGAAAAGCGCTCCGTGAAATTTTGCCCAAGCTGGAAGCGGCGGCAAAGGTCAACGTGGTGGGCATGGTCATTTCCGTAGATAGAAAAGAAAAAGCGCTCAACAGCGACTTGTCTGCCGTGAGCGAAGCGAAAAAAGAATTCGGTATCGACGTGTATTCTGTTGTTACTATCGACGACATCATCGCGGCGATAGAGGACGGAGTGGTGGACGGAAGAGAACATCTTGCCGCCATGTACAAATACCGTAACGTTTACGGAGCAAATTGAGAAAAGAACCGTTTCAACCGTAATAACGCAGACGGGTCGTGCGGTACGGCGCGTTGTACGTACCGTTGCGCATATTGCGAATATACAGGCACGCTTGCGCGTGGCTCAAAGGTATGCCCTGCAATCAGAACGATAGCAACGGCACAGACAAAAAACAGAGCGGTGGCAATTAAAAGCTTTCGTTTCATATCCGTAGCTTGCGCTTTTTTCGGCAAAATTATACGCGAAATTATACGTAATACGCCGAACAAACCCGCCAACGCACGGGCATAAGGAGAATTATGAAAAATATCATTTTAACAGGCGACAGACCCTCGGGAAAATTGCATATCGGGCATTACGTAGGCTCTCTCAAACGCCGCGTAGAGCTGCAAAACAGCGGTAAATACGATAAAATCTATATCATGATCGCGGACGCACAGGCACTTACCGACAATTTTGCCAATCCCGAAAAGGTGCGCGCCAATATTACGGAGGTTGCGCTCGATTACCTCGCTTGCGGTATCGACCCCGCCAAATCCACCGTGTTCGTGCAGTCGCACGTAGAACAGCTTACCGAGCTTACCTTTTATTACATGAACCTCGTTACCCTGTCAAGGTTAGAACGTAACCCTACGGTAAAGGCGGAGATGAAGCAAAAGAACTTTGAAACGTCAATCCCCATGGGCTTTTTGACATACCCCGTGTCGCAAACGGCGGACATTACGGCGTTCAAGGCGAACACCGTTCCCGTTGGCGAAGACCAGCTTCCCATGCTAGAACAGGCTCGTGAAATCGTTCGTAGCTTCAACGGCTTGTACGGTGAAACGCTGATAGAGCCCAAAGCGGTGCTGCCCGAAAATAAATCGTGCTTGCGCTTGCCGGGCACGGACGGTATGGCGAAAATGAGTAAATCGCTTGGCAACTGTATCTACCTTTCGGATAGCGCAGACGAAATCAAACGCAAGGTTATGGGTATGTACACCGACCCCAACCACATCAAGGTAACCGACCCGGGCGACACGCAAAATAACCCCACGTTCATTTATTTGGACGCTTTTGCAACGGACGAGCATTTCGCGAAATACGCTCCTGAATACGCCAATTTAGCGGAAATGAAAGCGCATTACGAAGCGGGCGGCTTGGGGGATATGAAAGTAAAGAAACTGCTCAATGCGGTGTTGCAGGAAACGTTAGAACCTATCCGCACCAAGCGCGAACAGCTGGCAGGGGATATTCCCGCCGTATGGGAAATGCTGAAAAAGGGCAGCGACGAGGCGCGTAGCGTCGCCGCACAAACGCTCGCGGAAGTAAAACGCGCAATGAAAATTAACTATTTTGAATAAAAAAGAATGATAAACGCCTCCGTTGCCGATACGGCAACGGAGGCGTTGTTTTATTTCGACTATTTTAATAATGATAGCGTTTGCGCTGTAAGATGAGGAAAATGACGGTAACGATCGCCGCCATGGCTTCCGCCGCCACAATGGAAACCCAAATACCGTTTACCCCTTTCCAAATAATCGGGAAGATAAGCACGGCGGCAACTTGGAACACAAGCGTTCGTAAAAAGGAAATAAGAGCGGAAATCAATCCGTTGCTAAGCGCGGTGAAAAAGGAAGAACCGTAAATGGCAATGCCCGCAAACAGAAAGGAAAACGAATAAATGTAAAACGCTCGCTTGGTAAGCGCAAACAACGCCTCGTCGTACCCTACGAATAGCTTGGATAAAGGGGAGGCAAGCAGAAAGGCAAGTGCCACCATCGCAACGGAAAAGCTTCCGATAATTATCAAACTTTTGCGGAGCAAACTACGCAATTCCTCGTGGTTTTGCGCTCCGTAATGATAGCCGATAACAGGCGCAGTGCCTACCGCATACCCGATAAATACGGCGAGGAAAATCATAGTAACGTACATCAAAACGCCGTACGCCGCCACGCCGTCCTCTCCCGCATAGCGCATTAGCTGTACGTTGTATAACATTCCCACAAGCGACATGGAAACGTTCGCCATTAGCTCGGACGAGCCGTTGGTGCAAGCCTTCCATAACGCCTTTCCGTCCAATTTCGTTTTCCCCAACCGTAACAAGCTGGAATTTTTACAGAAGAAATATACGATAGGTGCTAATCCACCCACGCATTGACTGCAAACCGTAGCTACCGCCGCACCCACGATTCCCCACTTGAAAACGGCGATGAACAGAGCATCCAAAATAATATTAGTAACCCCCGAAGCGACGGTAAAAATAAGCCCAAGCTGCGGCTTTTCGGCGGTAACGAAAAAGCTTTGGAACTCCATTTGCAGCATAAAGGCAATCAGTCCAAACAAAATAATGCGACCGTAAATAACGCAGTTTTCTAACAGCACGCCCTCCGCGCCCAGCCACCGCGCAACGGGACGGAGTATCGCCAAGCCCAACAGGGTAAGCACCGCTCCGACGATAGCGGAAACGTAAACGAACAGGGAGAAAAGGGAGTTGGCTTTTTTAGGGTCTTTTTCGCCCAAAGTTTTCGCGATAAGCGCGCCGCCGCCCGAACCGAACATAAACCCTACCGTGCCCAAAATCATTAAAAAGGGCATAATAAAATTGACGGCGGTAAACGCGGCTTTGCCCACGAAGTTGGAGACGAAAAAACCGTCCACCACGCCGTAAATGGAGGAAAAAACCATCATGACGATAGAGGGCAGAGTAAATCGGAATAATTTTTTATAAGTAAAATGGTCGGAAAGCTGAATATTCATAATCTTACCTATTATAATAGGTAAAAATAAAAAAGTCAACGGATTTCACGGACAAAGCAAAAAGCCGACGTTTTTTACGTCGGCTTTTTAGAAAAGTGCATTGATTAGTTGTTGATAATGTCTTTGTAAGCCTTACCAAACTTCATAACAGGCTTCTTGCAAGCAGGGATAGCAACTTTTTCTTTCGTTTGAGGGTTAATACCCGTTTTTGCTTCTACGTTTTTCACTTCAAACGTACCGAAGCCAACAAGCTGTACCTTTTCGCCAGCCTTCAACGCTTCCGTAACCGCTTCTACAAACGCTTCGTACGCGCAAGCCGCGTCCTTGTTCGTGAAACCTGCCTTTTCTGCCATTGCCTTGATCAATTCGCCTTTGTTCATAAGAGTTTGTCCCCTTTTAATAAAATTCTTAAAATCCGTTTGGATTCCTAAGTAATTTTATTATATCCTATCTTGGGCAATTTGTCAAGTCTTGGCAGAAAAAAAACCGCGAAAAACCTTGAAAAATCAAGCTTTTTTTGCATTTTTCAGGTATAAAAACAAAAATTGTCCGTTTGCGCTAAGAAAATTTGACTTTTTCTGCAAAAAACCACGTTTTATCAGGCGTTATAAGCTTTCCACCACAACGCTGATTTTCGCGCTCACGCCCTCCATAAGCCGCACCTCCGCAAAGAAGCTGCCCAGCGTTTTTACGGGTTCCATTTTAATTTTTTTCTTGTCGATATCAAACCCGATAGAAGATAGAGCCGTAGAAACGTGCGCAGGAGTAATGCTCCCAAACGTTTTGCCGTTCTCGCCCGTTTTGATTTTCACGGACACCGATTTTCCCTCCAACGACGCCGCAAGAGCCTTCAACGCTTTCACTTCTTCTGCTTTATGGAACTCTTGTGCGGCTTTCTTTTGCGCCGCCTCGTTGACGTTCGCTGCGGTGGCAGGGGAAGCCAAGCCCTTTTTCAAAAGGAAATTTCTGCCGTAGCCGTCGGCAACCTCCACAACGTCGCCTTTTTTGCCCGTACCTTTTACGTCTGCATTTAACAAAACCTTCATACTTTCGATCCTCCCGAAGTTCGTTTTCAATTTCTTCCAATACTATTGTACAGGAAAATTTGAAAAATGTCAATAATCTACGCGCATTTTGCATATACTGCTTGTACCTTTCAAAGGAGGAGAATGAATATGATGAAAGAACACGGTCAAGAAGTGAACACCAGCATCGGTTGCGGCGTAACCGAATGCAAGTACAACCGCGCAGGCGACTATTGTACGCTTCGTAAAATTCACGTAGGCAATACGTGCAGCTGCGATGCGGAAAGCTGCACCTGTTGCGACAGCTTCGAGAGAAAATAAGCTCGGAGCGAAAAAAGCCGTCTGTTTCTTTGTAAGCAGACGGTCTTTTTTATAAAAAAATGAAAAAAACGCACAAAGTGAAGAAATTTTTCACTTTTTTGTCAAATACTTGCAATTTATATACAAGCGGAGTATAATAAAGATGAAAAATAAAAATGATTACGGAGGCAAAAACAATGGAAAACGAAGAAGTTGTACAGGCAAAGCCTAACTTCAAAGACAAAGCGAAAGCGTACGTAAAAGCACTCCCCAAACGCTATTTTATTACGGCGTTTTCAGGAATGGCACAAGGCTTGTTTGTAACCTTGATAGCAGGCACTATTTTGGCGCAAATTGCGGGCTGGTTTGGCGATAACTATTTCGGCAATACCTTAAAATACATAGCCAATATCGCAAAAATCCTTATGGGAGTAGGGATAGGTGTAGGTATTGCACACTCTCTTGGTAAAAATAAATTGATTATATTTTCCGCGGCGGTAGCAGGTATGATTGGCGCGTGGGCAGACCAGTTGATTGTTGGAGGTGGTGGGCTTACTACTATAACAACTCTTATGGGGACAAAGGCACTTCCCGGCAATCCTATCGGCGCATACGTCGTTACCATGCTCGTTGTGGAAGTGGTGGGGCTGTATGCAGGAAAAACCAAGCTGGACATCTTGCTTGTGCCGTTAGGAACGCTGTTGCTCTCGTTTGGCGGAATCTTCGTTTCTTATCCCTTTATTTGGGCAATCAATCAGTTGGGTAAGCTGATTGCTGTCGCAACGGATATCACGCCGTTTGTTATGGGAATTGTCATCGCAGTAGTCATGGGCGTATTGCTTACCATGCCCACGTCGTCTGCGGCTATTTGGGTGGCGGTGTCCTCGCCTGTGCTCGCCCTTGGCGGCGGCGTAGAATACGAAGCCATGCTGTTGGCAGGCGGAGCGGCAACAGTGGGTTGCGCATGCCACATGGTCGGCTTTGCCGTAGCGAGCTATCGGGAAAACAGAGTAAGCGGGCTTATCTCGCAGGGGATAGGTACGAGTATGTTGCAAATTCCCAATATCATGAAAAGACCTATCATTATGCTGCCGATGATTATATCCAGCGCGGTATTAGGACCTCTTTCCACCTGTGTATTCAAACTGAAATGCGGAGCGTCGGGCGGCGGCATGGGTACAAGCGGACTTGTCGGCGTATTCGATTTATTTAACTACACAAGCGGTGCGTTGGGCATTATCGGGGTGTTTTTGTTAATGCTTATACTTCCCGCCGTTCTCAATCTTCTCATCTCGGAATTTATGAGAAAGAAAGGGTGGATACGGGAGAACGACATGAAACTCCCTGAGTAAAAACGACGTATAGCACGTCGGCGGGTGCGCCCGCGGCGAAGCCCTATCTATCTTACGTAAGGGAAAGTAAAATAGGCACGTGTACGCGAGCGTAACGGTGTTTACGGATAAAGGATAGAAAAGACTTGTCCGTGGCGACTCGCCACCCCACAAAAAAAGTACGAAAACATAAAGAAAAAAGCCGTCTGCTTGCAGACGGCTTTCAGTTTGTCAATTTTAAGAACACTCTTTAACGCTTTTCTTTTTCTTTGTGCGTAACCATTTGAAAAATTTAACGATTTGTTTGCCTAAAAAAGCACACAATTTCCACAGTGCCAAACATATAAAAAACACCAATACAGCTTCGGCTAAATCGTTTTTATGGTCATCATGACAATGATAATGATTATGAGTATGATGATACATTTTTATTGCCTCCACTTATTTAATTACAAGAGGGTTGCCGTTGCGGTTCGCAGGTTAAGTGCATGCCCAAAGCCTTAAACGTTCTTTCGTCCACGTGCGATAAAATCACGGAAGAATGTATTTCGCAATTTTTCAGCTTGTCTATTTGCTCTACGGCAAGCTTCGCCATGGGGTCGGCTACCGCACAAATGGCAAGAGCCATTAAAATTTCGTCCGTATGCAACAGCGGATTTACCGCTCCCATGTGGTTTACTTTCAGCTTTTGGATAGGTTCGATAATGGTAGGGGAGATAAGTTCGATATTGTCGTCAATCCCGCCCAGAGCCTTTAACGCATTCAGTAAGCACGCCGCCGACGCGCCCAATAAAGTGCCTGTTTTTCCCGTTACGATTGTGCCGTCGTTTAATTCTATCGCCACGGCAGGCTTGCCCGTTTCTTCCGCTTTTTGTAAAGCCACCGCCACCGTGCGCCTGTCCTCGATACAAATGCCCGATTTGCTCATCAAAAGCTCTAATTTTGCCACGACTTCCTTGCCGATTCTGCCCGTTCTTGCGTCGCAAAGAGCCGTATAATACCGCCGTAAAATCTCTTCCTTGGACGATTGCTTGCACGCCTCGTCGTTTACGATACAAAAGCCCGCCATATTCACGCCCATGTCGGTGGGGGATTTATAGGGCGAATACCCCAAAATCTTTTCCAGCATTGCAGCAACCACGGGGAAAATTTCCACGTCGCGGTTGTAATTTACCGCCAAGGTTTGATAGGCTTCCAAATGGAAGGGGTCTATCATGTTCACGTCCGCGAGGTCGGCAGTGGCGGCTTCATACGCCACGTTGACGGGGTGGGAAAGAGGTAAATTCCAGATAGGGAACGTTTCAAATTTTGCATAGCCCGCTTTCACACCGCGCAAATTTTCATGATATAATTGCGATAAACAGGTAGCCATTTTGCCGCTTCCAGGTCCAGGAGCGGTAACGATTACCAATCTTCTGGAAGTGGGAACGTATTCGTTTTTGCCGTACCCCTCTTCGCTGACAATTTTCTGAACGTCGGAGGGATATCCCTCGATAGCGTAATGCTTGTACACGTTGATACCGAGGTTGTTCAAACGCTTGATAAAGGCGTCCACGGCAGGCTGCGACTGATACATCGTCATCACCACGCTGCCCACAAACAAGCCCTTGCTTTTGAAAATATCAATCAAACGGATAACGTCCGCGTCGTACGTAATGCCCAAATCGCTTCTGTATTTGTTTTTGACGATATCGTTTGCGCTAATGACCACCAAAATTTCGGCAACGTCTTTCAGCTTCAATAGCATCTTAATTTTGCTGTCCGGCTCAAACCCGGGCAAAACGCGGGAGGCATGATAGTCGTCGAAAAGCTTCCCGCCGAATTCGAGATACAGCTTATCCCCGAACGCGCCGATACGCTCTTCAATCTTTTCCGATTGTAAGGAAAGATATTTTTTGTTGTCAAAACCTAATCTATTCATACGTAAAGCCTCCGCCGTCGGGCGTTTTTTCCATTCTTGCCGAAAATTGCTATTCAGTAATCTATCCCTTATATTGTATCAAAAAAAAGCCCGAATGTCAACGCTTGGGCAGGGCTTTCCATGCCTAAACCAAAGAAATATTTTTTCACTAACCTTTATGAGAAGAAAAAGAGCCGAACGCTTTCCGCGTTCGGCTCGTCCATTTGTACGTTAAATTTTTTTCTTCAATTCCCGAACGGCGTTGGAAAGGAAAAATTCCGCCGTCGTGCCTTTGCGGATAAGAGATACCGCCTCCTCAGGCGAACACCAACGCGCCTCGGATACCTCGTCCTCTTTCAGCTTGATAGGAGCTTCTTCCACCACAACGATAAAATTCAGCATCAAAACGTCCTTTTTGGCGTGATAGCGCGAGGACATATACTTGGCTTTCACCACGTTTAAGCCAAGCTCTTCCTTAATTTCACGCGGAATGGTCTTTTCGGCGTTTTCGCCCTTTTTGATATATCCTGCAAATAAAATAAAGTCGTCGTCCTCCACGTGCTTGGCAAGCAAAATCTTGTCCTGAGCGCGGTTAGTTACCACCATAGAAACGGCAACGGAAAATTGCGGGAACATATACTCCTCACACTTCCCGCAGTAGGGTATCAAGCCCTCGTTTTCGCAAAACCGCAGCGTCAATTTTTCTCCGCATTCTCTGCAATACATAATAAACCTCCTTATCAAAAGGGTATTTTCAAACTCTCTTCTCTATTATAATACCCCTTTTTTTTGCATTTGTCAATAGTAAGGGGGATTTTTACTAAAAAAAGTAACATTTTTCCCTTAATACAGCAAAAAAGTCCATTGCAATTTCATAAAAGCTGTGCTATAATAAACAAAAATAAGAAAAAGTAGGTATAAAATCATGACGAAAAACAAAGGCAGAGTAACCATTCCCACCGATGCAAACTACGTGGACGGAACGCGTGAAATCGCGGCGAAATGGGGTGCGGACGCAGTGCGTGATTGCGACGGTACGACGCTCCCGAAAAACGCAAAAGAGCTTGCGGAAAAGGTATATAACACGTATTTTGTCGTGCGCGGAGATAACGCTTGGGCGGAAGCGCACATGGACGAATTGCAAAACGTTCTGCTCATGAGCGACCCCGTTACGGCGACGGATAATATTTTGGAAATAGACCTGTTAAAGGGGTATTATAAAAGTCAGCTTGCGGTAAACGAGGAAAATCCGCGCAAATATTGGCAAGTGTTCGATAGAACGGCGGGCAAGGAGACGTATAATTGGGATTATATCGGCGAGGGGAAGGTGCGCATTGTTTACGCCAAGCCTTTCCACCAATATACGGTCAACTTTTTTGCTAAAAACATTTGGGATTCTACGCAAATGTATAACTATATCACCAATGATTGGACGGGCGAAAAGCATTTGGTCATGGAGCCGCGTTACGAAAAAACGTTTGCACATATCAAAGAAAATATGGTAAATTGGTGTGCGGAAAACGAGAACGTCAACGTTACTCGCTTCACGACGTTTTTGTATCACTTCTTCCTTGTTTTCAATGAAATGGGCAAGGAAAAGCACGTGGATTGGTTCGGCTATCCCATGACGGCAAGCCCCCGTGCCTTTGACGCTTTCGAGAAAGAATACGGCTACCGTTTGAAATCGGAAGACATTGTCCGCGGCGGCACGTATAGTAGTAACTTTACCGTTCCCAGCAAGCAGTTCCGCGATTATATGGAGTTTACGCAAAAATACGTAACCAAAACCGTACGCGAGCTTGTAGATATCGTACATGAAAACGGAAAGGAAGCGATGATGTTCCTTGGCGATAGTTGGATTGGCACCGAGCCGTACGGCGACTATTTTAAGGATATGAATTTAGACGCCGTAGTGGGGTCGGTTGGCGGCGGCGTAACCGTGCGTATGCTTTCGGAAATTCCGCACGTGAAATACCACGAGGGAAGATTTTTACCCTACTTCTTCCCCGATACCTTCTTTGAGGGGAATGAAGAAAATGCTGTTGCCGAGCTCAACCGTAACTGGACGACGGCACGCCGTGCCATGATGCGTAAGCCGTTGGACAGAATGGGCTTCGGCGGGTACTTGTCGCTTGCAGCAACCTTCCCCCGCTTTATCGACAGAGCTGCAGAAATTTGCGACGAGTTCCGCGCGATATGCGACGCGGCAGAAAACGCCAAGCCGTACGCAGGACTGACGGTAGCGGTATTAAACGCATGGGGGAAACTTCGTAGCTGGCAAAGCCACATGGTCGCGCACGAGCTTTGGTATCAGCAAATTTATTCCTACCAAGGCATTTTGGAGGCACTCAGCGGCTTGGCTGTCAACGTAAAATTCATTTCCTTTGACGATATCAAGGAAAAGGGAATAGACGAGGACATCGACGTGATTATCAACGTAGGCGACGAGGGAACGGCGTTTTCGGGCGGCGAATATTGGAACGACGAGTCAATCGTTTCCGCTGTCAGAAAATGGACGTACGAGGGGCACGGCTTTATCGGCGTGGGCGAGCCTACGGCATATACCAAGGACGGAAAATGCTTTACACTTTCCGACGTGTTGGGCGTAGATAAGGAAAAGGGCTTTACCCTCTCCGAGGATAAATATAATATCCACAAGAAATCGCATTTTATCACCGAGGACGTGAACGGCGAAATCGATTACGGCGAGGGAATGAAAAACATTTACGCCTTGAACGGCACAGACGTGTTGGATATTGCTTTCTCCGATAGATTTACGCGTAGCGTAAACGTAGGCGAAGTGAAGCTTGCGGCAAACGAATACGGCAAGGGTAGGGGCGTGTATATTGCAGGACTTCCCTATTCTGCACAAAACGCGCGTCTGTTGCTTCGGTCGATGTTCTGGGCGGCGGGCAAGGAAAGCGAAATGCAAAAGGCGTTCTCCACCAACCCGCTCACCGATTGCGCTTACTATCCCGAAAGCAAAAAATACGCCGTTATCAATAATGCGGACACGGAGCAGACCACCACGTTTATCGACGTAAACGGTAACGCGGAAACGCTGACCCTTGGCGGCGACGAAATTTTCTGGAAATCCGCAGAATAATGGAATAAGATAAAAACAAAACAACGCCTTTCGATACGAAAAAGCGTTGTTTTTGTATGTGAAAGTATTGACAAAGAAAGGAAAAGGTGGTAAAATGAAACTGCGACATAATTAAATATTTTGATTGCAATAAGAATATACTTCTTTGGTAGGGGTGTATCTTTTTCGCATTACAATCTTATTGCAATCGATTGTTAATTTAATTGTGTCGCAGCAAAGCGAGAGGAACATTTTTACAGATGTCGTTTCGTTTTGCGGAGCGACATTTTTTATTTCACGGAGGTCTTTATGAAAAAGGCGAAAAAATTTTTAGTAGGCTTGTTGTGCATTGTAAACGCAATGCTTGGAGCGTTTTCCTTGACGGCTTGTAAGAAAGAGGGCAGTAGTAGCGATACGTGCGAACATGATTACGCTTGGTACAGCGTAACGGAAGCAACTTGCGCTAAAAAAGGGGAAATGGAAGGGATTTGTCAAACGTGCGGAGAAAAGACAACGCTGAAAGTGGAAAAGAAAGAACATTATTGGATAAACGGTGCTTGTATCACTTGTAATCAGAAAAAAAGCGACGTGGAATCGCAAGAGCCTCTTGCGGAGAATATCGGCTGGACGGTGGAAAAAATAGAAGCAAAAGCGAAAAGTATGGGCTATAATATTAAGCTGGAAGATTATATCGGTTATACATTGAAAAATCCTGTTATCAATACCTTTGGTAAACTGTGTTATAAAGTAGAGGGGCTGAGAAAAGAAGATACGGTAACTCTTTTTGACGTAAGAGAAGATTTTGAAGTAAGCGTAAACAGCGCTTTGTTCACGATTGAAGAAATAAAAATGCAGAGGGATTCTTTCCGTGTAACCACCGTGGACGGAGAAACGCGTCATTTCTATGATTACGGCGCACTCAAACAGTTTCTTCCCGAGGAAAATGCGTTAATGGGAATAGAGAAAATTGCCGTGGATAAAAACAACGTTGTGGTCGTTGTGTATGCAACGGGTAAATGGGAGGCAATCGGAAAGCTTGCAAGCGCATAAAGGAACAGGGCAAAAACCAAGCCCCGTCTTGTGTCAACAAGACGGGGCTTGAATTATTTTTACACTTCGTATTCAAAACAGGGAATAGGCTTTAACTTAAATTCGTTGATAACGTGCAGACGGTCGATACGGGCCTTTACTTCTTCGTCCTCGATAACACCCTCGCGGATATATTTGTCCAATACCGCGTACGTAAAGCCTAAATTATCCTCGTCCGTTTTTCCGCTCAAACCGTCGGAGGGAACTTTCTCCACAAGGTCGATAGGCAAGCCCAAATATTTGCCCACCGCTTTTACTTCCTGTACGGTCAATTTCCCAAGCGGGGAAAAATCGCCTGCCGCATCGCCGTAACGGGTGGAATAGCCTACCCAATCCTCCGAAAGATTGCACGTGTTCGCCACGCGCCCGTTCATCGATTGCGACAAGGCGTACAAGGTTGCCATACGGATACGGGGCGGTAAGTTTACCCGCGTTTGACGGCTTATCTCCACACCC
This sequence comes from Candidatus Scatosoma sp., assembly GCA_045655725.1. Lineage (GTDB taxonomy): Bacteria > Bacillota > Clostridia > Christensenellales > Borkfalkiaceae > Scatosoma. The sequence goes on from JAZOPT010000004.1 coordinate 68,129, forward strand.
GCATTTTTCAAGCATTCCAACGCTCCGTCCACGCTTGCTTTTACGTTACAAACGTAATTGGGGATACCCAGGTGTGCAACCAACCGTTTTGCACAGTCGATATCGCTCTGCTCGCCATTGGGCATCAGAACACCGATAACCCGCTCCTTTCCCAATGCTTCCACACACAAAGCGGCAACCACGGACGAGTCCTTTCCGCCCGAAATCCCGATAACGGCATTGCAGCCCTTGCCGTTTTTGTCAAACCATGCCCGAATCCATTCTATCGCGCCTTTCGTTGCCTTTTCCACGTCAAATGCATAACCCATGTCGCCAAAACCTCCGCGTATTATGTAGCCTTACGACTTATTCGCTAACGCCGAATAACAGCTCGCCGTAGGTAGGGAAGGGCCAATAATCGGCGGAAACGATACGCTCCAAGCCGTCCACAGCCTTGCGCAGTACCTGCATCTTGCCCAAAACCTCGTCTTTATAATGGAACGCAAGAGTAGTAACGTCCGTCAGAGCTTCCGCTTTTTCCAGCGCAACGTTCAACGCTTTCACGCCGTCGTACGCCGCCTTTTGCAGAGCGGTAACCCTTTCCAGTATTTCCTTTTCATACGTGCAATCAAGACTTGCGCACACCTCACGCTTGGAAAGCAGAGTGCTGCACAGGCTTTGACTGTATTCGCTCACGGCAGGCAGAACGTCTTTCATCGCCATATCCACCATGGTTTTGCCCTCGATACAAATCAAACGGCAATAGCTCTCCAATAAAATTTCGTAGCGCGACCGCATTTCCTTTTCCGTATAAACCTTGTGGGAAGTGAAAAGGTCGATATTTTTTTGGTGCAAGAAATAGGGCATAGCGTCGGGCGTAGAACGCAAATTAAGTAACCCGCGCACCTCCGCTTCCGCCTGCCATTTATCGTCATACCCATTGCCGTTGAAAATAATGCGCTTGTGCTTGGTAATGGTTTCCTTAATGAGGTTGTGAAGCTCCGCTTCAAAGCTTGTCGAGCCCTCCAATCTGTCCGCAAACTGACGCAAGACCTCCGCAACCGCGGTATTCAAAACGGTGTTCGCGTCCGAAATAGAGGCGGACGAGCCTAACATACGGAACTCAAATTTATTGCCCGTAAACGCAAAGGGGGAGGTACGGTTTCTGTCCGTGGTATCCTTGGGAAACTTGGGCAGAGTATGTACTCCAACGCGCATCAATTCCTTTTCGCGCGCGCTATGCGGTTCGTCCTTTTCAATGGCTTCCAAAATATCCGTCAGCTCGTCGCCGAGGAATATAGACACCACGGCGGGCGGTGCTTCGTGCGCACCCAAACGGTGATCGTTGCCTGCGCTTGCCACGGAAATACGGAGCAAATCCTGATAATCGTCCACCGCCTTGATAATAGAGCAGAGGAACAGCAAAAACTGCGCGTTTTCATACGGCGTTTCGCCTGGATTTAACAAATTCACGCCTGTGTTGGTGGATAAAGACCAGTTGTTGTGCTTACCGCTGCCGGTTACGCCCTCAAAGGGTTTTTCGTGTAAAAGACACACAAAATCATGCTTTTTCGCTATTTTTTGCATGATTTCCATGGTCAGCTGATTGTGATCGGCGGCGATGTTGGTGGTTGTGAAAATGGGTGCAAGCTCGTGCTGGGAGGGAGCGGCTTCGTTGTGTTCCGTTTTCGCTAAAACGCCTAACTTCCAAAGTTCCTCGTCCAAATCCTTCATAAACGCCTGCACGCGGGGCTTGATAACGCCGTAATAATGACTTTCCACTTCCTGACCCTTGGGCGGCTTGTCGCCGAATAAGGTTCTGCCCGTGTATATCAAATCCTTGCGCTTTTTGAACGTTTCTTTGTCCACCAAGAAATATTCCTGTTCAGGACCAACCGTTGTCTTAACGGAAGTAATTTCCTCATTCCCGAACAGCTTCAATACGCGAAGCACCTGTCGATTGATCGCTTCCATCGAACGGAGCAGAGGTGTTTTTTGGTCTAACGCCTCACCGCCGTACGAACAAAAAGCAGTGGGAATACACAACACGCCGTCCTTGATAAAGGCGTAAGAGGTAGCGTCCCAAGCGGTGTAGCCGCGCGCTTCAAAGGTAGCGCGAAGTCCGCCAGAGGGGAAAGAGGAGGCGTCCGTTTCGCCGCGGACAAGCTCCTTACCCGAAAATTCCATAATCACTTTTCCGCCCGCTTCGGGGGAGATAAAGCTGTCGTGTTTTTCGGCGGTAATGCCCGTCATGGGTTGGAACCAATGGGTAAAATGCGTTGCGCCAAGCGACACCGCCCAATCCTTCATGGCGGTAGCAACGGCGTTTGCAACGGATAAATTCAAGCTTCTGCCGTGCTCGATGGTACGCTTCAAGCTTTCATACACGTCGGGGGCGAGTCTTTCTTTCATCACGGCGTCATTAAACACCATACATCCAAAATAATCGGATACCAGCTTCATAACTTTCTTCTCCTGTAAACGTATTCCCAATGGAAATAAGAGCGCAAACGCAGCTTGCAAACCCAAGTAAACGCGATATGCACAACCCTTTCCAAAACGGAAAAGGACAAAGGCGAACGGTTGCTCCGTCAACTCTTTGTCTAAAATTGTCTAAATTTTTTTCGATATATCTATTATAACGCATTTTTCATGCGTTTGTCAACGGTTTGGGGTGTAAAAATCGCGCTCAAATACCGTCGGGGGTCGTTTTCTCCGTCAAAAATTGCCAATACCGCGCGGGCATATACCCCCGCATTTGCCGCAGCCGTTCCCGCGAGGGAATGTTCACCGCACTGTAATACCGCCGAAAGAGAGCCTGCCATTGCAGCTCGTCGCCAGATAGTAGCACCTCTGCCTGTACAAGCGGAGCTATAAAAACGTGCTCGCCGTCATACACGGCGGCTTTTTTGCGCTTTACGTCATGGAGCACAAAGGGATAGTGGGGAAGCCGCGCCTTGAAATGCGGCACAAGCAAATCGCAAATATCGTTATCGGGGGAAAAGGGAGCGTACAACGCGCCGCTTTGCGTTTCGATAAAACGGATAAAGCCGTGAAAACGGTGAATTTCCAACCCGATTTGCTTCAAGATTTCCACGGCGGCAAACACGGCGGGACAGGCGAAATTTTTCCGTTGCGGCTTTCCTGCCTTGGCGATTTGCTTTAAGTATAAAAACGCCGTCTGTTCTCTGTCCTCCTTGCCCGAACGGAGCAACAAAAACAAGTCTTTTATACACCCCTTGTCTATCTGCAAAAGCCGAGCCTCCGCTTTCGCCGCACGCTGCGTATCGGTGGCGATAAATAACGGCTCTTCGCCGATAGGCAGCTGTAATATGCAAGAGGAAAGCAGAGCGTTTTCATCTTGAAACGCCGCTAAAAACGCCGTCAAAAATCCCTCCTTCGTACCGTCAAAAATGTATAACATACGTTTCCCTCTTATGCTAAAATTTTATTTCAATCCATACCTGCTCGCCTATTTTTACGAAAAACAGTGCCGTATCGCCTTATAATTGACCCGTCAACGCAATCAGCGCGTTTTTCTTGTCCGAATATTTTTCAAACGAAAGGGGAACGGACGCTTGCACGGGCATTTGGGAAAACATATCCATTTGCAGTGCGCTTTCGCCAAGCTCCGCGGCGGCAAGAACGTTTTTTACGGCGTATTCGTTTTTTGCTCCGTAAAATTTGCCGTTGCACGTGATAAAGTGCTTGGCGCGTTTTAACGCCACCTTCATTTTCAATAAATCCTCGTAGGTAAGCGTGGTAAATCTCCGAGCTTCTAAAATTTTGTGTGCATTGCGCGTGCCTATCCCCGGAACGCGTAACAAAAGCTCCAAGGGCGCGCGGTTGATTTCCACGGGGAAAAGCTGCATATTTTTCAACGCCCAAGCGCATTTGGGGTCGAATTCCGTCGCCAAATTTTCCCCCTCGGAAAGAAGCTCCTCTACGGTAAATCCGTAAAAGCGTAACAGCCAGTCCGCTTGGTATAAACGGTGCTCCCGCAGCTGCCCCGTGCCTACGTCAGGCAAAAGCGAATCGCGTACAACGGGAACGTAGGAAGAATAATACACTCGCCGAAGCTGCATTTTACGGTATAACGCCTGCGTAAGCCGCAAAATTTGCCCGTCCGCTTCGGGCGAAGCCCCGATAATCATTTGCGTCGTTTGCCCTGCGGGCAAAAAATATCCCTTTTGCTGACCTTTTCGCTTTTCTTCCGCAAATTGCACCCGCTCGCTGGTTAATTGCTTCATGGGCAATAATAAGCTCTGTTTACTCTTTTGCGGCGCAAGCAATTTCAAACTTTGCTCGCTTGGAAATTCCACGTTGTAGCTCATTCTGTCTGCGTAGCGTGCCGCCTCTCGGTTTAACGCCTCGTCCGCCCGCGGAATCCCTTTCAAATGGATATACCCGTGAAAACCGTATTCCAACCGCAGCTTTTTTACGATTAACACCAGCCGTTCCATAGTATAGTCGGGGTTTTGAAACACCGCCGACGATAAAAACAGACCCTCGATATAATTACGCTTGTAAAAATCGACGGTAAGCTGGCAAATCTCCTCGACGGTGGCGGTGGCGCGCGCAACGTCCGCAGAAGCACGGTTGGGGCAATATTTGCAGTCGTAAATGCAGTCGTTGGAAAGTAAAATCTTCAACAGCGAAACGCACCGCCCGTCGGGCGTAAACGAATGGCAACACCCCGAAACGTATCCGTTCCCCATGCCGCCCGCATTCTTCCTGTTACTCCCCGACGACGAACAGGACACGTCAAACTTCGCTCCCTCCGTTAAAATTGTCAATTTCTCTTGCGTAATCATATCCATAGTATATACTATACGCAAATAAAAGTCAAACATTTGTTCGTATTTTTCAAATAAATTTTTTTGATTTTTTGACAAGTGTAACACAAAGACATGACTTTTGTCATAAAAAAATATTACAAAATGCACATAAACGGTTGCTTGCGGAAAAAGAAAGTGATATAATATAGCTGTTTACAAAAGCAGAAAAAGGAGAAGTGGCATGGCACAGAGTGAAAAGTCGCAACAGCAAACCAAGACGGTGCAAAAGCGTAAGTGGTGGTTTCGGTTTATGAAGAAGCTGATGCGTGGCAGATATAAGCAGCCGCGGTTCGTGTATTTGGGCGAACAATTTACGGGCGGCGGAGTGATATTAAGCAATCACGAGGGAACGGACGCGCCCATGTCTTTGGAAATCTATTGCGACAAGCCTATCAGAATGTGGGGTGCGCACGAGATGAATTCGGGTCTTATCAAGATGTATAAATACCAAACGCGGGTATATTATCACGAAAAGAAGCATTGGAATTTGCACCTTGCCCGCCTGTTTTGCTTGATAGCCAGTCCGCTTACCAACTTATTTTATAAGGGGTTAAACCTCATTTCCACCTATCGGGACGGTCGGTTTTTAAGCACGCTTCGAGAGAGTGTAAAAGCCATACAAGCGGGAGATAATATCGTCATTTTTCCCGAGGTTTCGGATAACGGGTATCAAGCGGAGTTAGAGGGCTTCCACGCGGGCTTTTATATGCTGGCGGAGGCGTGTGCGAAAAAGGGGATAGACGTACCCGTTTACGTAACGTATTTCCAAAAAGAAAAGCTTGTTTACGTGGTGGATAAACCGGTGTATTGGTCGCAGTTAAAAGCGGCGGGACTTTCTCGCGAAGAAACGGTGAATAAGCTTTTGCTTCGCTGTAACGAATTGGGCAAAATGCAGTTTGACACGTCGCCAAGCGGGGAAAAGACGGAAAGTCAAGCAAGCGCGGTGTGAAACGCTTGACGTTTTTCATCAAAAATGCTATAATAAAATTTATGAAAATAAACACAAAATGGAATTTTTTCGTGCATATTTCGGCACGTCTGGAGTAAGAAAGAATGTCGCTTTTCAAACCCAAAACAAAAGAGGAAACGTTGCGGCTGTGTATTTTTTCGGCGTTTCAACTGTTTAATATCGTTTCACTTATCGTATTTTCAGTGAAATGCGTTATGGGCAGCGCGCCCATAACGACGGTGGTTTACGGTCTTTTGTCTATCGTGTATTGCTCCATTCCCGATATCGCGCAAAAGGTATGTAAATTCAAAATCGCTACACCCATGTACGTACTCATTTTAGCGTACGCGTTTGCGCCGCTGCTCGGTCATACGTACGGATTGTATTATACGATTGCATGGTGGGATAAACTTTTGCACGTAATGGGGGGCGTTATTTTTGCGCTGTTCGGCGCGTACCTGCCTAAGTTTTTCTTAAAGGACGAAAACTGCAATATGTGGCTTTGCGTGCTGTGCGGATTCATCTTTTCCGTAGCCATTGCGGGTCTTTGGGAATGCGTGGAATTTACGGTGGATACGCTTTTCCATACGGATATGCAAAAGGATACTATCGTGTATCGGATAGATTCGTACCTGTTGCACGAACAATTATATAATGAAAAAGGACAGCTGCTTACCGTCGGCGAAGTGAACGGCGCATTGATAAACGGCGACGTTGCTATGCAAGGATATCTCGATGTAGGTAAAACGGATTCCATGCTAGATATGCTGGTAGAACTGCTCGGCGCGGCGTTGTTCAGCGTTGCGTATATTTTGGATAAGGGCAAGCACACCGCTTTCCATTACCTGTCGCAGCCTGCCCCTCAACACGCGGATACGGTTGACGGAAACGAGAGCGAAGCGGAGGTCGCGCCCGCAACCGCCGAAACGGAAAAGTCTGACAAGGCGGAGCAAGAATGAAAATCACAACGATACTATTCGATTTGGACGGAACGCTATTGCCCATGGAGCAAGAAACGTTCATCAAAAGCTATTTTGGCGGCATTTCGGCGCGCTTGGCGCGGCACGGCTATGCACCGCAAACGCTGATAAAAACGATATGGACGGGAACGGAAGCGATGATCCGCAACGACGGCGCGAAGCGTAACGAAGAGGTGTTTTGGGACGTTGCGGCAGGGCTTTGCGGAGAAAGCATTCGCGCGGACGAGCCGCACTTTAACGCTTTTTACGTGGAAGATTTCGATAAAGTCCAAACGTCGTGCGGGTATCAGGAGAAAGCTGCAAAGACGGTGGCTTGGCTGAAAGAAAAGGGGTATCGGTTGGCACTTGCTACCAATCCCGTATTCCCAGCGATTGCCACGCGTAAGCGTATCGCATGGGCGGGTTTGAACGCGGACGATTTTCAGCTTATTACAACGTATGAAAATTCGCGGCGCTGTAAGCCGAATCCTGCGTACTATCAGGACGTGCTGGACGAGCTTGGCGTATGCGCCGAGGAATGCCTCATGGTAGGCAACGACGTAACGGAGGACATGGTAGCGCAAACGTTGGGAATGCGGGTATTCTTGCTTACCGATTGCCTTATCAATAAAAATAATGCGGATATATCGGCGTTCCCGAACGGCAATTTTGACGATTTGGCGGCGTTTTTGGAGCAAATAAACGAAGAATAAACGAAGAATAAACGCCCGAAATATATTTGAAAAACCAAAGAGGAGAAAGAAGATGAAATACTACGTACTGTACAATCCCCAAGCGGGAAACGGAGCAGGAGCAACGCAAGCCAAGGAAGTGGAAACGCTGTTTGAAAACGGCGAATTTTCCTACGTGGACGTAACCAGTGAAAACGGATATTCCTATTTGTTTTCCAATATTCAAGCGGAGGACGGCGTTATCGTATGCGGCGGGGATGGAACGTTAAACCGTTTTATCAATGCCACGAGAGGTAAAACGCTTGGAAAAGAGGTTTGGTATTACGCGTGCGGAAGCGGTAACGATTTCTTGCGTGAAGTGGGCGAGGGGGATAACCGACTTGTCGATATGGCACAATATTTACAAAACCTGCCCGAGGTAACGGTAAACGGCGATACGTACGCCTTTATCAACGGAGTAGGTTACGGTATCGACGGATATTGCTGCGAGGTAGGCGATGAAATGCGCGGTAAATCGGATAAGCCCGTCAATTATACGGCGATTGCCATTAAAGGCTTGCTTTTCCATTATAAGCCGACCAACGCCACGGTGGTTGTGGACGGCAAAGAATACCAATTCAAAAAGGTATGGATTGCGCCGACGATGAACGGCAAATATTACGGCGGCGGAATGATGCCTGCGCCCGAGCAAGACAGAAAGGGGGATAAGCTTTCCGTAATGGTATTTCACGACACAGGTAAATTAAAGACTTTGATAATATTCCCGTCCTTGTTCAAGGGGGAACACGTAAAGCACACTAAATACGTTACGGTGTTGGAGGGGAAAGAGATAACGGTAAAATTCGACTCTCCCCGACCCTTACAAATTGACGGCGAAACGGTGCTTGGCGTTACCGAATATACGGCAAAGAAATAAGACAATCCCGCGGAAAAATCCGCGGGATTTTATAAAGTGTGAAAAAATCTCTTCAATCGCTGAAACCCTGCCAAAAAAATTACACCCTCCACGGGTGTATTTTTTTTGGCGCAGAAGACGAGATTTGAGGCTTTCGCATTCCAAATCACGGCAAAGCCGTGTATGTAATCCGCGTAAGCGGTATGCAATCAATCTATTGTATGTAATCAAGCCCAAAATTACATACGCCTGACGGCGATTACATACATTGCTTTGTAATGATTACCTACCAAGCCTTTTCGGCTTGGATAAAAAAATCGACAAGTTTCACCTTGTCGATTTTTCTGGCGCAGAGAAGAGGATTTGAACCTCCGGACGAGTTCCCCCGTCACACGATTTCCAATCGTGCTCCTTAAGCCACTCAGACATCTCTGCATATAAGGCACGTCAAATGCCTTATTATATTACTGTATTTTCACGAAAAAGGCAAGCGTTTTTGTTGCGCTTTCTTAAAATTTTTTCAAAAATCTTCAAGCCGAACGTATTTCGCCGTTTATTTCTTATAACAATCGCAAGCCGCTCCGCCTTTCAAAAATCCCGTGTCCGCGCATTTTTTGCAGACAAACTGCGGAACAAGGTCAGCCTCGTCAATACCCAAGCCCTGCAACGTTTCCGCACGCTGCGATAGCAGCTTTTGCTTCTCCGCTTCCAACGCTTTCAGGGCAGAACTGTCAAACAATTCCGCTTTCGCAATCTCCAACTCCATTTTACTAAGACTCACACAAAGCCGCTTAAACCGCGGGTTTTGGTTGGCTTTCGCCAGATATTTATCCGCTCTCGATTGCGCCTTTTCTCTAAGCAGAGCATAGTAGCGTTCTCTGTCCGACTTCGCGTTCGCCGCCGCCGTCGCCGCGCTGATAAATTCTTTCCCGACCTGCGCCACACCCGACTTTTGCGCCGCGCCGCCGTTTTCAGGAATCGCCGAAAGCGTAAATACGTTTTGCCGCTTCCAATCGGATAAAATTTTGTTCATATAGGGAATAGGATTGCCGCTGGCACAGCTCCGTTTTGCCGCTTCCAAAATCATCTCGTCGGAGAATTGCCAATCCCGCCACGTCGAAACCAACGAAAGGTTGGTGGCGTTTTTGCGGATACTGCCGCAAGTTTCCTGAATTTTCGTAAACAGCTTCAATTCGTCGTTTTTCGCTTTCAAAAACTCCTTGACGCTTTCCTTGGTGATAATGCCGTTGGCAAACAGCTTTTCCACCACGCCGTCCATACCGTCAAAACTGTTGCGCTCCGTTTTCAAACAGAACAAAGCCACGTCCAAAAGCGAGGAATCCTCAAATCCGTACGTGCACCATTTTTCCACGTACGCGTCGATATAAGCGGTGGGGTTTGCCACCTTTACGCCCAGCTTCCTGCCCAAACGGAACGTCAAATTAGCAAGCGTTTCCCGTTCGTCTAAATATTGACCGATTTCCGCCGCTTCCGTCTTGCCGCGCTCGTATAAATCCTCTAACGTCATTTCCAGAGTCGCCACGTTTCCGCGCTTCAACCGCTTCGCCGCGGCAAGCACCCCCTCGCGCGTAAAGCCCAACGTTTCCGTCCACTTCCGATACGCCGAATAATCGCTTTCATCGGGCGTTACCTTAAACAGGTTCAAAGCATTAAACACGGCAAGCAAATCGCCCTCGTGCGCATTGTAGTTGGACAGCTCCCGCTCCACCTGTTCGTAGGTGGTACACCCCTCGCGGAGCAATTTCTTCGCCTTGTTAAAAATATAAGAGGGAGCAACCGCCTCGCCCTGCTTGTTGATACAGTATTCCGCTATCAGCAAAAGAGCGCCCGGCTGCATGGAGGTTTCCTCCAAAAACCGCATATATTTGAGGTATTCGGTGGCGGAGATGAACTTGCCCACCTTTTGCATTTTCCGTTGCAGCTCCTTGTTGAAATCGGCGTACTGCTCGTAGCGCACCTTTTTAGGTCTGCCAACTGCCGAACGCACGGGCAAATATTGCACGGCAAAGGGGGATTTGGATAAAATTTCTACCAAATCGTAGTCCTGCCAAAACTCAAAGGCGTCGGCAATTTTGTCCTCGGTAGTTTTCAATACCTCCGCCATGGAAGCGAGCGAAAAATCGGAGTCAGCGTTTTTGCATAAGTATAATCCGTAAAGGTAAACCTTTACGGCAAACCCGTCCGCTTCGGGCAGGTACTTGGTAATAAATTTGTTTTCCACCGTAACGTAAGAATTTCCGTCGCAGTCTTTGGAGAAGGAGCAAAACGCCATACTCACCGCCTTTCGGCAAAAAAATGCCGATTACCTATCTATACCGCCGCCTAAATTTCCTGCCAAATCTCCGTTTGCGTACAATGCGCCAAATTTCGCCGTAAAAAAGGCAAAGAACAGGGTGGCAGACGTAGGTAAAGTGTGTAAATTTTATAAAAATTTTCTTCTTTCGTCGTGCTTTTCTTGCTTTCTTGAAAGAAATAGTGTATAATAAAATAGTATAAATATCCGCTCCTGAAAAAGCGGAGTAAAAACATTATACCTTTTTTGTCATGGAAAAGCAAGCCGTTCTGCGCGGTTTTGGCAAAAATTTTTAATAGCCAACGCAATATAATCCGAACCCGCGCAAAAGGCGGCTTTTAAGCGTCTTATGCCAAATGCGCCTTTATAGTACGGATGTACGATTGCAGTCGCCTTTGACAAAATCCATCTTAAAATACGCTCTTTTGCGTGCTTGCAATTTTCAGTAGGCGGATTTTAGACGGATATAAGGCGAAAGCCGAAGGCAAACCCCACGGTTTGGCAAGGATTTTAACGTAATAGGCGGCAAAATCCACCACTCAAAATCGTGTTCGGATTATATTGCGTTGGCTAAGGGAAAAGTGGAGTTGCGGAATTTGTTCCGCAAAAAGTAAAACGGTATGATAGTAAGCGCAGTATCTTTATGGAAAAAATTTAATTTGGACGCGCCGCTTTGCGTAAGCGAATGGGATATCACGCACGAGGGCGGGCGTTGGAGTCGCGTTTCCTATTCGGGGCATCATGCAACGGACGGAAGCGTGCGTATTTACGCGCGTTTTTGTAAACCGGAGGGGGAGGGAGTCAAGCCCGCTATCCTGCTTTTGCCCGACGTTTGCAGAAAGCTGGACGAAGACCTTTGCCGCTATTTCTTGGAAAAGGGCTACGCCGTATTGATGCCCGATTATACGGGCAAACTTTCTACGGATAGCGACAGCGATTTCCGCACCGTTTACCCCCCTTCCCTTTCTTACGGAAATTACGAGCAAGCCCGCGGCTTGACGGAAATGGACGGCGGCTTGGAAGCGCACGAAACCACGTGGTTTGAATGGCTGTACGTGGCGTTGTATTCCGTCAAATTTTTGAAAGCGCGCGAGGATATCGGCAAGATAGGCGTGGTGGGGATTCGCCACGGCGGCGCGCTGGCTTGGCAAACCATGCTCTCGCCCGACGTGCAGTGCGGAGTTCCCATTAACGCAGTGGGTTGGCGTTCGTTTGCCGAAGTGCCTAAATTTGGAGATAAAACAGTGCAGGATTTCAGCGACGACACCCGTCGTTATATCGCGGCGGTGGAGGCGCAATCGTACGCGCCCTACGTCAAATGCCCCGTGCTGATGCTGTGCGCCCTCCGCGACGATTCTTTCGATTGCGACAGAGCCTACGACACGTATTCGCGTATCGGCAATCAGGACGGAAACGCCGTGTTCTATTCGCAAAACAGCGGAGCGTGTATCGGTCCGAAAGGCTTGAACAATCTCGACTTGTTTTTGGAAAGGAACTTAAAGGGCAGAGAGATATATATTCCCGACACCGTCAACGTTTCCCTCAAAGAAACGGATGAGGGGTTGGAGGTAAACGTAGAATTTGACAAAGAGGGTATTTTGGAAGAAGCGGGCGTGTATTACGCGGAAGCGGACGTGCAAACCAAATGCGCCTATCGAGATTGGCGGCGGATAAGCCGTATCGACGGGAAGTCGGTGAAAAACGGCAAAGCTACCTGTCTTGTTAAGCCGTTTGCGGGCGCGACGGCGGGCTTTGTCTATGCGTACGCCAAATATATCAACGGATTCAGAGTGGTTTCCCGTATCGCAAGCAAGCGTTTTTCCAAGCCCAATCCCAACGCCGTGAAGGGCAGAATGCTCTTTTCAGGAGCGGAAATGGACAGCTTTTCCGTTGCGGAGCATAAAGGGTATTCGATAGCGGAAATCTTTTTGGAAAGGGAGGCAGTGCCCAAGAAATCCCAAGGCTACGGCGGCATACAGGGAGCGTTTTCCGTGGGCGGTATCAAGACGTATAAAATCAGTTCACCCATGTACGTACCCGCCGAAAACGCGCTGCTCGAATTTGACGTGTATTTCCGTGAGGATAACCGATTAAAGGTGTCCGTGGACGTGGGCGATATGACGAGAGAATCCGAACGCTATACCTGTAATATGCAGGTAAAGGGCGGCGGAAAATGGAAGCGGGTCATCTTGAAAGCGGCAGATTTCAAGGGCGAAAATTGCGGTTCGCCGCTAAAAAACTTTTCCGAGGGCAGAGCCTTGGTGTTTGATTGCCAGCAGGACGAAACGGAGTTCGCCGTTACCAATATCCTTTGGCTGTAAGGGCTGCGGGGGAATAGAGAGATAGACAAAAGAGGGCAATATGTACGTTTTGGATAGCGTGATAACGATGAAAAAGTCGCACCCGTGCGGCGGGAATACGTGGAAAATCGTCCGCGTGGGCGCGGATATCAAGCTGCAATGCGAAACGTGCGGGAAATACGTCAATTTAACGCGAGACGAGCTGAAAAAGCGCGCCAAATCGGCGAAATAAAGAAAAAACAGACGAAAACAGGTAACAAACGGAGGCAAGAGATGCAGAAGAAGCAACTGAGGGATAGTTATTTATACGAATCCCGCTTTGGCTTTCAAGAACGCAACGCGAATTTCATATTCGCGCATATTTTGCTTGCCGTCGTGCTGCTGTTTGCCTTTTTTCGGATATGGTTTATCAGTAGCTTTATCGGCGTAACCGTTTCGGGGAACTCTATGCGCGAAACGCTGCAAAACGGAGATAAATTGCTTACCTACCGCGTTACCGAGCACCGCAAAGCGCAGCGCGGCGACGTCGTCATCGTGGACGTGCGAGGCTATGAAGAATGTAAAAACGTATCGGGCGGCCTTTTGATAAAACGGCTGATTGCGGTAGAGGGCGATAAGGTAAAATGCGTGGAGGGTCAGACGTACGTTTGGTATAAAGGCGGCGACGGCTACGAGCTGTTGGACGAGAGCGGCTACGCATACTACGGCGATAACGACGAGCATAAGCCCCATTATAATTTTTCCGAATACACGGTAGGCGAGGGGGAGATATTCTTTTTGGGGGATAACCGAAGCGGATATTTAACCAGCACGGACAGCCGTTATAAGGACGAATACGGCGTTACGCAAGGCTCTCATTTGGATTGCCTGTATAAGGAAGAGGACATCATCGGGATTGTGCCCGAATGGTCGATGAAGCATAAAAAATTCCTTGGAGACATGTTTATCCCCGACGAGCAAACGGATAAAACGAAAAAAACGGATAAAAATTAACTTTATTAACTTTATAGATACCAACAGTAAGGAGAAATCATTATGAACATCAGAATTACGTCAGACAGCACTTGCGATTTAAGCCATTTGGTCGCAGAGCGTAATATCGGTATTTTACCGTTGCAGGTAAATTTAGACGGCAAAGCTTACCGCGACGGCGTAGATATCACGCCGCAGGATATATTTGATTTCGTTGCAAAAACGAAAGTTCTGCCCAAAACCAGCGCACCGAGTATCGGCGAATACGAAGAATTTTTCGCCAAGGAATTGGAGGGAAACGATTACGTATTGCATTTCAATATTTCGGCAAAAAGCTCGGGTTCGCACGGGTTTGCCAAGCAAGCGGCGGAAAGCTTTCAAGGCAAGGTGCGCGTGATTGATAGTATGGCGCTTTCCTCTGGTCAGGGCTTGCTGGTTATGAAAGCGGCAGATATGCGGGACGCAGGCAAATCGATAGACGAGATAGAAGAAACGATAAACGAACTGAAAACGCACGTCAACACGTCCTTTATTCCCGATAGTTTAGACTATCTGTATAAAGGGGGTCGCGTGTCCAAAATGGCGATGTACGGCGCAAACCTTTTGAAGATACACCCGCTTATTGAAATGAACGAGGGTCAGCTTATCGGGACGAAAAAATATAAGGGCAAAATGTCCGTATGTATCCGTTCGTACATTGACGATTTGAAAGCAAAATACCAAAAATACGACAAAACGCGTTGCTTCGTTACCCATTCCTGCGCCGATCAAGAGCTTGTTGATTTGGCGAAAGAAAAGGTAAAAGAGCTGTTCGATTTCGACGAAGTGGTGGAAACGGTGGCGGGTTCTATCGTAACCAGCCATTGCGGCAGAAACACGTTGGGCGTTCTGTTTATTTACGATAAAGACTAATCACAAGTTAAGGAAAGGAATATGACAACGGTATATAACGACGCCGATTATCTTGCGGCGTATAAGCAAAAAAAGAAATATTTTCATATTTTTCTGGGCATAACTGCGGTATATCTGGCGTTTTGCGTGGCATGGCTGATATATTTTATCTCCCTGCCGTACGTCGCGTCAAAATTCTGGCCCAAGGCGTGCGTGTACGTAGCGTCCGCGCTGTATGCGGTGTTCGTCTTTATTTTTATGGCGATTAAATACAGCCGAGTATCCCGTTACTGTAAAATGTTAGGGTACGTCAGCGAGGGCTTAAAAATGGAGGAAACCAACTATTTTTACCGCTTCCGCGAAAAATCCCTGCAAAAGGATAACATCGACGTTTCCGCGTGCGTGTTTGAAACGTATAGCCGTAAAAAACAGGAATGGTTAGAACGCGAGGTGTATCACGACGTGGAAAAGGCTCTGCCCGATTTCGGCGAGGGCGATTTGGTGAAATATATCTCCCAAAGCAACATTTTGATACAGTACGAAATTCTCGAACGCCACGCCTTGGAATTTGAGGAAGAGGAAGCGGACGAGGTCGAACTGTTCGATGGCGAAGCAGACGCAGAAAGCACGGAAAACACGGAAGCGACGGAAGCCGTACAAGAAGATATGTAAAAAAGGAGCATAAAACAAATGAGAACAGTAGTAACGGTAACGGGAAAAGACAACAAAGGTATCATCGCGAAAATCAGCGGCTTTCTTGCGGAAAAGGGCGCGAATATCGAGGACATTTCCCAAACGATTTTAGGCGAATATTTCGCCATGATTATGATTGTGGACGTATCGGAAGCAAAGGAAGAGCTTGCAACGCTAGCAAAGCAATGCGCAGAGCTTGGCAAGCAAATCGGTATGACGGTATATATGCAGCACGAAGACATTTTCAACGCAATGCATAACGTGTAAGGAGAGCGAAAATGTTCAGCAATAAAGACGTTTTAGAAACGATTGCAATGGTAGAGAAAGAGCATTTGGATATCCGTACGATTACCATGGGTATTTCTTTGCTTGGCTGTATCCGCGACACAGCGGAGGAAACGGCGCAAAAGGTTTACGATTTGGTATGCAAAAAAGCGGAAAATATCGTAAAAACCGCACAAGATTTGTCGGGCGAATACGGTATTCCCATTGTCAATAAACGGGTATCGGTAACGCCCGTCAGCCTTATCACGGCGGCGTTCCCCGAAAAATCCCCCCTTGTGGGCAAAGCCTTGGATAGGGCGGCAAAAACGCTGGGAATAGACTTCCTCGGCGGATATTCCGCACTCGTGCATAAAGCCACGGCAGACTACGAACGCATTTTTATCCGTACCATACCCGAAGTGTTGGCGACGACGGACAGACTTTGCGCTTCGGTAAACGTAGGCTCGACGAAATCGGGAATCAATATGGAAGCGGTAAAAATGCTTGGCGAGGTGTTCAAGGAAGCGGCGCAGCTTACCAAGGACAAGGACGGAATCGGCGCAGCGAAGCTGGTGGCGTTTTGTAACGCAGTAGAGGATAACCCGTTTATGGCGGGAGCGTTCCACGGCGTAGGCGAAGCGGATACGGTGGTAAACGTAGGCGTCTCCGGACCCGGCGTTGTCAAGCACGCGTTGGAGCAAATCCCTAACGCTGATTTAACGGAAGTAGCGGAGATGATAAAGCGCACGGCGTTCAAGATAACCCGCGCAGGTCAGCTGGTGGCAAAGGAGGCGGCGAAACGCTTAAATGCAAGCTTTGGTATCGTCGATTTGTCGCTTGCGCCCACTCCTGCTATGGGCGATTCCGTAGCGCAGATTTTAGAAGAAATGGGTATCGAAACGGTAGGCGGCCACGGAACGACGGCAGCGCTTGCACTGCTTAACGACGCAGTGAAAAAGGGCGGCGTTATGGCTTCCTCCCGCGTGGGCGGACTTTCGGGCGCGTTCATTCCCGTATCCGAAGATATCGGCATGATAAAGGCAGCGGAAAAGGGAGCGATTACGTTGGACAAGCTGGAAGCGATGACGTGCGTTTGTAGCGTGGGCTTGGACATGATCGCCATTCCGGGCGACACGCCCGCCACCACCATTGCCGCGATGATCGCAGACGAAGCGGCTATCGGTATGATAAACAATAAAACGACGGCGGTGCGTATTATCCCCGCAGTGGGTAAAGGCGTGGGCGACGAGGTAAGCTTCGGCGGTCTGTTGGGCAGAGCGCCCATTATGCCCGTTCATGCTTGCGATTCCTCGCGAATCATCAACCGTGGCGGCAATATCCCCGCACCTATCCATAGCTTCAAAAACTGATTTTTATAGAAAACAAACGGAGTAAAAACATGACAAGACAGGAAGTTCCTCAGCATTTACAATGGAAGATACACGACATTTTCGCTAGCGATAAGGCGTGGGAGGAAGAATTTAAGGCAGTGGAAACGGAATACGGCAGCTACGATTTTTCCGTATTCGAGGGCAAGCTTGCCGAGAAACAAACGCTGATAAAATGCCTTACGCTCATCGACGAGATTACGCGCAGAATAGAACGGCTGTATCTGTACGCCAATATGCGCCACGACGAGGACGTGCGAAAAGCAAATGCCACGTCCGCTTTGGCGAAGGTGGGCGCGATGATATCCAAAATCTTCGCAAACTTTTCCTTTGTAGAACCCGAACTCACCGCCTTGGACGAAAACACGTTAAAGGCGTATATCACCGACCCCGATTTACAAATGTACGATTACCGCCTGCAAAGAATCGCAGAGGCAAAGGCGCACGTGTTGTCGGCGGCGGAGGAGAAGCTGCTGACGCTCGGCGGCGACGTTATGGGGGATTTCCAAAGCGTGTTTTCCATGCTCAATAACGCCAATTTGAACCTGCCCAAGGCAAGCTTGAACGGCGAAGAAACGCAAGTCAGCCACGGAATGTACGGCGTTGCGCTTAGAAGCGGCACACGCGAAGAGAGAAAGGACTGGTTTGAAAAATATTACGGAGCGTATATCAAGCTCATTGACGCGATTGCGCAAACGTATTACAGTAACGTCAAAAAGGACGTTTTCTATAAGACGGTAAGAAAGTACGATAGCTGCTTGCAAAAAGCGCTTGCGGGCGAGGACGTGGATAAAAAGGTGTATGAAAATCTTATCGAAGCCACGCACGCCGCACTTCCTACCATGCATAAATATATCTCCTTGCGCAAAGAAGTGCTGGGCATGGAAGAACAGTACATGTACGACATTTACGTTCCGCTTGTGGAGAATGCGGATATCAAGCTGCCGTTTGAAGAGGCGTATCAAAAGGTAGTGGAGGGTCTTGCGCCGCTTGGTAAAGACTATCAAAACCTGTTGCAAAAAGCGCTCAAAGACGGTTGGATAGACGTGTGTGAAACGGAGGGCAAGCGCAGCGGAGCGTATTCAGCGGGAGCGTACGACGCACCGCACCCGTACGTGCTGCTCAATTACCAGCCCACGACAAACGATATGTTTACCGTGGCGCACGAAATGGGGCATGCCGTGCATACGTATAAATCGACGTCCGCGCAGCCCTATCCCAAGGCAGACTATACCATTTTCCTTGCAGAGATTGCAAGTACGGTAAACGAAGTGCTGCTTTTGAAGCACCTCTACCACGGAACGGAGGATAAAAACCTCAAAAAATACCTGCTGAATTATTATATGGATATGTTCCGCGCCACGCTGTTCCGTCAAACGCAGTTTGCCGAATTTGAACAGATAGCGCACGCCAAGGCAGAAGCAGGTGAAGCGCTTACCAAGGATAGCTTAAACGAAATATACTATCAGTTGAACAAAACGTACTATGGCGACGGAATCGTGCACGATGACGAAATCGCCTACGAATGGGCGCGTATCCCACACTTTTATAGCTCGTTCTACGTGTATAAATACGCGACGGGTATCATTTCGGCGGTGTCTATCGTCAAGCGTATCTTGACGGAGGGCGAAAGCGCGGTAAACGACTATTTTGCGTTCCTTTCCTCGGGCTGCTGCACCGACCCCGTTTCCATTTTGAAGAAAGCAGGGGTGGATTTAACGAAAAAAGAGCCCTTCGAGGCGGCTATGCAGGAATTTGCCGCTACACTTGCAGAATTTGAAAGCTTACTTTAACAAAAGTCCTATCCAAAAAAATACGTAGGAGAAATTTAGGAGAAACCATTATGGCAACAGCAGTAAATACCATGCCCTATAACCGCGATGCGGAAATGGCGCTTTTGGGGTGCTTTCTCATCGATAACGAGGTGGCGGCAGACCTTGTCGAAAAGCTGTCGGAGGACGATTTTTACCAAGAAAGTCATAAATATATCCTGCGCGCCATGCAGAGCGTTTTCAACGCGCGCAAGCCTATCGACCTCGTTACCGTTTCCGATCAGTTGGATAGCGAGGGTTGCTTGGAAAAGGCGGGCGGACTCGTGTATCTTACCGAGCTCACGCAAATCACGCCGTCGGCGGCAAATTACCGTTCCTATTACGATATCATCGAAAGGGATAGCACCAACCGCCGCTTGATTCGAGCTTCCCGAAAAATCATTGAAAACTCCATGAGCGGCGTGGACGGAAAGGACGCGCTGGCGTTTGCGGAAAAGACGGTGTACGACATCTCCAAGCAGACGGAACGTTCCGCTTTGCTTGGCTTAAACGACGGGGATATTATCGGTCAGGTGTTGGAAAAGTTTGAAAAGCTGCAATCCGACCCCGAATCCTTCCGCGGTATTCCCACGGGCTATAAGCGTTTGGATAAAATGACGCACGGCTTGCAGGCGGGCGCACTCATTGTCCTTGCGGCACGCCCCGGTATGGGTAAAACGTCGCTTGCGATGAACCTTGTCGAACACGCCGCGCTTCGCGCGGGCAAAACGTGCGCGGTGTTTTCGTTGGAAATGCCTCGGCACGAAATTGTGCAACGTTTGATTTGTTCGTATGCCAACGTAAGTATGCAACGTGCCTTGGACGGCGCGCTGTCGTCAAAGGAATGGAAAAAGCTCATGCTTGCTAGCGACCAACTGAAAAAGAGTAAGATATATATCGACGATTCCTCGCGCGTAACGCCTGCGGAAATCCTGTCCAAGTGCCGCCGCTTGAAAACGACGGCGGGCGGCGTTGACCTTATCATGATCGACTATATCCAGCTGATGTCTAGCGGGGATTCCAAAATGGCAGGCGCGGAAAACAGACAACAGGAAATTGCGTCTATTACGCGTGATTTGAAAATTATGGCAAAGGAATTGGAAGTGCCTGTAATCGCACTTTCGCAGCTTCGCCGTATCCAATCCAAAGAACCGCAGCTTTCCGACCTTCGTGAATCGGGTGCTATCGAGCAAGACGCCGATATCGTTATGTTCATCAGTCGTCCCGAAGCCATCGCCACCGCCGAGGAGATAGAAAGCGGTAAAATCGTCAAGGGCGCGGCAGAGCTTATCCTTGCCAAGCACAGAGGGGGCGAACAGGGGCGCGTTTCCTTGAAATTTATCGGCGAATGCACCAAGTTCGTGGACGTGGACGAGCAAAACCGCGACGAAGAGCCGCCCGAATATGCCCGTGCTCCGCAACCTATCGAGGACGAGGACGACG
Source organism: Candidatus Scatosoma sp. (assembly GCA_045655725.1). GTDB lineage: Bacteria > Bacillota > Clostridia > Christensenellales > Borkfalkiaceae > Scatosoma. The sequence goes on from JAZOPT010000004.1 coordinate 88,517, forward strand.
TGGAATACGAAGCGCCCGAGGACGACTACGGCATGCCCGAACCGCCTCCCTCCGCTCCGAGAAAGAGCGACTTAAAACCCACTGACGACGACCTGCCCTTCGATTAAGGAGAAAAAATATGTTTGTATCAAAACATAAAAACGAGCTGCTTTGCCGTACGCCGTTTACAGACGGATACGACCTCACGCAGGTGTTTCGTGGCGTTACGGACGCTTCCGAAAATTATAATTATCCCGTCGATTTCGCACGTGCAGGATTGATAGACAATACAAAAGGGGATTTTTGGCATATCGATATTCCGTTTGCGATTTCCACGGACGAAGCGCCGCCCTGTTTTATCAACGGCGAATATATCGGCGGTAATCACGATTTTTTCCATTGTGTCGGCTTGGTGTGTCCAAACCACGGTAAGACAAGTAGGGATATTGGCACGCTTTGGCAGGATAAAGCGGGCGTGTCGTTTACGCTGCTGGCGGTGGAAGAAGAACGTCTTGTCTTTTTGTCTGAAAACGTCGGAGAAAGTAAAGATAAATATGCGTTCGTTGCGAAAATAGAGGGGGATATTACCTGCCAAGACAGCGGAGAAACGCTTTCTCCGCAATCGCAACATAGAAGCGGTATTCCCTCTATACGCATTCTCTCCAAAAAGGCGGTTGCCGTAACGGACGGAGTAGAAACTACCGTTTACGGGTCGGCAACCTGCGATTATGCGGAAATAAGAGAAGAGTACGAAATTATCCATCCTGCTACGGTGGCGGAGGCAGTGCGGTCTGCACGTACGGAGGAGGGCTTTTTCGCCTCTACCCGCTTGCCTGAATACGGCGAAGCGATGCTGTTGTACCGCATGACCTACCGTATCACGTCGGACGGCACGGTATATTGTATTTTCAATCATAAAAAGCTTGCGCCCGTATCGTTTACCCGTTGTATGGGAGCGATGTATCAGGAAAAGATAGACGTATATGGGGGCGGTATTTGGCGCACGTTACCGGGAGTAAAGCCTATTACTACGGAAAAGGGCGAGGTGGATTTTTCCAAACCCGTTTGGTTATACGATAGCCGTTATCCCGATCATTATATGGTTAAAAAAGAGGATTGGGTGGACGAAACGCAGCCGCCGCACCGCTACGTGGACGTGTTCCGCGATAAGACGGGTAAGGATAGACTGGGCTTTGCTTGCGGATATATGCCTATCTACGACGGAGTTCCTCAAAAGCGCGTAACCCAGCTTGCAGCAAGCGCGGTGCTAATCAAAACCAAAAAGGCATATCCGCTGTTTGCCGAGGGCGAGCTTGGGGATATACACGGCGTGGCGTATAAAAAATATTTCCCCATTGGCGAGGACGGCAATCTTTCTTATACAGTAGAGTTTGAAGAGTAAACCATGCAAACGAAAATTTCTCCTATCACGCCTGAAAGCTTACAAGAGGCGAAAAATATCATCATGCAAGGTGGCGTGGTGGCTATCCCTACGGAAACGGTGTACGGCTTGGGCGGCAACGCCTTTGACGATACCGCCGTACGGCGCATTTTTGAGGTAAAAGGCAGACCCAACGATAATCCGCTGATTGCGCACGTACATACCGATTACGATTTATCGGAGATTATCGATTACGACCCGCCTTACGCCAAAGCGTTACGGGAAGCCTTTTTGCCAGGTCCGCTCACGCTTGTCTATCCGTCCAAGGGTAAAGTAAGTCCGTACGTTTCGTGCGGCTTGGATACGCTTGCCGTACGCGTACCCGCGCATACGGGCGCGCAGGCGTTTTTGAAAGAGGTAGGTATTCCTATCGTTGCGCCCAGCGCAAATTTATCAAGACACGTCAGTCCCACGTCCGCGCAGCACGTTTTCGACGATTTCAACGGCAGTATTCCCCTCATTTTGGACGGGGGCGAATGCACGGGCGGGATAGAGAGTACCGTATGCGATTGTACGGGCGAAGTTCCCGTCGTTTTGCGGCCGGGCTTGATTACGAGGGAGATGATTGCTTCCGTTGTCGGTGCGTGTGAACAATACGTTGCCGACCTGAAAAAAGGGGAGAAAGTGAAAAGCCCGGGCGTGTTGTACAAGCATTATTCGCCGCGTTGTAAAACGGTGTTATTTTCAGCAAAAAACGCAAAAAACGCATTTTCGGCTTATGAGGCTCTTTCCCTTGAAAATAAAGGGATTGCGGTACTTTGCGAAGAAAAGTGGATTTTGCAATTTGAAAAAATGGGTGCTAAGTGCCTGAACCTCGGGAAAAATCAGGCGGAAATGGCAATGCGGCTGTATAAATGCTTACGGGAAGCGGAAACGCTTTGCGACACGCTTATCGTGATAGAACCCGCCCAAACGGACGGCGTTATGGAAGGAGTTTTGAACCGTTTGCGCAAGGCGTGCGCTTCGGAAGATATCCCTCATTAACACAGTAATTTAGCAAAAACAGCGGGGCAGGTATGAGATGAGCCGAAAAAAGAAAAACAAAATCGTATTCGTATGCACGGGTAACACCTGCCGTTCGCCTATGGCGGAAATCGTGTTTAAGCGCGTCGTCGAAAGCTTGAAGCTGACGGGCTTGGAAGTGCTCTCCGCGGGCATTCGCGCTGCCGAGGGAGATTGTATCAATCCCAAATCTCGTCAAGTCCTTGAAAATAAAGGCTTTGAGGTGGGTACGTTTGCTGCAAAAAACATTACGGACGAGATGCTGAAATACTCCGTTGCAATCGTTTGTATGACGGATAGTCAGCGTGATTTACTTATGGAAATGCGTTGGAACGTGCTGAGAAAAGCGGGCGTCGAGAATATCGAAAATAACGTGTATTCCTTTTCCGAATTGACAGGCTACGAGGTACTTGACCCGTTTGGACGGGATATGGATTGCTATGGGTACGTGTTCGAGCTGATTTACGGGGGCATGGGTGCGTTGACGGAGAAAATTCTGCCGCCAAGCGTACGGAAAAAGTTTGTGGAAAAGCCGCCCAAAACGGACGCTTCCCCTGCGAAAAAGGGCGCAAAAACCACGGTGAAAAAGCCCTCTTCGGCAAAAAAGAGCGGTACAAAAACAACCAAAGGAAAAAATACGGGGAAAACCGTAAAAAATAAAAAAGCGGATTTAGCCGCAAAAGGAGAAAAATTATGAAAATAGCAGTTGCTTGCGATCATGGTGGCTTAAATTTGAAAAAAGCGATGATTGCGTACGTGGAGAAGCTTGGGCACACGGTGGTGGATTTTGGTACGGACAGCACCGCTTCGTGCGATTATCCCGATTTTGCCGCAGCCGCAGCGGAAGCAGTGGCAAGCGGGGAATGCGAAAGAGGTATTTTGGTATGCTCTTCGGGTATCGGCGTTTCTATCGTTGCAAACAAAGTGCCGGGCATTCGTTGTGCGCATTGCCACGATACCTATTGCGCAAAGTTTACTCGTTTGCATAACGACGCAAACATGATCGCGTTTGGCGAAAAGGTGGTAGGCGAGGGCTTGATGCAGGAAATCGTTTCGCTTTTCTTGAATACGGAATTCGAGGGCGGCGAACGTCACGAAAGACGTGTTGCTAAAATTAAGGCTCTGGAAGAAAAATACTGCAAATAAGCTGGTGTAAGGCTTAACACGCGGCTTGGACAAGTAATAGAAAAAAGGTGTAAGGTGTAGGGCAATGAAAAGGATAATAGCCATTGGCGGGGGCGAGCTGCGGGAACGCACGACGCTTGGTATAGACGAATATATCGCAAACTTGGCAAAGGAGCGAGCGGGGGAACGCAGGGCAAACGCTTTGTTTATTCCCACAGCGAGCCACGATTTCATGCCCTATTACAACACTTTCCATAAGGTATATACAGGGGTGTTCGATATCAAAACGGACGTTGCGCTTAGTGTATATAAGGAAGTGGAGATGGAACGTATGCGCCAAAAGTTTGAAAAAGCGGACGTGATTTACGTGGGCGGCGGCGATACGGTGTTTATGATAGAGCATTGGAAAAAGACGGGTCTTTTGCCGTTGATAGAGGACGCGTATCAGCGCGGAGTGATAATCGCGGGCTTGTCTGCGGGGGCGATTTGTTGGTTTTCGGAGATTTATACGGATAGCGAAAGTGCTCTTGGCGAGGGCGAAAAGTATGCTATGTTCCAAGGCTTAAATTGGATAAAAGGCGTAATTTCTCCGCATTATGGCGCAAGAATGCTTGACTTCGATAAAATTGTATGCTATAATTATAGCCGTGCTTACGGAGTGGAGGACAATTCGGCGCTGGTAATTGAGGACGGCGAAGTGGTCGGAAGTGTAACGAGCGGCGGAACGGCGTGGCTATTGGAGCGTAAGGACGAAAAATTGCAAAAAACGGCAGTACCGCAGGTTTACCGTAGGGGATAGTCGTTTTGGATATGCGGATTAGCTTGCAATAAGCCCGCCTCGGTGTTAAAGTTCTCACCGTGTAAAAATGAAAAGGACGTAATATGCGGACGTGGCGAAATTGGCAGACGCGCAGGTTTCAGGTTCCTGTGGGTAACACCGTGTGGGTTCAAGTCCCTTCGTCCGCACCAAAAAGGCGCACCCTGTGAGGAGGTGCGCTTTTTTGGCGCGGATGTAAGCGCGAGAAACCGCAAATTATTGTGATTTCTCGCAATGAACGAAATTTGTGTGTTTATGGTTATCAAAAAGTTGATTACTTAATATTCAATATATCGTCGGCAGAACAACCTAAAAACGTGCACAACTTGGAAAGGGTCGCAAGTGAGGGCTGTATTCGCCCCGATAAATATTGGGAAACGGTAGGGCAGGAAACGCCGATTGCTTTTGCTATTTCCGTTTTTGTTTTTCCCGATTGTTCAATTTCGGCTTTTAAGTTTTTGCTGATGATTTCGTCTAACGTCATATCCATATTTTTATTATATTAGGTACTACTTAATTTTTCTTGATTTTTAGGTAATACCTAATATAATATATGTATAGGAGAAAAGAGATATGAACAAGATGTAAGATAGGGCAATAAGTCGTTTTTTAATGTAACAAAACGAATAGAAATGTAAAAAAAATATAAAAAAATACAAAAAAACAGTTGACAAGGGTATGCATATATGGTAAAATGTGTTTAGAATTTTTGAAAAACTGTTGTTCAAAAACAAGTGAAAAGGTGGTCCGCTTTGAACGGACACATATTTTTTGCCTTTTCCCGATAGAACGGCAACGGAAATGTTCGAAAACTTCTATGATACTACAAAAAATGAACAAGGAGAAAACAAAATGAAAAAATTGGCTGTTTGTGCGCTCGGCGCGGTAATGGGGGTTGCGGCTTGCTTTTCCGCAATGGGCTGTAAGAAAAAGGAAGAAGTTCTTATTTATACTTCCATTGAGGACTACACGCAAGAATACATGAAAGAGTGTTTTGAAAAGGAATTGCCCGATTATGAAATAAAAGTGGAATATATGTCCACGAGCGGTATCGCCGCGAAAATTATCGAAGAGGGTGAAGATACCGATTGCGATATCGTATTTGCAGAAGAATACGGCTTTGTGGAAAAAATGGCGGAAGCGGGCGTGCTTGCCAAGCTCTCCGACGGCTATGACATGAGCGTATATACAGACGAAGCGTTGGCGACGGACGCAAAAGACTATTTGCTGCCCTCCTTGAAAACGGGCGGTGCGATTATTCTCAATACCAAGGTGTTGGCAGATAACAATATCGCAAAGCCTACCTCTTACGAGGATTTGTTAAAGCCTGAATTTAAGGGTTTGGTTTCCATGCCCTCTCCCGCTTCCTCGGGAACGGGGTATATGTTCTATCTCTCTCTTGTAAACGCATGGGGCGAAGAAAAGGCTTTGGAGTATTTCGATAAGCTTACGCCCAACGTATTGGCTTACACCTCGTCGGGTTCTGGTCCTGTAAACGCGTTGGTTGGTAGAGAGGTTGCCGTGGGTATGGGTATGATTCAGCAGGCTGCGGAAAAAATCGGCGGCGGCGTGGACGAATTGGAGATAATCTTCTTTGAAGAGGGTGCACCCTTCAATCTGTACGGCAACTGTGTGGTAAAGGGAAAGGAAGAAAAAGCGGGCGTGAAAGCGGTAATAGATTATCTGTACAACGATTTCACTAACCTTTGCAATGAAAAGTATTATCCCGAAACGATATTAAAGGATAAGACTTACGAAGCGGCGAATTTCCCCGCAAATATCACGTATGCGAACATGGAAGGAAACACGTTAGCGAAAAAGGAAGGATTGCTTGAAAAATGGACGCATTAAAGGCGAAAAAATTAGAGATAAAAAATTTGACGAAGGTATTCGAGGATAAAAAAGGAGCGGTAAACAACGTTTCGTTTGACGTTTACGACGGTGAGTTTTTGTCTATCCTCGGTCCGTCGGGTTGCGGTAAAACCACCATTTTGCGTATGCTTATCGGTTTGATACCGCCCACGTCGGGGGAGATTTACAAGGACGGCGTAGATATCACGCACCTCCCCTCCGCAAAGCGGGGCATGGGGATCGTGTTCCAAAATTACGCTCTGTTTGAAAACATGACCGTTTTGGGAAACGTGGAGTATGCCTTGAAAATAAAAAAGGAAACGCGCGAGCACGCGCGAGAAACGGCTCTGACCTTGATAGAAAAAATGGGCTTGGCAGAGCACATCAACAAAAAGCCGCACGCGCTTTCGGGCGGTCAGCAGCAGCGTGTGGCGATTGCGCGTACGCTTGCGTTAAACCCCGACGTCATTTTGTTTGACGAGCCTATGTCTGCTTTGGACGTGGCTACCCGTTTGGCGCTCCGTAAGGAATTAAAGGAATTGCAAGCGGAATACAAAACGACGATGATTTATATCACGCACGACCAAGAAGAGGCGTTTTCCATGTCCGACCGTATCATGGTAATGGATAATTCGGTTATCATGCAATTAGGCACGCCCGAGGAGATTGTTTCCGCACCCGCAAACGATTACGTAAAGACGTTTGTAGTGGAGAATTTGAAAACGAAAGTAGATGCGCTGGCAAAATACGTGGAGATAAGCAAATGAAAGAGGGTAAAAGCATAAAATTTGCCAGAATCGCCATGTTCGTGATTTTGTTTTGCGTGATCGTGCTGCCGCTTGTGCGTATGCTGTTCAATTTGAACGGCGATGCGTTCAAGAAGGTGTTCGGCGGGGACAACTTTTTACCCGCGCTTGGAAACACCCTTGCTTCGGGCTTGCTGGCGACCATGGTTTCGCTTATCATTGCCTATGCCTTGGCTTGGGCGATCAACCGAACGGGGATTTTGGGAAAAGAGATATTTGCCATTATTTTGGTAATGCCTATGCTCATTCCGTCCATTTCGCACGGGTTGGGCTTGATTATTTTGTTTGGCAATAACGGTATTATTACCAATTTATTGAAAATGGACGTGTCCATTTACGGATTTGGCGGCGTGGTGATTGGGTCGGTGTTATATTCGTTCCCCGTTGCCTTTTTGATGATATCGGATATCTTCAAATACCAAGACTATTCGCCCTATGAGGCGGCAAAGGTGTTGGGAATCTCCAAGCCCCGTCAGTTTACGTCTATTTCCCTGCCGTATATGCGGAAACCCTTGGTTTCGGCGTTTTTCGCTGTTTTTACCATGATTGTTACCGACTACGGTGTGCCCCTTTCCGTGGGCGGACATTATAAAACTCTGCCTGTATTGTTGTACGAACAGGCGGTAGGGCAGCTTAACTATTCGACAGGGAGCGTTATCGGCTTATTGCTGTTGTTCCCTGCGGTGGCGGCGTTTTTGTTCGATTTATTTAATCAGGATAAAGGCAATTCCCATTACGTTACCAAGCCGTTTGAAATAGAGAAAAACACGGTGCGGGACGTGGCGGCGTACGTTATCTGCGGAGTTGTAACTCTGTTTACCCTTTCGGTTATCTTTTCGTTCTGCGTGCAGGCGTTTGCAAAGCGTTATCCTACCGATATAAGCTTCACTTTCGACAATTTTGCCAAGACGTTTGACAAGGACGGCGGGGAGTTTTTGATAAACTCTATTATCATGTCGGTATTGACGGCGGGCTTGGGTACGGTGGTTGCGTTTGTAACGGCGTACATGACGGCGCGCACCAAGGGCAAACTTTCCAAGGTGTTGCATTTGATGTCTATTACAAGCCTTGCAATCCCTGGCTTGGTGTTGGGTCTTTCTTACGTTATCGTGTTCAAGAAAAGCTTTTTCTACGGAACGCTTATCATCTTAATTATGGTAAACCTGGTGCACTTCTTTGCTTCGCCTTATCTTATGATGTACAACGCGTTTGGGAAGATGAACGAAAACTTAGAGGACGTGGGCGGCATTTTGGGCGTTTCGCGTATCCGTATGATATGGGACGTTATCGTTCCGCAAAGTAAATATACCATTATTGAGATGTTCTCGTATTTCTTCGTCAACTGTATGATGACCATTTCGGCGGTGTCTTTCTTGGCAACGCCTGACAACAAGCCGTTGTCGCTGCTTATCAATCAGTTTGAAACGTTCAACATGATGGAATGCGCGGCAGTAGTGGCAATTTTGATATTTGTCGTAAACGTGGCGGTGAAAGCCGTAGTAAATATTCTCAGAAGAATGGGAGAGAGGAAGCATGCTAACGAAAAAACAGTTTGACGTTTTGGACGTCTTAATAGAAAACAAACAGGCGTACACGCAGCGCGCGCTTGCCGCTTGTATCGGTATGTCGGTGGGCAGCGTTAATAAAATTTGCGCAGAGCTTACCGAGCTTGGTTATCTCGCCGGCGGGAAAGTAACCGAGGCGGGCTTGCAGGTAATGGAGGGCTACCGCGTTAAAAGAGCGGTGGTTATCGCGGCAGGGTTTGGGTCGCGCTTGGTGCCTATTACTTTGAATACCCCAAAGCCGTTGGTGCGTGTGAAAGGCTCGCGTATCGTGGACTCTATTTTGGACGCGTTGACGGAAGCGGGTATAGAGGAAATTTACGTGATAAGAGGGTATTTGGGGGAGCAGTTTGATCAGCTTTTGTATAAATATCCTAATTTGAAGTTTATCGAAAACCCCTATTACAACACGGCGAACAACATTTCGTCGGTGATTCAGGCGGGGGATTTGGTGAAAAATGCCTATATCTTGGAAGCGGATTTGCTGCTGTATAATAAGTCTTTGATAAGAAAGTATCAATATTGCACCAACTATTTGGGGATTCCCGTAGAGCGAACGGAGGACTGGTGTTTCCACGTGAAAGACGGGTATATCACGAAAATGGGAATAGGCGGTGTGCACTGTCATCAAATGGTGGGGATTTCCTATTGGACGGAAGAGGACGGAAGTCGGCTTTGCGAGGACGTGAAAACGGTGTATGCTTCGCCCGGCGGTAAGGAACGGTATTGGGATCAGGTGGCTTTGGAATACTGCTTGGATAAATACAAGGTGTCCGTACGCGAGTGTCGGTTTGAGGATATTATCGAGATTGATACCTTTGCCGAGTTGCAAGCCATTGATAAATCGTATAGATAAGATACAATAGATTTAGATACGTCCACCCCCGCGCAGCCGCGCGGGGGTGGATTTCTTGATTATTCCAAAAGTTGTTGGCGCGGAATACTTGAAAAATATCCTAATGTGTGCTATAATACCTTTATAGCGAAAGCAAGGAGCGATGATATGAAGATAATTCATTGTGCCGACGTGCATTTGGGTTCGAAAATAGATTCTAAGTTCCCCAAACACGTTTCCGATAGCAGAAAAGAGGAAGTCCGCAATACCTTTCAGCGTATGGTGGAGTACGCCGCTACGCACCAAATAAGCGTCATTCTTTTGGCGGGCGACGTGTTTGACGGCGAACGCTGTCTTACCAAGGATAAAAATTTCTTTTTTAGCGTCGTGGAAAACAATCCCGATATTACTTTTTTATATTTGCGCGGCAACCACGACAACGGCAACCACGACAACGGCGGCGAGGGCAAACAGCTTCCAAACCTCAAAACCTTTTCTACGCAGTGGACAAGCTACCGCTTTGGCGACGTCGTTATCAGCGGTATTGAAACGGAGTCGGAAAACGCTACTTCTTTATATTCCACGCTGGCTTTGGACGAAAATGCGAAAAATATCGTCATGTTACACGGTCAGATAGGGGAGAGCTCGGGCAAGGATAAGGTGCATTTGAGCAAGCTGCGCGACAAGCATATCGATTATCTTGCTTTGGGGCATATTCACGAATATTCCTCGGCGGCGTTGGACGGGCGCGGCGTGTATGCGTACAGCGGTTGTTTGGAGGGCAGAGGGTTTGACGAAACGGGAGAAAAAGGCTTTATTCTTTTGGATATCGGGGAAAAGATAACGCATGAGTTTATTCCCTTTTCCAAACGCAAAATTACCAAGCTGCGCTTGGACGTAACGGGTCTGTCGGACGCATACGAAATGGCGGTAAAGGCTAGGGAATTTGCTTTGAAGAAAGCGGACATTTACCGCGTGGAGCTTATCGGCGAGGTGGAGGCGGCCTTGGACGGATTTGCGCGGGACGTACAAAAGTATCTGTCCGATTGTTGCGCGTTTATCGACGTAAAGGACTGCACGCAAAAGAAGATAGATATAAGCTTATACGACGGGGATTCGTCGCTGAAAGGCGAGTTTGTGCGCGAGGTATATTCCAGCGGCGACTATACGGAAGAGGAAAAAGCGCAGATTATCGCGTTTGGATTAAAGGCTCTTGACGGCAGGGAGGTGGACGCATGAAGCTGGTATCCTGTTACATAGAAAATTACGGTAAAATCAAGCAAAAAGAGTACCGCTTCGACGGGAAAGTGAGTGTGTTTTTGGAGGAAAACGGCGCGGGGAAATCCACGTTGGCTTCTTTTATTAAGTCGATGTTTTACGGGTTAGAGTCGTACCGTTCTAACACCAAGGAGTTTAGCGAAAGGCTGCATTTTTATCCGTTCGAGGGCGGCGCGTTTGGCGGTAATTTGGTGTTTGAAGCGGGCGGGAAAACGTATAAAATAGAGCGGTTTTTCGGCGAGAAAAGCGACACCGAGGACACCTTATTAGTGTATTGTAACGGCGAAAAGACGGACGAATTTGGCGAGGAAGTAGGCAAGGGCGTTTTTGGAATAGACAAGCAGTCGTTTGAGCGCACGGCGTTTATTTCCAGTGCGGAGATAGAGATAGCTTCCACGACGGGCATTAACGCCAAGCTGAACAATTTCTTGCAGGGCAACGACGGCGAGCGGGATTTGGACGAAGCGAAAAAGGCGTTGACGGCGGCGAGCAAGAAATACAAAAAAGCCAAGGTGGGCAACGACCTCATCACGGCGGAAAACAATAAAATTATTTCCTTAAAGGAAAAGATAGCCAACGCGGAAGCGGTACAGGTGGCGTTGGAGAAAAAGTACGCGGACTTGGCAAGCATGAAAGCGGAAATGGCGGCATTGGAAGCGAAAATTTTGACGGCGCAAAGCCACAACGAAGCGTTATCCAACCGCGAACGCTACGAGGAGGCGTTGGAAAAGGTGCGCGTAGGCAAGGAGCAGGTACGCGCGATTAAAGAAAAATATCCGTTTGGGCTTCCGACGGAAGATGAGCTGATAAAAACGGGCGAGCGGGTAGCGTTGGCGGGGCAATACGAGGCGCAATTAAACCGCAGGTCGTTTACGGCGGCAGACGAGGCGCAATTTGAAAAATGGAGCGCGACGTTTGCTTTGGGCGAGCCTACCGACGAACAGCTTGCGGCGGTGGAAAACGCCATTGAAAACGTGTCCGTTTTAGATACCGAAATTAAGATAGAAAGCAGAAAGGAACGCACGGACGAGCAAAAACGCATTTGTCAGCGGTTTGCGTTATGCCCGCCTACCGAGCAACAGATAGCGGAAACGGAGAGTAAGCTGAACGCCTACAAATCGGCACAGCGCGCGTATAATGAAATTCCTGCACAGCTTGCCGTAACGCAGCAAGTGCAAGAAGAAAAAGGTAAGCAAGGCAAAAGCGGAAAATCCTTTTTGGTAACGAGTATTCTTGCGGCGCTCGTATGCGTATTGGGGGGCATTTTACTGTCCGTCAGCACGGGCTTGGGCGTGGCGTTGTTAATCGGCGGCGGGTTAACGCTCGGTTTGAGCGGATTTTTATACTTAAACAAGCAGGTTGCCGCAGGAAAAACGGTGGCAACGGTAGTGCAGCAGGACAATCCCGAAAAGCGCAAAATGGAGGAAACGCTCCGTGCGCTTGCGGACGCGGTAAAAGCGGTGCTGCTGCCGTACGGGTATGCCTCCGAGCTGGGGTTAGAGTATGATTTCGCTTCCTTAAAGCAGGACGCTTTGGCGTTTCGGCAGTTGACGGAGGAAGAGCAAAAGCGTGCGGAATATATCCAAAAAATGACGGAGAGCAAGGCAAAGCAAAGCGAACGCTTGGCGGGTTTTTTCCGCAAATACGGCTGGGAGGGGGAGAATTATCTCTCTAACTTAACCGCTCTGAAAAGCGATTTGGCGGGGTATGCAAGCTTAAAGGCTCGGCGGGCGCGGTCGGCATCCGATACGGAGGCTTTGGAAACGAAAGCGAAAGAAAATACAGCGGGGATTACGGCGTTTTGTATCAAATACGGTATGCCGACGGAAAACCTCGCGCAGCGGCTGAAAACGGCGGAAAACGACCTTGCTTCCTTACAGCGGATAGAAAAAGAGGTGGCTCAGCACAAGGCGTGGGCGGCTCGGTTTTACGAGGAGAAAAAGCTGACGGACGAGCCGCTTGGCGAGCGGTTGGACCTCGGCGAGTTAAACGCTGCGTTAAGTGAAAAACGGAGTGGCGCAAGCAGGCTGGAAAGGGAGATAACCGCCGACGAATACGCAGTGGAGGCGTTGGACGGGTACGTCGGAGAAAAGGAACAATCGGAAGCGGCTTTGGCAGAGTACAAGCAAAAGCACAAGCTGTTGGAAGCTACCGTAAAGCTTTTGGATAAGGCGGAGCAAAATCTCAAAGACAAGTACGTCAAGCCCGTCAAGGACGAATTTTTGTATTATGCGGGCGTGCTGGAAAAGGCTCTTGGCGAAAAGGTAACGATGAAGCGCAATTTTGAAATCGGGTTTGAGCGCAACGGCAAGGAACGCAGTGAAAAGCATTTCAGCTCCGGTCAGCGCAGTATTTGCGCGTTATGCTTCCGTTTGGCATTGATAAAAAATATGTATGCGGGAGAAAAGCCGTTTTTGGTTTTGGACGACCCGTTCGTGCATTTGGATTCGGTGCATTTGCAAAAGGTGCGGGAAGTGTTGCAGACGTTGGCACAGGATATGCAAATTATTTATTTTTCCTGTCATGAAAGTCGTATGCTGTAAGGCGTAAAAGCAGTAAAAGCCGTTTGGAGCGTGGGTATGGAAAAGAATTTTACAAGGTTGCGATACGCCTGTTATACAAGCAATTTAACGATGTCGGTGGTGGCGAATATTTCGCCCATTCTGTTTATTACCTTTCACAGCTTATATGCAATATCCTATTCGCTTTTAGGACTGTTGGTGCTAATCAATTTCGTTACGCAGCTGGGCGTGGATTTGATATTTTCTTTCTTTTCGCATAAGTTTAATATTCCGCACGTGGTGAAGCTGATACCCGTAATCGCGGTATTCGGCTTGCTTATTTATGCGTTATTCCCTTTCGTGTTTCCCTCGGCGGTGTATTTGGGGTTGGTTGTCGGAACGGTAATATTTTCGGCGGCAAGCGGTTTGGCAGAGGTTCTGATAAGCCCCGTCATCGCCGCCCTGCCCAGCGAAAATCCCGAACGGGATATGAGTAAATTACATTCGGTATATGCCTGGGGCGTGGTGGGCGTTATCGTTTTTGGAACTCTGTTCTTGTTGGCGTTCGGCGGGAAAAATTGGCAGTATTTGGCGTTGGCGCTGACGCTTGTACCCCTTGTTTCCTGTATCTTATACGCAGGAGCGGACGTGCCGCAAATGCAAACTCCTAAGCGCGCTTCGGGCGCGTTGGCTATGCTGAAAAACGGCGGTATATGGCTGTGCGTATTGGCGATTTTCCTCGGCGGTGCAAGCGAATGTACCATGGCGCAATGGGCGTCGGGGTATATCGAACAGGCGTTGGGGATTCCCAAGGTTTGGGGGGATATTTTCGGCGTGGCGTTGTTTGGAGCGGCGTTGGGTTTGGGGCGTTCGCTGTATGCAACGTTTGGTAAGGACGTGGGCAAGGTGCTGTTTTTCGGCGCAATCGGCGCAACGGTGTGTTACGTTACGGCGGCGGTTACGTCCGTGCCTATTTTGGGGTTGATAGCCTGTGCCTTGACGGGTTTTTTCGTGTCCATGTTATGGCCGGGTAACTTAGTGGTTGCCTCCGAACGCTATCCTACGGGCGGTGTGTTTATCTATGCGATGATGGCGGCGGGCGGCGATCTCGGTGCATCCGTAGGTCCGCAGTTGATAGGGTTAATCACGGACGGTGTATCGGCAAGCGGGTATTTTGCGGAAGTCGCACTTTCGTTTGGGATAACCGCAGAACAGCTGGGAATGAAAATGGGAATGCTTGTGGGAGCGTTGTTCCCGCTTGCGGCGATTTTTGTGTATTGGATTATTTGGCGCGGAGAGAAAAAGCGTAACGTTCCCTTGATAAATTTGGAAAATCCGCAAAAATAAGTGGAAGCAAATAAAAAGCAGAGTTTGGAAATTGTTCCAAACTCTGCTTTTTATTGTGTTTATGCGTTGGTTTCGTTTATGCCTAAAAGGTAGTCCGCCGAAACGCCAAGCTCTATGGCAAGACGTTTGATATACGTCGCTTTCGGCTCGTTCACGTTATTCTCCCAAATGGAAATAATGCCGTTGGATACGCCTATCCGCTTGGCAAGCTGCGGTTGGGAAAGTCCTTTTTCTAATCTTAACAGTTTTATCGTTTCGCCTAAGTTTTCCATACTATATAATATTTTATCAGAAAACTAAGAAAAATACTTGACATCTTAGAAAACTAAGAGTATAATGTAGATAACGACAAAAGAAGGAGGTAAACACCGTGAGCTACGAATACAGAGTTGAGATTGTCAAGACGAGTTTGTTGTTTGCAAACGACAATAAGAAGCAAGAGAAGCAACTGAACGCAGCAGGCGAATTTGGCTGGAAGCTTGTTTGCATTTCGGAAGGTAAGAAGTACATGAAATACGTGTACATCAGAGAAAAAGCCTAAACACATCACGTTGCACGCGGTTGAAAAGCCGCGTGCAATTTATAAGGAGAAGCTGTTATATGGTTACGATTATCATTATTATTGCCGCAGTGGGGCTTGGGTACGGTGCGTTTTATCTGCTTCGGAAAAAGAGGTCGGAGAAAGGCGAACGGTGTCCGTACTGTAAAAAGGAGTTTGTCGCTGAGGAGGTTGTAGAAGAAAATTTGATTGGCGACGGCTTGGAAAACGGTAGGTGGAGAAAGCTTTCCGTTACCATGAAATGCTCTAATTGCGGGCGAATGTCCACCTTGAAGATTGTCAGCTCGTATCGGCGTTCGGCGCACGGCTCGGCGGCATATCAGCATTTTAAGGCGATAGAGGAAAGAAAAAAGAATTCATAAAAAGAAAAACGGCAGAGCGGAAAGGCTCTGTCGTTTTTACCTTATTGAATAAGTTACGGGTTGGAAGCGGTGGGGGCGTCCGATTGGGAAGCGGATTGTACCACCGATTGCGCCGCTTTCTTTTTGGCGTGTTCGTGGCGCGCGCTCGTTTTGCCCTCAGGGTTGATATCGCCCGCTTTCGTCAAGGCAATCTTAG
>JAZOPT010000005.1:0-32314 GCA_045655725.1 Candidatus Scatosoma sp.
GATGCATTCTTGTAAATACGTTACGGAAGCGAAGCTGTTCGACGTATATCGTGTCGGTCAAGTGCCCGAGGGCAAAAAGAGTATGGCGTTCACGCTGACGTTCACGCCCGACCAAACGACGGAAAAGGCGTTCACGCCCGAAACGTTGGATAATTTTGTGAAAAAGATTTTGGGTAATTTGAAATATAAGCTGGGCGTAGAGCTTCGTTAAGCTTTGCGTCAAACGGAGAAAAAGAGTGAAAAGAGAGGGCAGGCTTACCCGCTTCGGGTTTTTTAACGTCGATAAGCCGTCCGATATGACGTCGGGAACGGTGGTAAATAAATGCAAATGGCTTTCGGGAGTACCCTGTGGACACATGGGTACGCTCGATCCTTTGGCAAGCGGCGTTTTGCCTGTGGGCGTTGGTAGGGCTACCCGACTTTTCGATTATTTTTTGGATAAAGAAAAAGAGTATATCGCGAAATTCACGTTCGGCGTTGCGTCGGATACACTGGATAGTACGGGTGCGTTGACGTTCGGCGGTCGTATTCCCACAAGCGCGGAAATTGCAGAGGTGTTGCCCACGTTTTTCGGAGATATCATGCAAATACCGCCAAAATACAGCGCGAAAAACGTCAACGGTCAAAGGGGGTACGACCTCGCCCGTAAGGGTATCGATTTCGAGTTGCCGCCCAAAAAAGTGCATATTTTCGGTATGGAACTTTTAGGCGAAGCGGAGGAAGAGAATACGTTTGAAATCAAGATAAATTGCGGCGGCGGAACGTATATCCGTTCTTTGGCGCGGGATATTGCGGCGGCGCTTGGGACAAACGCTGTGATGAGCGCGCTTCGGCGTACGAAAAGCGGCGTGTTTACACTTGGGGAAAGCATACCCTTTTCCTTGTTGCAATCAGACCCGTCCTTGGAGGAGCTGGAAACCTATCTTATCCCTACGGAAAGAGTATTGCCCTATCCCGTTTTGCCGCTTACTTCGCAGGAAGAACAGCGGCTGTTGGGCGGCTTGACGGTGCAAACGGATAGCGAGGACGGCTTGTATAAAATATATCAAGGCGAAAGCTTTTACGGTATTGCCGAAGTGAACGGCGGCAAAGCAAAGGCAAAGACGAAATTATGTTAAATACGTTGTATATAACGGAAAAACAGAATACGACGGCAGGGTGTGCGATGCTCCTTGGCGGGTTTGACGGCTTGCACGTCGGGCATAAACGGCTGGTGGAAAGTGCCAAGCGTTACGGCGTAAGCGTGGGGCTTATGACTATTGTCGGCGGAAAGGTAGAAGCGGGCTTGTTTACCATGACGGAGCGTATGGACATCTTTCGCCGTGCGGGCGTTGATTTTGTTTTTGAATTGCCGTTTGCGGAAATCAAGGATATCACTCCTGAAAATTTTGCGCTTTTATTGCAACGGGAATTTATGCCGCAGGTGTTTATTTGCGGAGATGATTTCCGATTTGGTGCAAAGGCGGCAGGAACGCCTGAAATGCTAAAACAAGCCACCCATGTATGCGTTGAAACGCATGATTTGGTGCAGGCGGACGGAAAAAAGATAAGCTCGGGTACAATTAAACAGCTTTTGAAAGCGGGCGAGGTGGAAAAAGCGAACGCGTTGCTTGGCGAACGGTTTTTCCTCATCGGCGAAGTATTTGCGGATAGAAAGGTGGGCAGGACAATCGGCTTCCCTACGGCAAATATAAAGTACCCCAAAGATAAATTCCCCTTAAAAATCGGTGTGTATGAAACGCGCGTGGCGGTGGACGGAAAGGAATATAAAGGCATTACCAATTACGGAAGCCGTCCTACGTTCGATAACCAAGCGGTTTTGACAGAAACGTATTTGGACGGTTTTAACGGCGATTTGTACGGTAAAACGTTGAAAATACAATTCGTACGCTATTTACGCGACGTGCAAAAATTTGAAAGCGCGAAATTTTTAAGTGAACAACTTGAAAAGGATATAAAGAGGGTGCGATATGAAAATTGAAGAGATAGACAAAAATTTTGCAACGAAAGTTGTGGAGATAGACGGGGATAAAATTACCTATTCTATTCCGCATGAAAAATTCGATTTGTACGGCGTTACCTACGATGAAACGAGGCAGTGCTTTACAAGATTGCCCGAGAAGAAATGCCCCAATATCAGGGAGCATTTGCTTTATCTTGGTAAATGCACGGCGGGCGGCAGATTGCGCTTTTCTACCGATTCCGAATACTTTGGAATAGAAATAGGCTATGAAAAACTTTCGCACATGACGCACATGCCGCTCAGCGGTTCTTGCGGGTTTACGCTGTTGCTGGAAGAAGAGGACGGAACGCTCGTGCGCATGGCAGGCTTTCGACCCCAGGTGCAAGGAAATGAAACGGGGTATAGCCGTACGGCGAAGCTGCCGGGTGGAAGAATGCGCCATTATATATTGCATTTTCCGCTGTACCACGCCGTATCGTCGTTGAAAATTACGCTGTCCGCAACGGCAAAGGTAGAGCACGGTAAAAGTTATAAGCCGCTTGCGCCCATTTTGTATTACGGCTCGTCCATTACGCAAGGCGGGTGTGCAAGTCGCCCCGACAATGCGTATCAAGGCTTGATAGCCAAATGGAACAACGTGGATTTTATCAATTTAGGATTTAGCGGTAGTGCCAAAGCAGAGGACGAAATGGTGGACTATTTGGCAAGTATCGATTGTAGCTTGTTCGTTTGCGATTACGACCATAACGCTCCCGATTGCGCGTATTTAGAGCAAACGCATTACCGACTGTATCAACGCTACCGTGCCATTAGAAAGCAAACGCCTATCTTGTTTCTGTCCAGACCCGATTTATTCCAAGCGGAGCGAAAAACGCTTTCCACAGAGAAAGAACGGCTTGAAATAGACGATACAATGGATATGCAAGAAAGCAAAGCCAGACGAGCCGTCATTTTGCAGACGTATGAAAAGGCAAAAGCCGCGGGGGATAAAAACGTGTATTTCTTGGACGGCGAAGAGCTGTTTGGAAAAGCGGATATGGATAATTGTACCGTGGACGGCTGTCATCCAAACGATATGGGCTTTTATCGAATGGCGCAGCGCATTTAC
Organism: Candidatus Scatosoma sp.; assembly: GCA_045655725.1. GTDB lineage: Bacteria > Bacillota > Clostridia > Christensenellales > Borkfalkiaceae > Scatosoma. The sequence continues at coordinate 3,072 of JAZOPT010000005.1, forward strand.
GCGGAAATGAAAAGCATTTCCACCATTTTCAAAGGAGAAAACGATGATTAAATTTGGACCAAGCGGGAATTGCGAAAGCTTTTACGCCGAGGGTAACGACCGCACCGAGCAAGCGGCGGCGTTCGTCAAAAGACGGGGCTTGGATTGCTTTGAATATTCTTTCGGCAGAGGGGTAAGAATGTCGGAAGAGAAAGCGGCTTCTATCCGCGAAGCGTTTGAAAGGGAGGGGATAGAGATTTCCGTTCATGCGCCGTATTTTATCAATTTTGCCAATCCCGACGACGAAATGGCGGCGAAATCGTATAATTACGTATTAGAAAGTGCGAAAATGTGCAAGCTTATGGGCGGAAAACGGATTGTGTTCCACCCCGCTGCACAGGGCAAACAGCAACGCTTCGAGGCGGTGGAAAGGACGGAGGACCGCTTGAAAATCTTGCGTGATTACGTGTATCTCAACGATATGCAGAACATGATTTTCTGCCCCGAAACCATGGGGAAAATGGCGCAAATCGGCACAGTGGAGGAAATCACGCGCTTTTGCGAGATAGACCCTATCTACACCCCTTGCGTGGATTTCGGTCATATTAACGCAAGGGAACAAGGCTCGCTGAAAACGGTAACCGATTATAAATCCCGTTTGGAATATATGATAGAACGTTTAGGGTATGACAGAATGCAACATTTCCACGTTCATTTCTCCAAAATTATGTATTCGGCAAAGGGGGAAGTGAAGCATCTCACGTTCGAGGACGAGGTGTATGGTCCTGAATTCGAGCCGCTTGCCGTTGCGTTAAAGGAATTGAATTTACAGCCGTATATCGTCAGCGAATCGGACGGAACGCAGGCGGAAGACGCGCAATATATGAAAAAAGTTTACTTTGGTGCATAAAACAGTTGTGAAAACGGTTGTTGTACACTTGACGAAAGAGGAAATATTTGGTAAAATAATAGAAAGAGGATAGTATTATGTTGCAAACCAACGGAAAAAAAGTGTTGGAAGCGGCAAAAACGGACGCCGTTTACGTTTCGTGGGAATATCTTTTGCGTTACGTGGTGGGGTTTGTTGCGGAAAACGGTTGCGTTGTTGTCGATAAAGATGGGACAACGCTCTATACGGATAGCCGATATATGGAAGCGGCGAAAAAGCTTTTGGCGGGCACGGACGTGGCGGTGGCTACGTATCAGCAAAAGGAAGTGCTTGCAAAGCTTGCTACCTATCAAAGCGTAGGCGTGTCCTTTCAGGCGATTACGCACGTGGAATACGTGGCGTTGGAGGAGGCAGGCGTAAAGCTTGTCAATATCGATAAACCGTTGGAAGAATGTATGTCGGTGAAAAACGACTACGAATTGTCCAATATCCAAAAAGCCTGTGAAATCGCAGAGGACGCATTCAATCTGTTGTTGCCTCAAATCAAAGAGGGAATGACGGAAATGGAAGTGGCGGCGCTTTTGGAATACACCATGCGCAAGCTGGGCGCACAGGGCTTGTCCTTTGAAACGATTGTGGCGTTCGGCGCACATGCGGCAGTTCCGCACCATGAAACAGGGGAAACAAAGCTCCGCTTTGGCGATGAAATTTTAATCGACTTCGGTTGTAAGGTAAACGGATATTGTTCGGATATTACCCGCACCTTCCTGTTTGGCGACGACGGCAAGCATGAGGAATTCAAAAAGGCGTATGCGTGCGTGTTGCAGGCGCATAACTTGGTAAAAGAAAAGCTGATAAGCGGCATGACGGGCGCACAGGCGGACGCCATTGCCAGAGATTACCTCACGGCGCAAGGCTACGGCAAACTGTTTATCCATTCTTTGGGACACGGAATAGGGCTGAACGTCCACGAAGCTCCCTATCTTCGCCCCAAGCACGAAACCGTATTGCAGGACGGTATGGTATTTTCGGATGAGCCGGGCGTTTACGTAGAGGGCGAATACGGCATCAGAATAGAGGATACCGTAACGCTCAAAGACGGTAAAGTACAAAGCTTCATGTATAAAACGAGTAAGCAGCTCGTGATTTTATAAAAGAAAAAATATAAGTGTATAAGGAGAAAAACACTATGGCACAAATTTTGGCAGGCGATATCCGTAAGGGCGTAACTTTCGAGTACAAGAGCGGCGTTTATACCGTTACCGATTTCCAACACGTAAAACCGGGCAAGGGCGCGGCGTTTGTAAGAACGACGTTGAAAAACGTAGTTACGGGACAGGTTTTGTCCAATGAAACGTTCAACCCCACGACGAAGCTTGAAACAGCGCAGGTAGAAACGAAGAAGATGACGTATTCCTATTACGACGGCGAATTTTACGTATTCATGGACGAAGAATACAATCAGGAAATGCTTTCCTTCGACCAAGTAGAAGAAGCGTTGAAGTATATCAAAGAAAACGATATCGTAACGGTAAAATTCCTGTACGGCAAGGCGTTCTCCGTAGAACCCGAAAACTTTGTAGAACTCAAAGTTATCGAAGCTGAACCCGGCGTAAAGGGCAACACGGCTACCAACGTAATGAAGAATGCGAAAGTGGAAACGGGCGCAACCATTCAAGTTCCTATGTTCGTAGAAGAGGGCGAAACTATTCGTATCGACACCAGAACGGGCGAATACATGAGCCGCGTATAATCATTCTTTCAAAGTAGAAACTAAAAGCAGGAAGTCTTTTCCTGCTTTTATGCTTTGATAAACAAAAAAATACAAAAAAGCTTAAAAATTACTTGACAAACAATACTATGCAATGTATAATATTGTGTATAAGCAAGTATAAAAAAGAGGCGCTATGAAAGCAGTAGTACAAAGAGTGAAAAGAACAACGCTGTCGGTGGACGGAAAACTTATATCGGAAATTCCGTTTGGTTTGACGGTGTTTTTGGGGATAAAGAGCGGCGATACGCAGGCGCAGGCAGACTATATCGCCAAGAAAATTGCCAATCTGCGCATATTTGAGGACGAAAACGGTAAAATGAATTTATCGGTAAAAGACGTTGGCGGAGAGGTTTTGCTTGTGTCGCAGTTTACGCTGTACGGTGATACCTCGCATGGAAACCGACCTTCTTTTACGCTTGCCGAACGACCCGAGCTCGCCCAGCCGCTGTACGAATACGCGGTAGAAGCTTTGCGTTTGCACGGCGTTACGGTAAAGACGGGCATCTTTGGTGCGGATATGAAAATCGAACAGTATAACGACGGGCCTGTTACCGTTTTATTGGAAAACTGACAAAAATCAACGAAAAACACCTCAAAAAAGCCTAAAAATAAAAACTCTACTCACAGTAGAGTTGCATTCTACCCACAGTAGAACGATAAAATGCGGGTAGTAGAGTACGTTTTTTGGTAAGTAGAGGAAAATACGCGAAAGATAGGTTGTCTTTTTCCGTTTTTTGGTATAAAATAAACTTGTCGATAGGCAAACGAGGTCGCCTCAAAACATTCTGACGACACCAACAAGCAGCTTCGGCGATAACGGCAAAGATAAGGAAAATACGATTATGAAAAACAAAAAGATTGTACCTATTTTTTATGCGGCGGACAAATTTTATATGCCTTTTTTGGCGGTTGCGCTCACGTCGCTGAAAGAAACGAAAACTGCGGAGTACGACTATCACGTTCATATTCTTTACACAGGCGAATTAAACGATAGAGCGGAGAAAATCAAAGCCATGGAAGAGGAGGATTTTTCCGTGTCCTTTGTGAACGTATCCAAGCAAGCAGAAGAAATTTCAAGCTTGATGCATTGCCGCGATTATTATACAAGCGCAATCTATTTCCGATTGTTTATTCCCGATTTGTTCCCGCAATACGATAAAGGGATATATTTGGATTGCGACACGGTAGCCATCGAGGATATCGGCAAGCTGTTTGATATCGATATTAAGGATAACTATATCGGCGCGGTGGCAGACCAAGCGGTGGCAAGTGTTCCTGCTTTTTGCGATTATACCAAAAATGCGTTGGGGATTGCCCCTGAAACGTATTTCAATTCCGGTGTGATCGTTATGAATCTCAAACGCTTCCGCGAAATGGATTTTTATAACGTATTTTGCAAGGTTTTGGGTAGCTACGAATTTATCGTTGCGCCCGACCAAGATTGCTTAAATCTTATCTGTAAAGGCAAGGTGTATTATTACGGTGCGGAATGGAACGCCATGCCCATTGCAGGCGGAAAAGAGGTAAAGCCCGCTCTGGTGCATTATAATTTGACGATGAAGCCTTGGCATTACAGCGGAGTTTTGTACGAGGAATATTTCTGGGATTATGCCCGCCGTACTCCATTTTACGACAGTATCGTAGCTATAAAAGCGGCGTTCACTCCCGAAATGGCGCAGCGGGACGAAACGGGCGGCGCGCGTTTGATTGCCTTGGCGCAAGCAGAGGCAGACAGCCCTTGTAACTATCTGCATTCGATAGTGGAAAAGGGCAAGCAACCAATGAAAAAAAGAAAAAACGAGGTAGGCAGGTATGGATTTATCGAAGATTTCGCCCGAAAGACAAGAGGTCTTAAAGCGGATTGACGAATACGAAAGCGCAGGTCAATTTCACTGTAGCGTGGAAAACGACCCCGAAGCTCCCGAGCTTTTGCCCGATAAGGTAGATTATCTTTGTAAAAAGCTGCATAGCAAAATTGCCCGCAAAATTGCCAATATGTTGGGCGATAGCTACTTTTTGGGACTTATCAAAAAAGGGGTGCTGGTGATAGACGGCGTTACCGGCGAGGAGCATTTACCCGTTCTTGCAAAGGGTGCGATGCTGACGTGCAACCATTTTTCGCCGTTTGATAACTATATCGTTTTTCATTGCGTTCGGAAATATCTGCCGCACAAATACCTGTATAAAGTTATACGAGAGGGAAACTATACCAATTTCCCCGGCTTGTACGGATTTTTATTCCGTCATTGTAATACGTTGCCCCTTTCCCGCAACCGCCGTACGATGATCAATTTTTCTTCGGCGGTAAATACGCTGTTACAGCGCGGGGAAAGCATTTTGATTTATCCCGAACAGGAAATGTGGTGGAACTACCGCAAGCCCCGTCCGTATAAAGTGGGCGGCTTCAAAATGGCGTACCGTGCAGGCGTACCCGTATTGCCGACGTTCATCACCATGCAGCACGATGAAACTCGCACGGACGAAAACGGATATCCCGTGCAACGGCACACTTTGCATATTATGCCGCCTATCTATCCCGATAAATCGCTGGGGGAAAAGGCGGGAGCGCAAGCTATGTGCGATCAGGCGTACGCGCTTTGCAAGGCAAAATACGAAGAAGTATATCAAACGAAGTTGACGTACGGAAACAGTCAACCGACCAACGCCCAACCTATCGAGGAACAAAAGATATGATACTCTATTTATCGATAATATTGCTTGCGATGCTTGCCATTGCAACGGCGGTTGCGCTGATTGCGGGGGAAAGCTTTTTCGCCATGCTGGGCTTTACGGCTCTTGCCGTGCTTATCGTCATTTGTTTGGACGGATTGACGGCTACCGTTTGCCGTTTGTTGCCTGCAAAATGCGCCAATGCCGAAAAGAAAATTTTTATCGTATCCGCAAGTGAAAAGAAATTTTACGAAAAACTGAATATCCGTAAATGGAAGGATAAAATACCTGAAATCGGTCAGTTTACGGGGTTTCGGAAAAATAAGATAGCCGACCCGAAAAGCGTTGAATATCTCGATAGATTTTTGCTTGAAATATGTTACGGCGAAATAGGGCATATCACTAGCGTTTTTACAAGCTTTTTACTGCTTGCGTTTTTCTTTATCACGCCGCTTTGGTGGGCGATTGCTCTGCCTGTGGCAACGGTCAGTGCGCTGATGAATTTGCCGTCGCTGTTCATTTTGCGGTATAATTCGTACAAGCTGCGGATACTTCGGGAAAGTAACCTCAAAAAGCAACGTCGCGAAGCGGAAAAACGGTTGAATGCCGCCACGGAACGTATCAAAACAGAACAGGAAACGACGGAAGCACAAGCGGAAACCGCCGTAGCGCAAAGCGACGATAAGTAACGTATAGCTTCATATTTAACAACCAAGAGGAGCAACACAGCCCCTCTTTTTTACTTTTTTCAAATATTTTATAAAAAAATCTAAAAATTTTCGAAAAAAAAGAGGATTTCACAAAGTTTTGTCGAAATAATATATAAAGGGGTATTTTAAGGTGCGCACGCGCAACCACGCGCGCGTATGCGTATGTAGCGTATAATCTACCTCGCTCACCCGCCACACAATGCAAAAATATAAGAAATAAAAAACGAAAGGAGGAAACGCCATGGATAATCAACGGGAATTTTCTTGCGTAAGAGAACGCATTTGCGCGCAAGAGGCTCTGTTTTTTTCGCCGTACGCCAAGAAGTCTGCGGACACGCTGGGCAGAGTGCGTAAAGAAACGCAGTGCAGCTTCCGCACCGATTTTCAGCGGGATAGAGACCGCATTATTTACAGCAATTCCTTCAAGCGTTTGAAAAATAAAACACAGGTGTTTTTCGCTCCCGAGGGCGACCATTATATTACCCGACTCACCCATACGCTGGACGTATCGCAAATCGCGCGGTCTATCGCACGGACGTTGGCACTGAACGAGGATTTGGCAGAGGCAATCGCGCTTGGGCACGATTTGGGTCATACGCCGTTCGGGCACGTGGGCGAAAGAGTTCTTTGCGGTTTGGCGGAGTGCGGCTTTCACCATAACGAGCAATCGCTTCGTGTGGTGGACCATATCGAAAAAGCGGGGCGCGGCTTAAACCTTACGGCGGAGGTTCGGGACGGCATTTTACAGCATAAAAGTACGGGCAAGCCGAGCACGTTAGAGGGCGAGGCGGTTTCTCTTGCCGATAGAATAGCGTATATCAATCACGATATAGAGGACGCTATCAGAGCGGGAATATTAAAGGAAACGGATTTGCCGAAAAATGCGGTAAAAATGTTGGGCAGTGCAACCAAAACGCGTATCAATACGGCGATAACGGATATTTACCAAACCTCGTACGGCAAAAATCAGGTTTGTATGTCGGACGAGATGATGAAAGCAATCAACGAGCTGCGCAGGTTTATGTTCGAGCGGGTGTATGAGATAGCAAACAAATCCATACAAGAACGTTCAGAACGTATGTTGACGCAGATGTTCGCATATTTTACCAAACACGTGGAAAAGCTGCCCAAGGCATACTTGCGCTTGTTAGAGCGCGACGGTAAGGAACGCGTCGTGTGCGACTATCTTTCGGGCATGACCGACCGTTATGCAATCGGCGTGTTTGAAAGCTTGTTTATTCCGTCCACGTTCTCGTTGGGAGGTGGTCAGTCGTGAGCGCATTAGAACGTAGTTTTATCGACGAATTAAAACAACGCAACGACATTGTGGACGTCATCGGCGGGTACGTTGCGCTGGATAGAAAGGGAAATACGCATTGGGCGTGCTGTCCGTTCCACCACGAAAAGACGGCGTCGTTTGCCGTCAATCAAGCGGAGCAGTTTTACCATTGCTTCGGTTGCGGTGTTTCGGGCAACGTCATCAACTTTGTGCGGGAGATAGAAAGCACCGATTTTATGGGTGCGGTACGTATTTTGGCGGCAAGAGCCAAAATGCACGTTCCCGAAAGCAATTTCGATTCGGAAAAAGCCTTGCAAGCGAAGCAAAAGCGGGATACAATGGCGGCAATCATGCTAGATAGCGCGCGGTTTTATCTGGGGAATTTGTACAGCGGGGACAAGCGAGCGGACGCACATTTGCAGTATATCCAAAACCGAAAGCTTTCGCCTACCACGGTGAAAAAGTTTGGTTTGGGCGCGTCGTTGGATTTCTTTTCGCTGCCCGATTATTTGCAGGATAAAGGGTACAGCAGGCAGGATTTGATAGACAGCGGCGTTTGTAACGAGTCCAAAACGGGCAAGCTGATAGACACGCAGGCGGGGCGGCTGATATTTCCTATCATTAACGCCTTTGACGAAGTGGTGGCGTTCGGTGGCAGACTGCTGGAAAAAGCCGATTTCGCTAAGTATAAAAATACCAAGGAAACGTTGCTGTTCAACAAAAGTAAAACGCTGTATAACGTCAACCTTTTGAAAAAACTCAAACGTCAACAGGCAATCAAGCAAGTGATTATCGTGGAGGGGTATATGGATACCATTTCCCTCTATCAGGCGGGGTTTGAAAACGTAGTGGCGTCCATGGGTACGTCGCTCACAAAAGACCAAGCCCGCTTGGTAAAACGGTATTCGGATAATATTTTAATCAGCTACGACGGAGATTTCGCTGGTCAGAAAGCCGATTTGCGCGGTTTGGAAATTTTGAAAGAGGAACACCTCAACGTACGCGTTGTGCCGATGCCCGAGGGGCTTGACCCCGACGACGTGGTAAAAAAAGGCGCGTCCGAATATCAAAAATGTTTGGACGCGGCAATGCCGCTCATCGATTATAAAATTCACGCGTTGGAAAGGAAATACGATATTTCCAAAACGGAGGAAAAGCGGCAGTTTGTCGCGGAAGCGTTAAATATCGTGGCGGAAGCGGAAAGCGAGGCGGTAAAGGAAGAGCTTCTGAAAAAATTGCGGGATAAAACGGGGATTACCTATCATTCGTTGGAACGCGATTTGCATAACGGAGCAAAAGAGCCGCCAAAGGACAATACGGCTACGGTAACGGCGGAAAAGGCGCAGATAGCCGAAACGGCGGGAGCGGACAAAATTATCAAAGCCACACGGTTTATTTTGGCGGCAAAGCTGTTCTCTGCTTCCTATGCGGCGGGCTTTGATATCGACATATTGCCTTTCGATAACGAAACGCACAGGACAATCGCTACGTATATTGCGGAAAGAGAACAGGCGGGCGAGAAAATCCGTCCTAGCGAGCTGTTTGAAATTCTGGACGAAAACTGCTTGGAATTTAACGCGATATTAGACCTGAACTACGAGGACAAGCTTTCGGGCGAGGTGGCGGCTCGGTTCTTTTCAGATAGTGTGAAAACGTTGGAAAAGCGAGCGGTAGAGCGGGAGATAAACGCGCTGAGAGAGGCGTACGAAAAGGAAACGGACGAGGATAAGAAGCGAGAGGCGGCGAAGCGGCTTGCCGACTGTATCCATCGCCGTAATATAAGAAAAAAATAAAAAATAAAAAGTATAAAAAACGGAAACGTTTTGAGATAAACGGAGGATAAAAGGGTGAATATATCCGAACAAAAACTTAACGAAATAGTGGCGAGCATCATCAACAACTATTCCAAGAAAGGCAGTATTTCCACCAATGCGCTTTGCGATATCATGGAGAAATACGACACCAACGCAAACCAAATCGATTTCGTGTACAAAACGCTTGGTGAAGCAGGCATTCAAATCGTGGACGAGGATCAACGCGATAAAGAACTGTTTGAACAAGCGCTTTCCGACATCGGCTTGGACGACCCTGTGAAGATGTACCTCAAAGACATCGGCAGAGTTCCGCTGTTGACGGCAGATGAAGAGGTGGACCTTGCAAGACGTATGCAAGAGGACGACGCGTCCGCAAAGAAGCGTCTTTCCGAGGCAAACCTCCGTCTTGTGGTATCCATTGCAAAGCGGTACGTGGGTCGCGGAATGCTCTTTTTGGACCTTATCCAAGAGGGTAATTTGGGTTTGATGAAAGCGGTAGAGAAATTCGATTACCAAAAAGGGTTTAAGTTCTCCACGTACGCAACGTGGTGGATTCGTCAATCGATTACGCGCGCCATTGCAGACCAAGCGAGAACCATTCGTATTCCCGTGCACATGGTGGAAACGATCAACAAGCTTACCCGCGTACAACGCTTGCTGTTACAGGAGCTTGGTCGCGAGCCTACGCCTGCGGAGATAGCGGAAAAAATGGGAGTCAGCGAAGACCGCGTAGTAGAGATTCAAAAAATCGCACAAGACCCCGTATCCTTGGAAACGCCTATCGGCGAGGAAGAGGACAGTCATTTGGGCGATTTTATTGAGGACGAAAAGACGACGACGCCTAGCGATTCGGTTGCGTTCACCATGCTGAAAGAACAGCTTTTGGGCGTGTTGGATACGCTTACGCCGCGTGAAGAAAAGGTGCTTCGGTTGCGTTACGGTATCGACGACGGCAAGCCCAGAACGTTGGAAGAAGTGGGTAGAGAGTTCAACGTTACGCGTGAACGTATTCGTCAGATAGAAGCCAAAGCGTTGCGGAAACTCCGTCATCCGTCCCGCAGCAAGAAGTTGAAAGATTTTCTTGAATAATGGGGTACAGTAAGCGGATAGATACGCTGTGTTCGCTGTTGACGGAGGCAGAGAGCTTTGCCGACGTTGGTTGCGACCACGGCTATTGTAGCGAATATATGCTGAAAACCGGCTTGTGTAAACGCGTGATATTTTCCGATATCAGTAAAGGAAGCTTGGCAAAGGCAGAAAAATTGCTTGCTCCGTACGTGAGAAGCGGTCAGGCGAAAGGCGTATTAGGCAACGGCTTTTTCGGAGTGGAAAGGGATACGGAAGAAGTGTTAATCGCGGGCATGGGCGGCGCGGAAATTATCGCCATTCTGTCCGATAAAAAACACGGGTTTATGCCCAAGCGTTTCGTGTTGCAGCCCATGCACGATACCCCTGCCTTACGTAAATATATTCTGCAAAACGGCGGGTATATCGAGCGGGATTTCACGTTTGAGGACGGGAAGTTTTACGACGTACTCACAGGCGGCTTGGCAGACGAAAGCCACGTTACAAAGGCGTATTCGGAGATGGAATACGAGTTCGGCAGAGAAAATTTGCAGTTGAAAAACGCGGCTTTTGTGAAAAGAACGAAAAAGCTGATTGGTAATATCGAAAAGTATTTGCGCATTCCGTCGCTTGGCGAGGAAAGCAAACGGGAATTGACACAACGCAAAGCGAGGTTAGAGGAGGCGTTACAGGTATGAAGCTTGCCGACGTTTACAAAATTATCGATGAGGTCGCGCCGAAAACGCTTAGCGACGAATATTGTCAGCGGTACGGCGCGTACGATAACAGCGGAATCCTTATCGATACGGGAGCGGAAATAACGGGCGTTACCTTTTCGTTAGATTTCTCGTTGGCGGCGATAGACGCGGCGAAGCAATCGGGCGCAAACCTCATCGTTACGCACCACCCCGCTATCTATGGCAAAATTGGAGATATTCGGGTAAACGATTTTCAGCCCTTGGGCGAAAAGTTGGCAACCTGCTTAAAGCATGGAATTTCCGTAATTTCCATGCACCTCAATTTGGATTGTGCGATAGGCGGTATCGACGAAAGCTTGGCGCAAGCGGTGGGTAGCAGCGGAGAGGAAACGCTCATGCATACGCTTTTCGCGGGCGGTTACGGTAGAGCGTATAATATCCAGCAAACCACCCTTTTGCAGCTTGCCGAACACTTAAAAACAACGCTGCATACAAAACGTATTCTTATTTATGGAAAGGAAGCGCAAACGGTTACGCGCGTAGCAAGCTTTTGCGGCGGCGGCGCGGACGAGGAAGCGGTTGCGTTTGCCTGCGGTCAGGGCGCAAACGTGCTGATTTCTGCCGATATAAAGCACCACGTTTTGACGTTGGCGCAAGAACGCGGTATTGCCGTAATCGCGTTGACGCATTACGCGTCGGAAAATTACGGCTTTGAAAAATTTTATCAAAAAATCCGTCAAAAAATCTGCGTACCGTGCGGATATCACACGGACGAATCTTTTCTTTGACGGGAGGAGTTATATATGGCACAGTTACAGGCAATTTTGAAGTATCAAGAGATCGACAGACGGCTGTTTAAGCTGGAAAACGAGCTTGCGGAAAGCGAAGAACGTAAAAAATACGTAAAGCTGCAAAAGTTTTTGAAAACCGCGCCCGAGAAATTGGATTCTCTTGAAGTAAAAGCAACGGCTTTGAAAGCGGAAGCGGACGCTTTGGTGAAGAAATACGAGCAGGTAGAGGCTACTTTGGGCGATTTCGAGCACATGGACGAGCTTATCGGCGAGGGTGCAGACGTTTCTTTTTATAAAAAGAAAGCACAGTCGGTTGCAGAACGCTTAAAGAAATTGAAAGCGGAGCTTAACGCCTTGACGGAAAATATCAAGGCAACGGACGCGGAATACCAAAAGCTGAAAAAACAAGTTATTTCTGCGCAGAAGCAGTACGGGGAAGCGTCGGAGGCTTATAAAGCGATAAAGGCAAGCCGCGACGAAGAACGCAAACAAATCGAAGCGGAGCTTGCAAGCGTGGCTGCCGAAGTGGGCGCAGACCTTCTTACCCGCTATCAAACGAAACGAAAGGAGAGGCTGTTCCCCGTGGTGGGCGAGCTGTATTCGGGCAGGTGTCCTTATTGCAGTATGGAGCCGCCCATTGCAGCACATAGCAAGCTCTCCATGGGCGTAGATTGCGACAACTGCCACAGAATTTTGTTCAGTAAAGGTTGATAGACGGGATAAACTTAAATAAGAGAAATTAACGAAAAAAGGTAAACCGAAGCACTTTTTATGCGCCGTCGGCGTATAATAAAGCGTGCAAAAAGTGAGAGCAAATATCCGTTTACGGAGCATACAAAACAACGCGAAAGCATTCAAAAGTATCACCAAAGCAAGGCTTTGTGCGGTGGTAAAAGCGGACGCCTACGGGCACGGTATCGTGGAAACGGTATGCGCTTTGGAGGGGATAGCCGACTGTTTTGCGGTATCCTTGTTAGACGAGGCTATCGTTGCGCAAACGGCGGCGTGCGGTAAGGATATTCTTATTCTTACCCCGCCTCTGACAGAGCAAAACGTATATTTTGCGGCAAAGCGCGGATTCGTGCTGACGGTGGATAGCTTGCCGACGGCACGGTTGGTGCTTTTGGCAACGGAAAAATACCGCTTGTTTGCAAGAGTACATTTGAAAGTGAATACGGGCATGAACCGTTACGGTCTATCGGTAAAAACGCTGAAAACCGTATGCGAATGCTTTTATAACAACGCGCGGGTATCGGTAGAGGGTTTGTATTCGCATCTGTATCAAACGGAAGTGGAAACGGCGGAGAGGCAACGCAGCTTATTTTTGCAAATGCGAGAGGTGTGCTTGCGGTATTTCAAAGACGCGGTTTGTCATTTAAGCGCGACGTACGGAGCACTTCTTGGTGAGCGTTTCGCCTTTGATATGGTGCGTATCGGTATCGGCTTGTACGGGTATTTACCGACGGATAGCTTTGTGGACGGAATGCGCCGTCCGAAGCTGCAAAAGGCGATGACGCTATGGGCACAGGTCAGCGCAAGCGCAAGGTATTCCTTTGGCGGTGCAGGTTACGGCAAACCAAAGCGCAAGCTTAGTAAGGGTGATAGGCTGTACGTGTGCCGTTACGGTTATGCAGACGGATTTTTACGGAAACGGAAAAACGGCGTTTATGGCTGGCGCAAGCAAGCGAATAATATATGTATGGACGCGTGCGTGCGTAAGGGTGCAAGCAAACGCGGGGAATGGGTGAAAATTCTTTCCGACGCGGACGAAACGGCACGATTGACGGGAACAATCTCGTACGAGGTGCTTTGTGCGGCGACAAGGCGGGCTGAGAGGGTGTATGAATACGAATAAACTACGGTTTGTAGAAGATACGGCTACGGCGCAAACGTCCGTTGCAGAGCGAAAAAAAGCAATGCGGCGGCGCATGAAAGAACGGCGCGCGGACAATGAAAACCGCGACGTAAAGGAAACGCTGTTGACGGAAAACTGTTTGGCTTTGCTAAATTCGCTTTTGGGAATATCCAAACCGAATACGGCGAAAGAAAAGCCAAGCTGTTTCGTGTATTTGTCCTTTTCTTCGGAAGCTCCGACGGACAAGCTGATAGAAAATCTGTTGTCGGCAGGCGTTAGGGTGTACTCTCCGAGAGTAGAGGGAAAGCAAATGCAGGCGGTGGCGTACGGAGACGATTTTTCGCTTTCCGCATACGGAATAAGAGAGCCTTTGGGCGAGCCGTTCGAGGGCGAGATAGATGCGGTAATTGTTCCGCTTTTGGCGGTGGATATGCAAGGTAACCGATTGGGCTACGGCGGCGGGTATTACGACGGCTTTTTGCGTAAGCATACCCAAGCCAAACGGATAGCGTACTGCTTCGATTTTCAGGTGGAAACACAAGTCCCTGCGGAGGAATGGGATGAAAAAATGCAATATATCGTTACGGATAAACGGGTGTTGCAGGTTGAAAAATAAGGAAATACGGTAGAGAAAAAAATAAGTAGGTGTGATTATGACGAAATTCAAAAGAACAATGAAACGGTTTGGTAGGCAGGTATGGGAGCTTTTCAAAGGCTCTATTCCCGCGGCGCTGATGTATTTTTGCGCGGGTACAATCCTGATGATGCTGACGATGAAGCAGGACGATTTGGTTTGGAACGGCGCAAAGTTGGCATGGACAATCGTTTGTATTCTCGGCGGTGCAGGGTACAATGCGTTGGTATCGTACGCGCAGGGCGGTAACGCTTATGAAATGCTCGTTTCGGGCAATATCAAGCGTACGTCCGTTTACGACAGGGGCGGGGAAATCAAAATTTCCGCACATAAATTCGCCAAAGAATACCGTCCTTGGAAAGGCTTTGTCATCGGCGCGTTGGTGTCGTTATATACGGTATTTACGGGTTTGGTGTTCGGGTTTAACCAAACGGCGATTGACGAACAGACCATGAGTAAAGGTCTTGCTATTTTACTTATCATCGGATTTTTACTGTCGGGTTGGTCTATTCTGCCCTTGTATTACGTCAACGTAAGCGGCACGTACGTCAATTATTTCCTGTCGTTGCTTTTTGCTCTGTTGCCCATTGCCGTAACGGGTATTATGTATATCGTAGGCGCATACGGTAGAAGAAACAAGGCAATTCGTCAACAGGAGCTTGCCGATAAAGCGGCGGAAGCGGAAGCGAAAAAGGAAAAGAAAATCAATTACGGCGGCTTGCCCGGTACAAAACCCAAAAAACGCAAATAAGCAGAGCGGAGCAGAGTAGGTATATGCGGATTATCGGCGGTAAATACAGAAGCAGAACGTTAGCGGAGTTTGCGGGCGACGACGTTCGCCCCACGTCCGACCGAGCGCGGGAAGCGTTATTTAATATTTTGTCGTATAGTATGCAGGGCGCACGGGTGCTAGATTTGTTTTCGGGGAGCGGCGCGTTGGGGATAGAGAGTTTGTCGCGAGGCGCAAAGGAAGCGGTGTTCAACGACGTTTCCAAAGCCAGCGTGGCTATCTTGAAAAAGAACTTGCAAACTCTGAAAATAAATGCGGACGAGGCGAAAATATACAATTACGATTACGCGGTGTGTTTAGACTGCCTGCAAGGCACGTTCGATTTCATTTTTATCGACCCGCCCTACCGTTTCGATTACGGCAAGCAGGCTCTGAAAAAAATCGCGGAGCGTGGCTTACTGTCGGAAAAAGGCATCGCCGTTTACGAGCGGGACAGACCGTTCGAGGGTGAAATTGTCGGCTTGGAAAAGTACGACGAGCGCAAGTACGGAAAGGCGTATCTCACTTTTTTCCGTAAAGCATAACGAGGAAATACTATGGAGCAAAACAAGAAAAAATGCGTGTTTGCAGGCACGTTCGACCCGCCTACGCTTGGTCATGAATCGGTAATAGAGCAATGCTTGAAGCTGTTTGACGAGGTGGTGGTGGCAATTTTGGTCAATCCGAAAAAGCAGCCGACGTTTTCCTTGGCGCAGCGTACGGAAATGCTGTCGCTTGCGACAAAACGTAACCCGCGCGTGCGGATCGTTGCGTTTGAGGGAACGGTGGCAGAACTACTGAAAAAGGAGAAAACCTCTTTTTACGTACGGGGCATACGCAACGGCACCGATTTGGATTTTGAAAACGCCAACTTTTATGCAAGCAAAAAGCTGGACGAAAATTTAACGGCGTTGTATTTCCCTTGCCCGCAAGAGCTGTTGCACGTTAGCTCGTCCATGGTACGAAACAGCTTGCATTTCGGCACTCCCATTGAAGAATACGTCAGCAAAGACGTCAAATCGTATATAGAGAAAATATATAACAAAGCATAAACGAAAAAGAGGACTATATTATGTTGGAAAAGCAGAATTTTATTCCCGAACCCGAGGAATTTATAGCGGAAACTCCCATGACGGAAGCTTTGAAAAAGATAAAAAACGAGCGCGATGAAGAGGTGCGTTCGGTCATTAGCGGTAAAAGCGATAAAATGCTGGTGGTGATAGGGCCTTGCTCCGCGCACGAGCCTGCGCCTACGCTGGAATACATTTCCCGCTTGGGCAAGCTGAATGAAAAGCTGAAAGAAAAGCTGGTGATCGTTCCGCGTATTTATACAAACAAGCCCCGTACCAAGGGCGTTGGCTATAAGGGTATGTTTTTACAGCCCGATCCCGAAGGCTCGGCGGATATCGTGCGCGGGATTAGAAGTATCCGACTTTTGCACCTTGCCGCGATGAACGAATCGGGCTTGACGTCGGCAGATGAAATGCTGTATCCCGAAAATACGCCGTACGTAGAGGATTTGCTTTCTTATCACGCCGTAGGCGCAAGAAGTGTGGAGGATCAGCTGCACCGTCAGGTGGCAAGCGGCATAGACGCTCCTGTGGGCATGAAAAACCCCATGAGCGGCAATATTTTGGCGTTGGTTAATTCCATTTTTGCGGCGCAAAGTCCGCAGGTATTTAAGTACCGTAACTATCAGGTAAGCTCGGACGGCAACCCTTATGCACACGCCATTTTGCGTGGCGGCGTGGACGGCTCGGGAGCGGATATCCCCAATTTCCATTACGAAACGGTAATGCAGCTAGCAGAGATGTATAACGGCAGTAACCTGCAAAACCCTGCAGTGATTATCGATTGTAACCATTCCAATTCGGGTAAGCAGTTCCGTCAGCAGATACGTATCGCAGAAGAAGTGATGCAAAACCGCCGTTTCGATGCAGAATTCAAAAAGCTTGTCAAGGGATTTATGATAGAAAGCTTCCTCGTGGAAGGCTCGCAAAAGCACGACGAGGTGTTTGGGAAATCCATTACCGACCCTTGCCTTGGTTGGGAGGATACCGAACGCCTGCTTTGCGATTTAGCCGACCAGGTATAAAGTGAAAGTGGAAAACAGAGGAGAAGAAAGAATATGAAAATAGCGTTTTTAGGTCCTGAGGGAAGTTATTCGCACGTAGCGGCAAAAAGCTTTTTAAGCTCGGAGGCAACGGGGGTAAAAATTGCAGGGCAGTGGGACGAATGTATTCCGTTCCGTAATTTTGCCGAAGTGCTTGCGGCGGTGTCCTGCGGCAGAGTAGACGCAGGCGTATTGCCTATCGAAAACAGTTTACAGGGCGGCGTGTTGCAAAGCTTGGATTTGTTGCAGGATACGGAAGATTTGTACGCAGTGAAAGAAGCGATTATTCGCGTAGATCACCGTTTGGTGTATAAAGAGGGTATGAAGCTTTCGGAGATAGGCAGAGTGTATTCTCACCGTCAAGCGTTAGACCAATGCGCGAAATTTTTAGAAAAAGAAATGCCGTTTGCGTCCTTGCGCGACGCGGAATCCACGGCGTTTGGACTGACGCGGGCAATGGAGGACGAAACGGGCAAAAGTGCGGCAATCGCAGGCGCGCACGCGGACAATTTGCGCAAAGGCTTTGTGATGAGCGCGGAAAGCATTTCCGACGAAAAGAACAACTTCACGCACTTTTTGTTAATAAAAAAAGGGGAAGCTGCGTTGCCTAAAAACTCGCAAAGAGTCTTTTTCTCTGCGGTATGCCCGCACCGTCCTGGTAGCTTGTTAGAGCTGTTGCAAATCATTGCAAAATACGGTATCAACATGACGAAAATTGAAAGCCGTCCCGTGAAAAACCGTCCGGGCGACTACCGTTTCTTTATCGAAGCAGATTGCGATATCGCTTCGCCCGAAGTAGTAGAGATGTTAAGCGCAATCAAAGCCGATACGTTGGAATGTAAGCTTTTAGGAGCGTATAGCAAAAATTAAACCGTATTTCTACATAGCCGATGATATTGAGGTGGCTACTAGGGGGTAGGCATGAAAAAGAAACTTGGTTTTGCTCTTGGGTCAGGCGGTAGCCGCGGCATAGCGCATATCGGATTTTTACGAGCAATGGAGGAGGCGAAGATAAAACCCGACTTCATTACCGGCTGTTCCATGGGGTCGGTAGTCGGCGCGGCGTACGCTGCGGGCTTGCCAACAGAAAAAATGGAGGAAGCGGCGCTTCGGTTGCGCCTTTTAGACCTTATCGCGCCCACAGGAAAGCGCGGCGGCTTGTTCGATACGAGAAAGGTTCGTAAGCTTTTGGAAAAATATATCGGGGATATTACGTTTGAGCAATTAAAAATTCCTTTCCGTTGCGTAGCGGTAGATATGATATCCCAACAGATAGTAGAGTTTTCCGAGGGGAAGGTGTTGGACGCGGTAATCGCTTCGTCTAGTATTCCTTCCGTATTCCGACCTTTGGAAAAAGACGGTATGCGGCTAATCGACGGCGGCATTTTAGAACGCGTTCCCTTTTTACAGGTAAAAGATATGGGCGCGGACGTGGTGGTTGCCGTGGACGTATTGGGTCAGCGTTCTACGAGAGAGAAATGCCCCACGACGTTAGGCGTGTTATTGGAAGCGATTGACATTGCCGACAACGAGCGCACACGCATTCGGCGAGAAAAATACGCCGATAAAATCGATTTTTGGTTAGAACCCGAGCTTGGCGATATGAGTCAATACGTAATAAAAAAATTAGATTTCGCCACGGAAAAGGGGTATGAAATAGGGAAAGCCTACGCCAAAGAGATAAGAGCAAAACTGAAAAAATAACTACTTTTGAGGAAAAAATGGATCTGTTTGATTTCAACAATCACGAAGAAACGGCAAAGCCGCTTGCCGAACGTATGCGTGCAAATTCCTTGGACGAATTTATCGGTCAAAAGCACGTCGTGGCAGAGGGGTCTTTGCTTCGCAGAGCGATTGCCACCGACCGTTTGGGCAGCTGTATATTTTGGGGTCCTCCCGGTTGCGGAAAAACCACGCTTGCCAATATTATTGCGCTCCGCACTAACGGCGAATTTATCAAATTGAATGCCGTCAACGCAGGGGTTGCAGACGTAAAGAAGGCGGTGGAAACGGCAAGGGAAAACTTAAAGCTATACAACAAACGCACGTATCTGCTATTGGACGAGTGCCACCGTTTCAATAAAACGCAAAGCGATTCTTTACTTCCCGCAATCGAACAGGGCACGATTATTTTTATCGGCTCTACCACGGAAAATCCGTATGCAGCGATGACGCCCGCTATCGTGTCGAGGTGTAGAGTATTCGAGTTTAAGCATTTAACCAAAGAAGATATCGTAGGCGCGCTGAAAGCCGCGCTCAAAAGCCGTCATAAGGGCTTGGGTAAACAAAATATTTTGGCGGACGAGGACGCGATTGACCATATCGCCAATATGGCGGGCGGTGATTTGCGTTCTGCTTATAACGCTTTGGAGCTTGCCGCGCTTACCACAACGCCCAACGAAGAGGGGCGGGTGCATATTACGCTTGCCGATGCGGAGCAGTCCATTCAGCGCAAAGCACTTTCGTATAACGAGGATTCCTATTACGATTTTCTTTCCGCTTTTTGTAAATCGCTTAGGGGGAGCGATGCAAACGCGGCGTTGTATTACGCTATGCGCCTTATCGAGGGCGGTTGCGATCCCATGCTGATTGCGCGGCGGCTAGTGGTGCACTCTGCGGAGGACGTGGGCATGGCAGACCCGCGCGCGTTACAGATAGCCACTTCCGCTATGTACGCTTTGGAAAAAATAGGGTATCCCGAAGCGATGATTCCGCTTTCCGAAGCAATCATTTACGTATGCGAAGCGGAAAAGAGTAATTCGGTAGTAAACGCTATGTACGCTGCAAAAGCGGAGGCAAAGGAGTCGCGCGACGATAACGTTCCGCCCTATTTGAAAGACAATAGCTTTGGTAGCAAACAGGACAAGGCGAACAGCGCAAATTATAAGTATCCGCACAATTACGGCGGGTACGTAGAGCAACAGTATTTGCCCGATTCTTTGAAAGACAAGGTGTATTACGTTCCTAACGACCGCGGTTATGAAAAGGAAGTTTCGGAAATTCGTAAACGCAAGGGAAAAACGAATTAAAAGCAAAAAACAACCGACCATGGTTGGGTTGAAAGGGAAAAAATATGAAATGCTTGTATTGTGATTGCACGGAAAGTAAGGTAATCGATTCGCGTTCGGCGGACGATGATAAAACCATTCGCCGCCGCAGAGAATGCGTAGGCTGCGGTCGTAGATTTACCACGTACGAAACGATTGAGGTTTCGCCCGTTTTGGTGGTAAAAAACAACGGAATGCGGCAGTCGTTCAATGCGGAAAAGGTGCGCAACGGCATTATCAAGGCTTGCGAAAGACGCCCCGTGCCGATAGCCGTTATCGATGAGATTGTGTCGGATATTTCCAAACAGGTATATAACAGTATGGAGGGGGAAATTACCACCAAAGAAATCGGCGAAATGGTGATGGACCGCTTAAAGAAAACGGACGAGGTGGCGTACGTGCGCTATGCGTCCGTGTACCGTTCGTTTAAGGACCTTTCTTCCTTTATGAGCGAACTTAAACAAATGATGAAAGCAGGAAAAGAGGATAAAAAGGACAAATAAAGGCGGGTTATGAAAGAGACGAAACAGGTATCCGTCCGCGGCGTGAAGATAGGCGGCGGAGCAAGTATTAAAATTCAGTCGATGACGACGACGAAAACGTCGGACGTGGAAAAAACGTTGGCGCAGATAACCGCGCTGCAACAAGCGGGTTGTGAAATTGCGCGTGTGGCGGTCAGCGACGAGGCGGACGCGTTGGCGGTGAAGTCGGTTGTAGAAAAAATAAAAATCCCCTTGGTTGCAGATATTCACTTTTCGCCCAAGCTTGCCGTCATGGCGATAGAAAGCGGTGCGGACAAGGTGCGTATCAATCCCGGGAATATCGGCGGCGAGAAAGAGATACAATACGTTGCCGACTGTATCAAAGCGCATAATATCCCCGTGCGGGTAGGCGTCAATTCGGGCAGCGTAGAGAAAACGTTTCTGGAAAAATACGGCAAAAACGAAATTTCCTTGGTAGAAAGCGCGTTGTATAACGTTCGTTTTTTGGAGAAGTTCGGGGTAAACGATATCGTTATTTCCGTCAAAGCGTCCTCTGTTCCCCTTACGGTAAAAGCGTACCGTTTGTTGTCTGAAAAGACGGATTATCCTCTGCATCTTGGCGTAACGGAAGCGGGAACGTACCAAGCGGGCGTGGTAAAAAGCGCGATAGGGATAGGCAGTCTGCTGTTGGACGGTATCGGCGATACCATCAGAGTTTCGCTTACGGACAATCCCGTTAAGGAAGTGGAGGCGGCGAAGCTGATTTTGCGCGGTTGCGGAATAGACGAGGGGTACGTAGAAGTGGTTTCCTGCCCCACGTGCGGGCGTTGCGCTTGGGAAAGTATGTCGCTTGCCGAAAAGGTAACCAACGCGGTGCAGGGGTATCGCCGTAAGGCGAAAATAGCCGTCATGGGCTGTGTGGTCAACGGTCCGGGCGAAGCAAAGGACGCCGACTTAGGAATAGCAGGCGGTAACGGCTCTTGTCTTATATTCAAAAAAGGCGAGCCTTACAAAAAGGTGTCGGCGGTGGACGCGGAAACGGAATTTTTGAAAGAAATCAGGTTATTTTTAGATGAGTAGGGTAGAAGAATATTTACAAAAAATCCGTGAAACGGACGGATTGAAAAACGCAATTTTGTGCGGTATTACGGTATCCAAGCGGGAAAGAACCGCGGAGTTTTTCGTGGTAACGGACAAGGCGTATTCCGCAATGGACGAGGCGAAAGCGCAGATGGTTTCCACCTCCTTTTTGCCAAGCGGTTTTACGGCTCGTATGAAAATTGTCAAGCGAGTGCCCGACGCGGAGATATTAAAGAAGAAGATATACGAATACGTCAGTTTGAAATTCCCTGCGGCGGCGGCGTTTATGCAGGAGGAAAATATTCAAGTGGAGATGCTGCAAAGCGGCGCACATTTTTATATTGATATCGCTTCCGGAGAACAGGGTCTGTTTACCTCTGGTCGTATTTTAGACGACGTAAGCGCGTATTTGTCCAGCGGGTTTTGCGGTACGTTTTACGGTAACGTGCGCATTGTGGAAAAGCAGCCGATAGACGAGGCGGCTTTGTTGGAAGAGATTCCCGAAACGGAAGAGGAGATTGTGCATGAAATTCGGCGGTTTCCTATTTGCGATTTTCAAAAAATAGACGGCGCGGACGAAGTGCCGAAAACCGCCGTATATATCGCCGATTGCGGGGGCGAACAGGGCAGCTTTGCCGTTTGCGGAACGCTTGTGCATATCGAAGAAAAACAGTACGTTCGGCATAACGAAAAGACTGGCGAGGACGAACAGCGCACCCGTTTTGCGTTGGCGGTCAGCGACGGTTCGGGTACGCTCCGTACCACCTATTTTCCTAAAAAAGCCACCGTGGATAAGGTTCGGGAGCTGAAATCGGGGGTTAAAGTGGTTCTGATTGGCGCAAACGAAGAATTTAAGGGCAACGCGTATTTTAAGGCGCAAAAGCTGAACTACGGAAGTCCGCCCGAGGGCTTCGAGCCTGTGGCAAGAAAGAGTAAGCCTGTGCCGAAATTTTACCACACGGTATTCCCAGAGCCGTACGTAGATTACACGCAAGCGGGGCTGTTTGACAGCACGGACAAGCCCGAAGATTTGAAAAAGCATACCTTTGTCGTATTCGACTTGGAAACGACGGGGTTAAACAATCAGCCTGCTATGGGCAGAATGGATAAAATTATCGAAATCGGTGCGGTAAAAATTATCGACGGGGAGATATCGGAGAAATTCTCCACTTTTGTCGCTTGCGATGAAAGACTGTCGGGGGAAATTATCGATTTGACGGGGATCACGGACGAAATGTTGGTTGGCGCGCCGACGATTGAACAAGCCATTGCCGACTTTTTCAAATTCACCGACGGCGCGTATTTGGTAGGGCATAACGTCATGTTCGATTACCGTTTTATTCATTATTACGGCGAGCAAAACGGGTATATGTTCGACCAAAAGCAGTTTGATACGCTGACGTTAGCGCAGGATATTTTGCGGGGAAAGATTGCGAAATACGATTTGAAAACAGTGGCAAATTATTACGGGTTTGAATTTACGCACCACCGTGCTTTTGCGGACGCAAGCGTAACGGCAAAAATATTTATGGAATTTATCAAAGTGAAAGGGAAGCTTCCCGATTAACGTAAACTATAAGGAGAAAGAATATGAAAAAATACGTCGGTATTGATTTAGGCGGTACGTTTATCAAAGGCGGTATTGTTACGGAAAACGGAGAAATTTTGTTACAGGATAAAGTGCCTACCCAGCGCGAACAGGGCGCGGAAAAGGTAACGGAAAATATTGCAGACCTTTGTAAATCGTTGCTTTCCCGTCTGGGGTTATCTGCGGCGGACGTGGAGGGAATCGGCATGGGCGTTCCCGGAATGATAGACAGCACCAACGGCGTGGTAAGCTATTCTAACAATTTTAATTGGGTGGACGTGCCTATCGCGGCAGACTTGCAAGCGTTGACGGGCTTACACGTAAAAATTGCTAACGATGCAAACGTAGCGGCGCTTGGCGAAACCAAATTCGGTTGCGGAAAGGAATATAAAAATACCGTGCTGCTCACGCTTGGCACGGGCGTTGGCGGCGGCGTGGTGTTAAACGGAAAACTGTTTGAGGGCAACCGTTCGGCGGGGGCAGAGCTTGGACACAGCGTCATCGTAGCCGACGGCGAGCCTTGCGGTTGCGGCAATAAAGGTTGTTTAGAATCGTACGCTTCCGCTTCGGCTTTGATTCGGGATACCAAACGCGCAATGGAAGCGGATAAAAACAGCGCGATGTGGGAAATAGGCTCGCTGGATAACGTTACGGGCAAAACGGCGTTCGATTATGCAGAGAAGGACGCGTCGGCAAAGAAAGTAGTGGATAACTATATCAAAATGCTTGGGATAGGCATTGTCAATATGGCAAATATATTCCGTCCCGAAGCCGTGCTTTTGGGCGGCGGCGTTTGCGCGCAGGGGGATAGCCTGATTAAGCCGTTACAGGCAATTTTGGATAGAGATATTTATGCGGGCGCAATCGGTCCGCAAGTAAAAATTTTAACGGCGACGCTTGGCAACAGCGCAGGCTTGCTTGGCGCGGCGGCATTACTAATGGCATAACGTTACTAATGGAATAATATTAAAAAATAAGAGGTAAGTAATTATGGGACAAAAAATACAAGGAATCTCCACGTGCAATCCCGTGGATTTCGACAAGGAATATTTGTTATATACGGCAAAATACGCAATAGAGCACGGCTGTAAACATTATCAGTTTATCGGACCTATCCACAACCCCGAAAAAGGAAATTTGGACGGTATGATTTTTTACCGTAAGTACGCGCAGTTTAACAACGCTAAAAACGCCGAATACGTACGCTATTCGATAGAAACAGCCAACCAGGTATGCGATGAACTTGCCGCGGCAGGGGTAAAATCGTATATGTGGCACCATGAATTAGAGCTTCCCGTAGGCTTTGAGGAAAACTATCCCGAAATATTGAACTCGGACGGCGACGTGGAGGTTTCGCACCCGATTGTCAAGGATTTCCTTGTACATAAAATAGAAGACTTTTTCTTTACCTATCCAAAAATGGACGGTATCGTGTTGACGTTGCACGAAACGCGCATTCCGCTTTTGAAATTAAAAAATCAAAAGCTTGGCAAGGTAGAGAGAGTAAAATACGTTACGCAAATCCTGTTTGAAACGTGCAAGCGTTTGGGCAAAGAGCTTATCGTACGCCCGTTTGCAAGCGTAGAAGAAGACTACGAAATGATGACAAAGGCATACGAAGAAATCTCCACGAGCCTTGTTATCATGGACAAATGGACGCAGTTCGATTGGTCGTTGACGTTGCCGAATAACGCGTTTTTCCATAAGATAAAAAACAATCCGCTGTTGGTGGAAACGGACATTTTCGGCGAGTATTTCGGCAAAGGCTTTTTGCCTATTATGTTAAAAGAACACATCATCGAAAAGGTGCGTTACTGTAACGAATTTGGCGTAATAGGGTATTGCTCGCGTATAGACAGAAACGGTTATCAGCCGTTCGGTAGCGTGCAGGAAGTAAACTTGCGTATTATGGAAGCCTGCTTGAAAGAGGAAGATATCGATGCGGCAATCGACAGCTTTTTTGCGGAAAAATACGGCATTGCGGGCGAGCGGGTACGCGATTTAATGGAGGGAACGGAAGATCTTCAAAAGAAAATTTTCTACCTCAACGGGTATTATTTTACCGAATTGAGTTGCTTCCCGCGTGTAAACCATTCTAAAAACCATTTTTATATCGAGATGATGAAAGAGGAGTACTGCATTGCTTCTAACGAATGGTTTATTCCTAAAAAATGGATGCGCGGCGATATGAAAAACGTATTGGAAGAAAAAGAAAGCGCGTTAAAGCTGTCGCAGGAAAAGCTTGCGAAATTGCAAGCCATGAAAGGTGTTTTGTCGGAAGAAAATTATTTAGAGCTGGAAAACAAATTCCAAAATCTGTATTATACGGCGAAGCTTTGGCTGGCAATGACGAAAGCGTTTATCGCGTATGCAAAGGACGACGAAAAGGGCTTGCGCTGTGCTTGTGAAGAATTGACGGAAATTGATACCGAGGGCAGGAAAACGGTAGTGAAAAACTATTATCCCACCACCATTGTCCGTGCCGAAGGGTTAGACCCCGTTCCGCTGTTTGTGCAAGAAATTCAGGATAGCTTTGCCAAGGAACGCAAAGCAACGCAAAAGCTGCAAAGCGAAAATCTCACCGATTTTATCGTATGCGGCGGCGGAAAAGAGGGACATAAGCTGCAAAAGGAAGTTAATTTCAGCGATACGTATATTTTGGAGGACGGCGTTTGCCGTATTCCGGGTACAAATCGCGGCAAGGCTTGGAGTACCGTAAAAGCGCACGGCTGGTTTAGCTATGAAATCAAGGTAAAACCCGATGCGGAAAATGAAATCGTTATCGTGGCGAAAGGCAGCGACGGTCAGTTGGATATGAGTGTGGATATCGACGGCGAAAAGAGGGTGATACGTCAAGCGGCGGACGGGAAAACGGAAGTGAAGCTTGCCTATTATGCGAAAAACCAAACGGCGCGTATCCGTATCGACAGAATTTCCGGCTATACGCCTTACGTATATGAAATCAAGGTAAAATAAGCAGATACCAAATATAGGGAAAAACTGTATATGAAATCGGTTATTTTAGATACGGATATGGGCGTGGATTGCGACGACGCGGCGGCGCTGGGGCTTCTTCTGAACGAGCAAAAACAGGGGAAATGCAAAATTGCGGCAATTACCGCCTCCACTACTCGCAAAGGTGCGATAGCCACCGTAAACACCATTTTGAAATACTATCATGCGCAAGGGATTCCCGTGGGCGTATTAAAAGGCGAGCCGCTTGCTTGCGATTCAGCCAACAATTATGCGCTTGCCGTTTTGGAAAAATATCAAGAATCGGACGAGGCGCAAGACGCAACGGAGCTGCTTCGGTTTACACTTGCAAACGCACAGGAAAAAATAGACCTCGTTGCGATAGGTCCTTTAACGAATATCAAAAATTTATTACAGAGCCAAGCGGACGCAATTTCTTCGCTTGACGGCATAGAGCTGGTACGGCAAAAGGTGCGTAAGCTGTACTTAATGGGCGGCGTTTTTGCAGAAAATTACCAAAACGATGGGCAAAACGGTGGGCAAATTTTTGCTGAATGGAATATCGAACAGGATATCCAAGCCGCGCGGTACGTAGCGGAGTATTTCCCTTGTGAAATGCTGTACAGTCCTTTTGAAATCGGGCAAAGAGTCAAGACGAAAATGCAACATTCGGACAATCCCGTTTGGTTTTGTATGAAGTCTTTCGCGATTGCCGGCGGGAACGATTATCAGCCCGCGTTTTATAGGTCGAGCTGGGATCCCGTTACCTGTCTTGTCGCCACACGGGAAGAAAACGAGCTGTTTTCCTATTCGCCGTATGGTACAATACGCATAGACGAAAAAGGCTATACGCATTTTATAAAGAATGCGGGCGAAGCGGGGAAGCATCGTTTTATGCTTGTAAACGATAGACTGCCCGAGGTAGAAAGGCTTATCAATGAAAGCATAGAAAAAAGATAAAAAGAAGGTTATGCGGTAAGGAAGTAAACCAAGCGGTGGCGACTAACCGCGAGGAAGTAATACAATTTTGAATAAAAGCAAAAAAGACAGGTTTTAGCAGGAAAGCAGAAATCTGTCTTTTTTATTTGTATAGAAATACAACGATAAGGCGTATGGTTAACGTTTGTGCATTTTTTTGTATTGTAAAGGCGTGAGCCTCGTTAGCTTTTTGAACGTTTTGGAAAAATAGTTGGGCGTGTCAAAGGACAGTTTTTCGGAAATTTGCGTAACGGATAAATCGGATTCCCGTAATAAACGCTTTGCGCTTTCTATTTTTAATTTGGTAAAATAAGCCATAATAGAACAGCCCGTTGATTGCTTGAATTGCTTGAAAAGATAAGATTTATTATAATTCAACGCACGGCAAATTTCCGCAATATCTAAACTTCGGTGCACGTTTTCTTTCAAAAACGCAATTACCTGCTGAGAAATACATTCGCACAACTCCTCGCGCGGCAAAAACAAAACCTCGGCGTGTTCCTTTTCCGTCTCGCCGCGCATAAGCTCGATAAGTAAAAGCTCTAAATAGTTTTTAATCAGCTGTTGCCCGCCAAGCGTGGGCTTTTTTAACAGCTGCATTTTTTTTAACGCAGGGTCGGAATAGGGCAAATCAAACGTTCGCTTACTCTCCTCGATAATAGAGTAAATAAAGCGTAACAAATTTTTATCCACCGTCAACTTGCGATTTCCAAAAAAACGCATGGCTTCGCTTTTGCATTCAAACGAAATAATAAACACGTTGGGCGCGGTAAGCTTGTTGGACGCAAGCGAGTGCAGCTCGTTGGGCTTGTGAAAGAGCATTTCTCCCTCTTTCAGCTCCGTTTGTGTGCCGTCCGCAGTGCATAGTACGTTGCCTTTGTCTGCATAAACAAGCTCCCAAAAATCGTGCGATTCCACAGGACCTTGAAAGTGTTTGTCAAATTCAAAATAGTGAATGGTAACAATTTTGTTTACCACGATAAGATTTTCAATTTTGTGTTTGTAATATTGTTTTTCCATACCATTATTATACAGTCGTTTTTTCATCATGTCAAATATTTTTAAGTAAAAAAACTTTGCGGAATATTTTACTCTTTTTGTAGATTGTACGCCATTGAATAAATGCTGTGCTTATGATATAATAAATAAAAAATAAGGAGACAGGTATGAGAGTATTGGCAATAGGCGCGCACCCCGACGATATTGAAATCGCTTGTAGCGGTACGCTTGCAAAATGCGTAAAACGCGGAGATACGGTTATTGTATGCCACGTATCCAGCGGTAATTTGGGGCACGTAGTAATTCCCCCCGACGAGCTTCGTATCATTCGCGCAAACGAAGCGAAAAAGGCAGGGGCAATGGCGGGAATAGAGGTCATTTGCGCGGGGTTTGACGATTTGGAAATTTACGATAATAATAAGGAAGCGAGAGATAAGCTGGTGGATATTATTAAATATGCAAATCCCGACTTCATCATCACGCACAACCCCGACGATTATATGCCCGACCACACGGCGGTATCTCGCCTTGTGTTCGACGCGAGCTTTACGGCGACGCTTCCCAACTATGAAAGCAAGTATAAAGAGCCTGCAAAGCTTGTGCCTATTTATTATATGGACACGCTTGCAGGGGTAAATTTCAATCCCACGGAATACGTGGATATTTCCGAGGAAATTGATTTGAAGCTTAAAATGCTGGAATGCCACGAAAGTCAAGTGGTATGGATGCGCGACCATGACGGCATAGATTTTCCCGACATGGTAAAAACGTGTTCGAGATATCGTGGGTATCAATGTGGGGCAGCCTATGCCGAAGGGTTTAGACAATGCCAAGTATATTTGAAGGGAACGACAAAAAGATTATTACCATAAAAGGAGAGAAGAAAAATGGATTTTAATTCGACAGTAAAAGGAAGCGCATTGGAGGGCTTCTATCCCGCAGGTTGGGATTTTGAAAAGATAGACGCGTGTATCGACGCTCCTGAAAAAATCACGGAAAGACAGGCGCATTGGAATAAAGGCTTCACGCCCGTACAGTGCGATAGTCTTGGCGAGT
>JAZOPT010000006.1:0-2632 GCA_045655725.1 Candidatus Scatosoma sp.
GGTGTAAGTGCACCGACATTTGAAGAATAACTTAAAAAACGATAAACGGAGGATATATATGAAGAAAGCTTTAACAAGAGTGGTTTGTTTAACGCTCGGCGCATTGACGGCGTTTTCCGTCGTGGGCTGTAAGAAAAACAAACAAAAAACCTATGTAAACGATCCCGAAACCACGCCTTTGACGTTCAGTATCGGCGCGCTTGACGGGAACTTTAATCCGTTCTTTGCAACGGCTGCGCCCGACGTAACCATCGCGGCGCAAACGCAAATCGGTATGCTTACCACGGACGGCGCGGAAGTGCCTGTGTGCGGGGAACAATATCCCACGGTTGCACTCGATTATACGGAAACGATGAAAACGGCGGCAGGCGCGGTAACCGACCAAGGCGACGAGAACGGTACGACGGAATATGAATTTTTGATCAAGAACGGCATTAAGTTCAGCGACGGTACACCCTTGACTATCAAGGACGTATTGTTCAATTTATACGTATATCTCGACCCTATGTATTCGGGTTCGGCAACCATTTATTCGACGAAGATCAAAGGCTTGGAAGCATATCGTCAGCAAATGGTAGGCATTGATAACGACAACGCGGGTACTATGGATTATGAAAAGGATGCAGATGCAGAATATTTGCGTGTTTTAGACGGTTTGGTGGAAGGAGATATCGTGCTTTACGGCGACGACAAAGACGTACGCATTACCGAACTTGAAAACTTCTATAAACAAGTGCTTGCAAGCGATTGGAACAACTATTCTTCTTCTATGGAAAGTTTTAAAGAAGAATACCGTTTTACGCAACCTTGGGAAGCGTTCTTGTTTGCAAACGGGCTTGTAGAAATACAAAAACAAAAAACGGAAACGGGCTGGAAAAATTTGAAAGACGCGGACGGTAAATATTACACAAACCTTGATCCCGAACAACCAGATTGTACGGATTATGACGAAAGAGATTTTAGCGACATCAAGAACGCTACGGGCGACGGTATCCGCGACGCTGCAATCGAAAGAGTGTATTCTAATAATACAGGTGCTGATAATGAAGCGGGGTATTTGAGAATTATTAACTATACTGAAGCAGGTAACAAGCTCTACGAATCCATTTTGCAAGATGCAATGGACGAATGGAAAGACGGTTTGGAAGGTGGGCTTGCCGTAAAAAAGATTTCGGGTATTACCACCTATAAAACCAAGAGCTTTAACGGTAAATCGTACGACGACGAACACGACGTTTTGAAAGTGGTTATCGACGGCGTAGACCCCAAAGCCATTTGGAATATGTCTTTCACGGTTGCGCCTATGCACTATTATTCGACGGTGGAATTGACGGCGGCGGCAAATGGCGAAGACAGCTTTGGTGTAAAATTTGCGGACAAAGATTTCTTCCAAAACGTGTTGCAAGCTCCCGACAAAAACGGGCTTCCCGTAGGTGCGGGCGTGTACATGGCGACGAATTTGAACGATTCGGGCACGGTAGATAGAACGAATTTCTATAACAACAATATCGTATATTACAAGCGCAACCCCTATTTTGAAACGGTGGGTAGCGGGCTTTCTAACGCAAAGATTAAATATATGCGTTATAAGGTGGTTGGCTCCGACCAAATTTTTAACTCGCTTATCAATAAGGAAGTGCACGTAGGCGAGCCCAACGCAACGCCTGCAAACGTTGCGAAGCTTTCCGACTATGCACACCTTGGTTACGGCAAATACCTTACCAACGGTTACGGTTACGTGGGTATCAACCCCAAATTCGTGCCTGATATTGAAATTCGCCGTATCATTATGAGTGCTATGGACACGGCTTCGATCGTGAAAGATTACTACACGACGGACTTGGCGGTTGCCATTCAAAGATCTATGTCCACGACGTCTTGGGCATACCCCACGGGTGCAACGCGCCCTGCGGAAATCGCATTGCGTAAAACCGTGAGTGCGATAACGGAAGCAATTCCCTCTGATTATGAATTGGTGGACGGTATTTATCAAAACAGCGACGGAGAACATTTGGAATACACGTTCACGATTGCGGGCGAAACGACGGACCACCCTGCTTATAGTATGTTCCAAAACGCGGCGGATTTACTCAACAAATGCGGGTTTAAAATCACCGTCGTAACCGATCCCAACGCGCTTAAAAAGCTCGCAACGGGCAACTTGGAAGTTTGGGCGGCAGCTTGGTCGGCGGCGATCGACCCCGATATGTATCAAGTATATCACAAGAATTCCAAAGCGACTTCCGTTAAAAACTGGGGCTACGATGTGATTTACCGTGACGACAATAAATACAGCGAAGAACAAACAATCATTAATAATTTGAGTAATAAAATCGACGCAGCAAGAAAGACGATCAACCAAACGCTCCGTAAAGCGATTTACGCAGAAGCGCTTGATCTTGTCATGAAACTTGCGGTGGAACTTCCTACCTATCAAAGAAACGATCTCGTCGTGTATAATAAAGACCTTATCGACGTGAATTCCATCAATCAAAACCCGACGCACCTTTCGGGCGTGTTCGATAAACTTTGGCTGGTAGATTTCAACTAATAACTATAAAGTGAAGATATACTGATGGTAAAATACTGTATAAAAAGAATTTTGCTCTCGCTTTTGATACTCTTTGGGGTA
>JAZOPT010000007.1:0-4515 GCA_045655725.1 Candidatus Scatosoma sp.
TATCAAAATCAAGCTTCGACATTTCTAAACCTCCTCGGCGCAACGTCCTTCCAATGCAAATGCTCCCCACGGAATTGTATCCACAAAAAATCGTTATACGAAACCCCGTGCGTCTTTTTGACAATCTCTAACGGGTCGTAAAATGGTACGCCGATTTTTTTGAGTAATTCGTCTATCCCTGCCCGATTATCTTCCCAACATCTCGTTTTCAATATTTCCGTCAATTTGAATACGTCCATTTCTTCCACAGAAAAAATTTGTTTGACAGGGTGATTTTTTATAAAACGTTTCACGTATACTTTCATATTTTCAACGTGCACTTCCGATACAGGCTCGTCTTTCCAATAACAGGTAAACCCCACGTTATCCCATTTACGAATATATGCAGGTCTATCGTCTTTTTCTCTGCAAATAAACTCCATATTAAGCACGTGAAATATCTTTTCTAACGTTTGCATACTCGGCAAAAATTTTTTGCTTTCTATCCTGCCGATTGTCGATTGCGGAACACCGCAATCTTTCGCCAACTTTGCTTGTGAAAGCTTTAGCTCTTTTCTTCTTTTTATAATACTTTCTACTGTTATATCAATCATTTATAGCTCCTTACATTCATATAATAGCATAAACGCTATTAAAAAGCAACTATATTTTAATGTTATTAACTTTTTAGTTCAAAAATTTACTTTTTGCATTGTTTTAGCTCCAACTTTCTCAAAAAAAGTATTAGGGCGTTTAACCCTGATACTGTTAAAAATTAATGATAAACAAGATAATTTAGGCAAAATTCGGTTGATTTATTTTGATAATTTCTTTGGGGCAACCTTGGGGCAGAATTCCTGCAATCCCTTTATATATAAGGCTTTCCGCAACCTCGCAGATGGCTTCGAGTCCCTGATCGTCCACCAGATACACGCATTTATGCAAGAAAATACGCATAAATGCGTGTTTTTCTTTGTGTTTTTGTATAAATATTCGGTCATTTTTGCGTTTTGCACGCGTTTTGTCAAGTTTTGGCATACGTTTTGGCACATAAAAATTGTGTTTTCGCTATCTACCAAACGAGCTTCTTCCCTTCACTCAAAAGGTACTCGTCCGATAAATCCGTATCACTATGATACTCAACGGATTTTGCGTAATTAGGTTATGCGCGATTGATATTTTGAAAATATCGTTTAATAACAAGTAGATTTCGTTGTTCGTTTTTGTCATACCTTTTTCTAAAAATCCATCTAAAAACGTTGACATTCCGCAGGTGTGATGTCTGTTAGCGACTTTTCCCCAAAGTACGGACGAACGTGATTTTTATATCGACACATATCGTTATAATACGTTTGCGGAGCAACCTTTCTCTTTCGGCAATTTAGTTTCAAACGCCAAGTTCACTGCTTTAATCACGGCTTCGCGTTCTTCCGTGCTTACAGGCACGTCAAAATCGTCAAAATCGTTATTGGAAATATCCTTTCCTGACAACGCTTTATACCACGTCAAAGCCAACAGATATCTGCCTGCGCCCAAAGACGCGTGATAGGTGTCCCTACGAATTTTTTCCACACCAAATTTGGTCGCGTAGAACATTGCTTTTCCGCTGGGAATCATTCCGTCGGCTTGAATGAGCTTCGCAGCTTTTTGATAAGCGCTTTGAATATCCGCGTACATCAGCTCCTCTTTTAATCGCTCGCTACCGTCTTCATAACCCCAAGTTTCATGAATAAACAGCTTTGCATTAGGACAGTATAACGAATTATTGTAAAAAAAGTCAAGTAAAAAGTCAAGTAAAAAGCACTTTTTTATCCGTGCGATTTCCTCTTTCATGTGCGTAAGCAAAGCGCCGTTTGGTTTTTAACCGAAACGGCGCTTTTTATCTTTCAACTATTTTATTTCCTTTTTAGTTACCCGAAAAAATGCGAATGGCTTTTTTCACGTCCTCTTTCATCGCTTGCATTGCCGCGTATTCTACGTCGTGCAGGTACTTGGTATCCCCTTTCTCTATCACTTCTTTCGCTGCCATATAACCAGCTTTCGACATATACGAATAGTAGTTAATCTTGCGAATGCCGTTTGCAATCGCCTTTTGGAAGCCCTCTTCACTTACGCCGCTACCGCCGTGCATAACGAGCGGCAACCCCGTTGCTTTCGCGCAGTTTTTCACGACGTCAAAATCGAGTTTGGGTTGTTGCGTATAAAATCCGTGCGACGTACCGAACGCAATCGCCAAAGCATCAATACCCGTTGCCTTGCAAAACGCTTCCGCTTCGTCGGGACGAGTATAGAAATCCTCCGCTTTTGCGTTTGCTATTTCTTCGCCGCTACCTGCCTCGCCTGTTACCAAACGACCAAGCTCCGCTTCTACGCTAACGTTCATAGAATGTGCCGCTTGCGTAATCATTTTCGTCAAACGCAGATTTTCTTCATAGGGCATTGCAGACGCGTCCATCATCACGGACGTAAAACCAAGCCTTAACGCTTTATATACCATATCCAAAGAAGTGCCGTGGTCAAGGTGTACGCACACGGGCACTTTCGCCTGTTTCGCTACCGCCACCATAGCAGGCCCCACCATAGAAATATCGTTATAAACGTTATGCACCTCTGCGTGCGCAATAATTACGGGTCGATTGAGTTCTTCTGCCGCAGACACCACCGCTTGCAAGCTGTCAAAGCCCGTGGCGTTGAACATACCTACCGCATTTTTTTCTTGCTCTGCTATCGCTAAAATTTCTTTCAAATTGACAAGCATATCTTTTTTCTCTCCATATTTTTACAAATTTCTTTTAATTGATTTTCTTCCTGCATACCGCTTACCGCGTCCGCCGTGGACAAAGCTCCCGTTGCGCAAACCGATCCAAGCGCAAGGATATTTTCGTCGCGTTCGCCCCTGCTGATACCGATTAAACACCCCGCGCAAAAAGCGTCGCCCGCGCCCGTCGTGCCTTGTATAAAGCCCTTGGGTAAATCGTAGGAGGGCAATGCGGAAAACCCGCTTTCCGAAAGACATACGCTGATATCGCTCATATGAATGATAACCCTTTCTTTTACTCCGTACTCTTTCAGTTTTCGCGCTATTTTCTCTAAATTCTCCACCGTAGGCGAAATACCCGTAAGTCCGCTTGCCTCCGTTTCGTTAATAATCAAATTATCCACGTACGGCAAGCAGGGCAACACAAGCGAATACCTACCCGCATTTTCACTTACCAAATCGATAGAGGTTTTTATTCCGCGCCGTTTTGCTTCCTGTAAAATGCGCAGTCCGTCGCCGCCGTCCACCCTATCCAACAGTAAAAAATACCCAAGGTGCAGCATTTGCGCAGGGAACGAAGCCCAATCAAAATCGTCAAAGCCAAACTGTGCGCTTGCGCCTGCGTACGTGAAAAAGGTACGCTGACCGCCCGTTACGCTCATAACCTCCGTAAAGCTGGTTCTTTCGTCCGTTGCTTTTAACCTTGAAACGTCTACGCCCTCGCGAGCAAGCTCCGATTGCACAAACGCGCCCTCTTCGTCTTTTCCTATCCTCCCCAGAGCATACACCTGCATATTCGGCGCAACCCGCTTGATATCGATTGCCACGTTAGGTACACAACCGCCCACCGCGCGCGCAACGCTTTTTATCTTCGTCAGCTCCCCTGCGTTTGGATATGCCGAAATTTCGTTAATTTTATCGACAAGGATACTCCCCGCTACCGCTATTGCTCCGTTCATATCAGTTACACTCGGCAACGAGCGGACCTGCAAGTTCTTTCAAGAAAAACAATCTACCTGCAAGCGTGGGAATATACGACGAGGTAATCCAAGGCGTTTTTCCGTAACGGAGCGTCATCCACAAAGACAAGCCCTGCCATTGCATTCCCCTGCCCAGCGTTCCGTCCGCACCGCCGATAGCGTAATCTGCTTGCAAGAACAGACCAGGGCCAATGGTGTTTGCTCGACAAGGCACAAGCGGTGTTCTCGATTTGAAGCTTGTCAAAGCGTTCTGTTCCACCGTCAAGGGATGGATTTTTGCACCGATACGATAAGGTGCTTTTTCCCATTCTTCCGCGCTTGCGTAATCCGCCGCAAAAGTAGGTTCCCAAAATGCGATATGGCACATTCTACCGATACCGTAAACAAGCACCAGCTTCGCGCCCTCCGCTTTCAATTTCGCTATCTTTTCGGGATAGGTAGGCAAGTTTGCTTTCGTTGCAAAGTTTCTTTGATTTTTCGGTACGGTCAATTCGCCCAAAGGATTAAACAGCGCCTGTTCCATAGCGTACTGGAACGCGCCCGAATTGTCGGGAGCAAGCGTATTTCCCTCGCTGTCCGCCCATTCGTCCATATTAAACGTGTGCACGTGTTCACAGGATACTTTCCATTCTTTCAGGAAATACACCACCCATTTGTACATTCCCATAGGACCTACGGGCAGTATAAACGCAATTTTTTCTTTGCGTTCTTTCGCCAGTTTGATTTGCATGGCGATTTCATGACCCATATACGTTTCAAACTCGCCAAGACTATCGCACTGTACGGGCGTGAAGCCTT
>JAZOPT010000008.1:0-30473 GCA_045655725.1 Candidatus Scatosoma sp.
ATCGGATTTTTTATATCCTGAATTTTGCGGCGTATTTTTTTCGCTAAAATAGTTGCAAGTATCGTTTGGGGAAACCTTTACATAACGTTCGCCTGAGAATATTCCGCGCTTGGTCATTCTTGTACAATACCATTCTCCCAAAAGTCCGTCTTCCTTTCCCGCAAATGCGCAATTTCTGCAAGTTTGTTTCATGTAAGCTGTCCTCCAAAGTAGAATATATCTATATTATAACAGGTAGTTTAACCTATGTCAAGACTTTTAATCGGAAACAAAAAAACGCAAGAATGGCTCTTGCGTTTTTTTGTTTGCTTATTGAATAAGTTACGGGTTGGAAGCGGTGGGGGTGTCCGATTGGGAAGCGGATTGTACCACCGATTGCGCCGCTTTCTTTTTGGCGTGTTCGTGGCGCGCGCTCGTTTTGCCCTCAGGGTTGATATCGCCCGCTTTCGTCAAGGCAATCTTAGTAAGCAGAGGTCCGATAAGCTCGTATACAAGCACGGCAAACAGAGTGATATTGGCTATCAGCATACCGTCCGCGCCCAAGCCTTGCTGCGCTTTCAGCGCCATACCCAACGCCACGCCTGCCTGCGGCAACAGCGTTACGCCTAAATATTTTACGATATTATCGTCGCAGCCCGACATTTTTGCGCTCAGCATTGCACCCGAATATTTGCCCGCGGAGCGGCTCAAAATATACGCTACGCCGATAAGCACGTACATACCGTTGGCGAATACGGACAGCTCTAATTCCGCGCCGCTTAATACGAAGAAGAGTACGAAAAGGGGCGCTGTCCAACGATCTACTCTGTCCATAAGCTCTTCGGAAAAATCGCAGACGTTGCAGAAGATTGTGCCGAGCATCATGCAAACGAGCAACGAAGAGAAGCCGATATGTACGCCGCCGATTTCAAATTTCAGCATGGAAAGGGCAATTGTTAAAAAGACGAAGCCGACGGAAACGGCGAGTCGTTTGGAGCGGGAGTGGAAGAACTGTTCGCACCAAGAGAACAGGAAGCCCATAACTGCGCCAAGTCCTAAGGACAGCACAATTTCCAAAAGGGGTTCTACGATGATAGAAAGAATGCTCACCGCGCCCACGCTGATTGCCTTTGCGATACCGAAGGACACGGAGAAAAGGACAAGACCTACCGCGTCGTCCAACGCAACAACGGGGAGCAGGATATCGGTGAGCGGTCCTTTTGCTTTATATTGCTTTACGACCATTAAGGTTGCCGCGGGGGCGGTAGCCGAAGCGATTGCGCCAAGCACGATAGCTGCCGAAAGGGACAGAACATCGGGTCTGGCAAGGTGCAAAAGGATAAGCACGGCATCGACCAGCAGCGTTGTGATAACGGCTTGGAAAATGCCGACGATGGTCGCCTGTTTACCGATTTTTTTCAGCTGAGAAAGTCTGAATTCGTTACCGATAGAAAAGGCGATAAAGCCGAGCGCGACGTCGCAAATGATAGAATACGATTCGATATCCTCCATGCTGACAAAGCCCAAGCCTTTCACGCCGAATGCGCCGAGCACGTACGGCCCGACGAGGATACCTGCGATAAGGTAAGCCGTAACGGCGGGGAGCTTGGCAAGCTTTGCCAAACGGGAAAGCATAAGCCCTGCAAGCAGAGCGATAGATAAACTTAAAAGAGCCTGCATAATATTGCCTCAAAAAATTTTACTGCGAAAATTTTGCCATGAAAATTGTCGTTTTTTCGTTCCTTATGATACTATAAAGAAATAAGCCGAACCTGATTTTGCGTGCCGAATTTTGCGTTATACAGCGTTGAAACCCTTGACAAACCGTTTGGTTAATCTTCGGCTTTCGCCTTGTCTACCGCTAAAATTCAGCTGCGAAAAATTGCTTCGCATCTCAAAAGCGTATTTTTTAGCGGTTTTTTGGTGCGATTTCGCGCAGACATATTGAACATATTTCAAGCGGAAGTGCGACGAAAAGAGCAAAAAAGACGCTTTTGAGACAGGTTTGTTTTATTTCTTTATAGTATACTACTAATTTATAGAGAAAGCAAACCAAAAAGGGTAGAAAATGAAAATTATGTGAAAGATTTTTATGCGTAAAGGATACTATGCGTTTTGTGGTGATTTTTTTGTGTACAAGCGATTGACAATCGTTTGACAATTTTTTTTTCGTGCGGTATAATATTTGAGTGAAAGTATTTATTTAAGGAGAAAATTTACGATGTATCAGATTGTCGGTAAAAAATCGCTCAATCCCACCGTTACGCAAATGGATATTTTAGCTCCTTTCGTCGCAAAAAAGGCGTTGGCTGGGCAGTTTATCATTCTGCGCGTGGCAGAGGACGGCGAGCGTATTCCTCTTACCATTGCTGGCTACGACCGTGAAAAGGGTACGGTACGCATTATTTTCCAAATTGTCGGCGGCTCTACCGAGCTTCTCAACCACAAAAATGTGGGCGACAGCATTCCCGATTTCGTTGGTCCTTTGGGCAGACCTACCCACACGGAGGGTTTGAAAAAGGTGTGTGTGGTCGGCGGCGGCGTGGGTTGCGCTATCGCGTTGCCCGTAGCGAAGGCTTTGCACGAGCAGGGCACGCAGGTTACCTCTATTATCGGATTCAGAAACAAGGACCTCGTCATTTTGGAGGACGAATTTAAGGCGGTTTCTAACGATTTCCATATGATGACGGACGACGGCTCGTACGGGCGGCAGGGCAACGTTTGCGTGCCTTTGAAAGAGCTTTTGGAAAAGGGCGAACAGTTTGACGAAGTGATTACCATTGGTCCGCTTATCATGATGAAATTTGTGTGCGCAACCACCAAGGAATACAACGTGAAAACGATTGCTAGCATGAACCCCATTATGATAGACGGAACGGGTATGTGCGGCGGCTGCCGTTTGACCGTTGGCGGACAAATGAAATTTGCGTGTGTGGACGGTCCTGAATTTGACGGTCATCAAATTGATTTCGACGAAGCGATGAGCCGTTCGCGTTCGTATGCGGAATTTGAAGCGCACGAAAGAGAAGAGGCTTGCAATCTCTTTAAACAGGAGGTGAAGTGATATGGCGAAATTTAATATGGCTCCGTTGAAAAATCCGATGCCCACCCAAGACCCTACGATAAGAAACGGGAATTTTGAAGAGGTGGCTTTGGGCTATACTGCGGAACAGGCGATAGACGAGGCGAAGCGTTGCGTTGGGTGCAAAAACCGTCCTTGCGTGGCGGCTTGTCCTGTAAATATTGCGATTCCAGAATTTATCGCAAAGGAAGCGGAGAGGGATTTTGAAGCCGCTTATCAAATTATAGCAAAGGATTCGTCTTTGCCAGCCGTTTGCGGACGGGTATGCCCCCAAGAAACGCAATGCGAGGGCAAGTGTACGCGCGGTATTAAGGCGGGCTGCGAGGCGGTTGGTATCGGCAGATTGGAACGCTTCGTTGCCGATTGGCACAACGCAAACGTAACGGCAAAGGTGGAAAAGCCTGCTTCTAACGGTCATAAGGTTGCCGTGGTAGGGAGCGGACCTGCGGGGCTGACCTGTGCGGGCGATTTGGCAAAGCTCGGCTACGAGGTTACCGTTTTCGAGGCGTTGCACGTGGCGGGCGGCGTACTTGTGTACGGTATTCCCGAATTCCGTTTGCCTAAGGCAATCGTACAAAAGGAAGTGGATAATCTCAAAGCGTTGGGCGTGAAGGTGGAAACCAACATGGTTATCGGTAGGGTTATCACCATTGAAGAATTGAAGAATGAATACGGCTTTGAAGCGGTGTTTATCGGTTCGGGCGCGGGGTTGCCTAAATTTATGAATATTCCGGGCGAAAGCTTGAAGGGCGTATATTCCGCAAACGAATTTTTGACTCGTTCCAACCTGATGAAAGCGTACCGTGTGGGCAGCCACACGCCTATCCAGCACGGCAAGTGCGTGGCGGTAGTAGGCGGCGGCAACGTTGCCATGGACGCGGCGAGAACGGCAAAGCGTTTGGGTGCGGAAGTGCATATCATTTACCGCCGTGGCGAAGAAGAATTGCCCGCGCGCCGTGAGGAGATAGAACACGCCAAGGAAGAGGGTATTATTTTCGATTTGCTTACCAATCCTACCCGCATTTTGGCTACGGAAGAGACCGACCCGCGCAGTCCTGCATACGGTTGGGTAAACGGAATCGAATGCGTACGCATGGAGCTTGGCGAGCCTGACGAAAGCGGCAGACGTTCGCCCAAGGTGGTGGCGGGAAGTGAGTTTATCATTCCCGTAGATTGCGTTATCATGTCGCTGGGAACGTCGCCCAATCCGTTATTGAAAGCGACGACGCCGGGGTTGGAAACGCTGCGCCGCGGGGAAATTGCCGTGGACGAAGTGGGCAAGACTTCCATTGAGGGCGTATATTGCGGCGGGGACGCGGCTACAGGAGCGGCTACCGTTATCAAGGCGATGGGCGCGGGCAAGATTGCAGCTGCGGCTATCGACGAATATATCAAAAATAAATAAGATATAAAGCTATCAAAGAAGAGGAGGTGCGCAAACACTTCCTCTTTTACAGTTGACAAACGAAAGAAAAAAATGCTACAATAAAGCTATGGAAAAAATGGACGTAACCGTGGAAGCGGAAGAACAATTTGATACGCAGGATACGTATGCTACGCAAAACAGATTCGGCGCGTTTTTGGAGAGAAATTTCGCGCTGTTTTTTGCTCCGCTGGTTACCTTTTTTGTGTATATGACGGTGCTTGCCGCCTACGGCGCATTCCCGTTCGGGGATACCTATACGGTGGCTTCGTACGATCTTTCTGCGCAAATTTGTCCGTTCATCGAACACCTGTTCGACGTTTTGGACGGAAAGTCTACGCTTGTATATTCGTATGCGGTGGCAGGCGGTGCGGACGTTACGGGTACGTTTTTGTATTTCTTTATCAGTCCGTTTTCCTTTTTGTTTTTGATATGCGGAGAGGGCATGGTGGCGCAGACAAGCAGCTTTGTTATGGCATTTAAGGTTGCTTTCGTGGCGTTTGCGGGAACGTGGTTTGCTAAAAAGTTATTTCGCGGGATTCCCGATTATATCTGTATCGCCGTGGGCATGGTGTATGCCTATTGCGGATATATGTTTGTAGCGAATACCTATATCAACTGGGTGGACTTTCTTATTTATATGCCCTTTTGCGCGGCGGCGTTTGTGCGGTTTGTCAAAACGGGTGGGTTTCTTTCCTTTGCCGTGAGCATGGCGGCGTGTATCTACACCTGCTTTTCTATCGCCTGCTTTTCCATGTTTACAGTCTTTCCTGTGCTGATTTTTTACGGTCTGTTGTGCGTGGAGAAGTCCAAGCGCAACAGGTTTTTGGCGGGACTTTGCATGGCTTTCGTCGTTGCCGTTTTGCTTGCCATGCCTATACTGTTACCTGCGTTGTCGGCATATATAAACAGCGGCAGAGGAACGGACGGCGGTCTGTTTTCCGAAGTGTTTTACGGGTTTGAAGGGAGCTGGCAAGAGGGCTTGAACGCGTTTGATAAAGCGGCGTTTTCCGAACGGTTTTTAGAGGCGTTGTATAAGAAATGGTCGTATATTCTTGCGGACGGAGCGTTTATCGCTCTTACCGTTATTTGGTTTTGTCAGCGGGGCTTGAAAGACCGATTTGCTCGGTTTATGCTGGTGGCGGGTGCGCTTTGTTTATTGCCTGCCGTCGTTGACGAGGCAATGCTGCTGATGAATATGGGTTCGTATATGTCGTACGCGCTTCGGTTTGGATTTTTGAACAGCTTGTATTTCCTTGGCGGTGCGTGCTTGGCATTGGACAACTTGTGTTTTATGCCCCGTGCGGTATATGACGGAGCTTTGTTGTATGACGGAGCCTTGTTATATCGTAGGGAAACATTGC
Organism: Candidatus Scatosoma sp.; assembly: GCA_045655725.1. Lineage (GTDB taxonomy): Bacteria > Bacillota > Clostridia > Christensenellales > Borkfalkiaceae > Scatosoma. The sequence continues at coordinate 5,849 of JAZOPT010000008.1, forward strand.
CGCTCGTAAGCGAAAAGGACGGGGGCAGGTATGCGATGAACTCCGAAAACGAGGGAAAGGAGGCTGTTGCGGAAACAGCTAAAAAAGGTGTAAAAATACCCCGCCGAGTATGCATTGCTACGGTGGGATTTGCCGTGGCGGGGGTGGTTGCCTTTGTCTTTTTGATATGGCTTACGGTGGCGGGCAATTATAAGCGAGTGTGGTCGGGATTTGTCAAGGACGAAGCCTTGCTTGCTACCATGGATTATTTTTCGTCGCGGTTAGCGCATTCGTTGGGCGGAGCGGAAATTACGGCTCTTTTATTTGGTATCGTAGTCATTTTGTTTGCAGTAGGCGGGGTGCTTGCGCGCAAAAAAATGTTGGGAACGCGGCTGCTCTCTTACGTTTTAATCGCCGTCTTGGCGGCGCAAACTTTATTTTATAACAATATGTTAGTGGCGGGAAATTGCTCTACGCAGCATGCCGATCTAGCGGAGTACCGTTCTATATGTGAGGTTTTGAACGAGCGCGAGGACGGCTATTTCCGTGTGAAAGATTACGGGGTTTTGGACGAGGCAGACGAGGAAGCGGAACGGGATAATGCGGTAACGGCAAACGCTCCGTTTATGACGGGAGGGAATGCGTTCAGCGTGTTTTCATCCGTGATAGACGCGGATAATTTCGTGATGTATAATTTATTCGGATACGGCGGAAACGGTACGAACAATTTGAAAAGCAGTCATAGCAGTACGAAATATAACCGAGCGGAGGCGTTCGGCGACAGCTTTTTGGGGTATAAATATTTTGTGGCGACGGCGGCGGAAAAGGAAAAGATAGACGCCGATAACACGCTGGGTAAATACCTTATTCCCGTAACGGAAAGCTCCGCTTCGGGTGAGGAGAAACAGCTTTGCGAGGGGGGTTTTTACGTGTATGAAAACACGTTGGCGTTCCCGTCTGCGTACCGTGTGCAAGGGGGTGGCGGATTTGCTTTTGCGAAGCCAAACGAGGCAAATTCGGCGTTCCGTATGGAAAACCATAAGGCGTTGTATGCGTATTTGCGAGGTCAGGAATTGGACGAAATGGCGGCGGTAAACGGCTGGAACGACGGCGACCGCGTAACGGTGGAGGCTGTGCGGGAGTTGAGCGGATATTTGCATTCTCGTAAGGCGGAGAGCGTGGTTGTGGGGGCAGGGCGTATCGACGTTTGCGTGGAAGCGGAAGCGGGCGAGAGCCTACTTTTGAATTTCGTTGCGTCCAAGGGATATCGGGTATATGTGAACGGCAGGGAAACGGAGTTGATAGAAAACGATTTGAAGCTGCTTTGCGTGGCGTTGGAGGAGGGCGTAAACGAGGTGGCGTTTGTGTATTCTTCGCCGTACGTTGCGTGGTTTTATGCGGGATTGTTGGTGGCGATTTTTACTGTTTTTGGACTGATAGCGGCGGCGTTTGTGCGGCGGTATTATCGGCGTAAGACGGAGCAAGGCGTGGCTTTCGCTGTTGCGGATAAAGCGGTTCGGTTTGGGGAAAGTGCAGTGGCATGGCTAGGGATTGCGTTAGCCGTAGCGGTTGTGGGGGTGTTTATGATATTCCCTACTTCGACGTGGATAGTGAAGATGTTGTGCTGGATAGCATAGCGTTTTTATTGCCCTGATAAATAGAATGGAAATTTTTTTGAAAAAAGTTAAAAAAGAGCAAAAAAACGCTTGACTTAAATATCGCTTGCGGGTATAATAGTTATGCTATTTGCGGGAACGTGAAAGCACATTGAAACATATTGAGGCGTAGCGCAGCTTGGTAGCGCGTTTGGTTAGGGACCAAAAGGTCGTGGGTTCAAGTCCCGTCGCCTCAACCAAAATCAGGCATTTATGCAAAAGTAACTGCATAAATGCCTGATTTTTTTGCATATTTGTATAAAATATTAAGCTGTTTTTCTTTTTATTTTCCATTTTGGGGAACGTTTTGGGGAATGAAATTCGATTTAATATACGAATTTTTCTCCTTCTTTAAGTAAGTATTCGTCCGATAAATCCGTGTAAGCGTTTCCAAGCGCGCCAAGCGAATGTCCGACAAACTCTTTAAGGGCTGGTTCCGCTACACCGCATTCCGTACAACGCGTATAAAACGTCGTTCTTAAATCGTACAGTTTGTGGTTTGGCAAAACTGCTCTAATGGCGGCGCGAAGCCGTTTTTCCGTGGGTACGGTAATTCCGTTTTGTAAATACGGTGCAAGCATTGTAGAAATAGGAATTTTCTTGTATTCGACTTTCCCGTTTTTGCGTTTGGAATTGACAGCCACAATAAATGGTCCTTCGATTTTTGCCGTTTTATATTCGTTAGGTCGCATACCTGTATATAAGCCAAGCGCAAGGGCGTTTTTGAGAATAGGATCACTCGTTTGCGCGAGAAGTTGTTTCTCTTCCGCTTTGGTAAGTGCAACGCCGTGTTCGCTTTCGTGTTTGGTATGTATCACGATATCCAAAGGGTTATAATCAATCAATCGGTGAAGCATTGCCATTTTGAAAATGACGGACATCAATGCGTAAAGCTCTTCCGCTGTTTTGCCTTTACCTTCTTCTTCTAAATTGTCCATTAGGTCTTGACAATCCTTTGGTGTGATTTTTATTATCGGTACTTCCTCAAAATACGGTTGTAAATATTTTTTATAACGGTTATAATCCGTTTTATACGTTTTCTCCGTAACCTTTTTTATCCTGAAATTTTCAAAGTAGTACATTGTAAACGAATGAAAGGTTTTGGGAACGCCCGTAATCTTTTTGGAAACTTTCGCGGTTTTTAACTGTTCGATAAAAAGCCGTTTCGCTTCTTCGAGATTTTTATTGGACGCGGATATATCATACCCGTTTCTTCGATAACGTATTTCGTAGATGTAACCGTTTTTACCGCTTTGCTTTTTGCGGATACGTGCGGTACAACCGTCCGCACGAAATTCTTTTTTGAATGTTTTTGGCATTTGATCTATCTCCTTGTTAGTGAATTTTAACTCCGAGACGTCATCAAGTCTTTGTTTACAAGCGACGCTTTTTTGAGCGTCGTTTTCACTTTGCATAAGCGTTTCCAACGTTTCAGCTTTGATACAAGTATCTGCCAAATCCAAAACAAATTGAATATTCTCATCAAAGTTTGGGTGTGCTTTTAAGTTTTCAACGATTTCGTTTAATTTTTGTAATTCCTTATAATTCAAATCTCCTTATATTTATTTTATAGGTTATACAGCGTACTTTTAACGGAAAGATAAGTAAGCCTTTTTCCTATAATTTCTCCTTACGCATTCCCGATATTACGGGTATGTTAAGCGCATAACGCGTTCCGCTGTTATGTTTATCCAAACGCGCAATTTGTTAATACGATATTATGCATAATCGTACGCATTTGTCAAGCGTTTGGACGGGAGTGGGGCGAAAAGGTAGTAGGGAATTATTTATAAACCGCATTACGAAAGATAAAACAGAATTTATTAAGATTTCATAAAAATTTTTCAAAAGGAAGAGGTACGTTTTGGCGTTGGGAGGAGAAAAAATATTGCAACAAAACTCGACGCCTAAGCAGGAAAAGCAAAATGCCACAAACGGTATTTTGGGATAAAAAACCAAGCAGGAAACCTGCGTTGTGTAACTAAATGGCATTGAAAAATTTTCGGCTAAAAGGATGAGAATAGAAAAAATTTGCATAAATTACAAAAATACTATTTTTAATGATAAAAAGTACTATACACTGCAACGAATTTCTTATATAATATATAAAAATAATATATTTAAGGAAGAAAATGTATATGGACAACGTTATCAAAGATTACGACCTTCAAATAGGCGAACCGACATTAACGGGAATACAACAACAATATGGAATTTACCAAGATGGTACAACACCGATGTATCGCGATACAGATGGGAAGCTTTGGGCAATAAGCGGACATTCTCATTGCGGTCAAGTTAGTATGTTTTGCGGTTCTTGCGTGGCGGATCTGCAACATCTTTATCCCATTAAACAGAATTTTTGTACAGGGCACGCAGACTTTGCGTTTGATGGCGTTCGTTATCCCGAGGGGGTAAAAGCGAGGGGAAGTATTTGGCCATTTGGATTATATATTTGCCCAAACACGCACCGTTTTTATTGTTTTTTCCATAATGAATTAGGGTGGAGATGCCATGGCACAGAGTATGACGCGTGGGGACCTTTATTAAATTTAGCTCCCCCGAAATACGACTCGGATTTTCGACATATAGGCATGATGCATTCGGACGACGAAGGAAAAACGTGGACGTTTGATAGGTGGGTATTGTCGGGGGATAACGTATGCTTTACGGAAAAATATAATCCCGATCCGCAAAACGTAAATATAATAGGTCAAAAAGAAGGCGTTATTTCTTTGGGTAGCGGGGATTTTAGTTTTTACGTAGACCACAAAGAAGGATATTTCTATATTTTTTATAACGTTGTTCGCGTAGATATGATTAAAGGTGGCTGGGACGGTTGCGACGTTTACGTGGCGCGCAGTCGATTACGCGAAGACGGGGCGCTCGGGGATTTTGTAAAATATTACAACGGCGCGTTTTGTGAGGCTGGTAATTTAGGGCGAGAAACAGCAATCGTAAAAAATTCTTGGCACGCAAGAGTGGTTTATTCTGAGCCACTTGGTTGTTACGTTATGTCTTCGGTCAACGTTACACCGCATTCAGAAAAGGTTGTTGACGACGTTATGAGTGTTCGTACGAGTAAGGATTTGATACGTTGGAGCGAACCTGTTTCCGTTATGAAAGACGGGAAAGCGTGGGGTAATCATTACGTAGCAATTTGTAATAAAGACGATAAAACTCCACCCTATATTTTGAATTCCAACGAGTTTTCCATTCTTACCAATCATAACGGTACAGACGTGCAAAATTATCCAGTAAGACTTGTGAAAAAGCAAGGGTAATGCTTATGGATTTAATTATTTTTTCCGGTCAAAGCAATATGCAAGGACAAACGGAGAGATTACCCAACCCCAACGTGCCTGTAAGCGGAGCATGGCAGTTTTTATATTTAACGAACGAATTGATACCGTTAAAACACCCTGTGGGAGAAGATATACAAATTGGGGAACAATCTTTGCTTTTAGGCGCACATAACGGGGGAGGTTCGTTGGTGCCTGCCTTTTGTAGAGAATATACGCGGGCAAGCGGGCGAGAAGTGATAGCGGTGCATGCTGCAAAAGGCGCAACGACGGTAGCACAGTGGCAACCCGAAACACTTCGATATCAAGCATTGGTTAAAAAAGTTTTAGCGGCGAAAAAAAGGGTGGCGGAATATCAAAAAATTGACAAAATATACTTTGTGTGGTTACAAGGTGAATCAGACGCGATAGCAGGCACTTCGGAGAAAGAATACTATAATTACTTTATCACGTTAAAAAATGCGTTAAAAAGTGATTTGCAAGTGGACTGTTTTGGATTGATTAAAGTCGGTTATTTCGCATCGCAAGCAACGTGGTATGAGGTTGGTACGATGCAAGAGCGCGTTGAAAAAGACGAGACAATCATGAGAGCGCAAGAACGCATTATACAAGAAAATGGTGATTGTATAATGCTTACAAGAATTTGCGCAAAAATCTCCCAAGAAAACAGATATATAAACCCGTTTGAGTCGGGGCATTATAATAATATAGCACAAGAAAAAATAGGGAAAGAAGCCGCTATAGGTTTATTACAAAAAATTTAACAAATTAAAAAAGATTGTTCATTTATCGAACAATCTTTTTTAATTATATAAGAGTTTTTATTTTGTATATTGAATAAACTGCTTAAAATCAATATTTTCAAAGGTTTCCGCCGCAAGGAGTGCTGCGCCAAAAGCCGCTTCCTCCTTGTGTGCGGGAACTTTTAATTTTGTATCGTAATCGTTTTCAATAATTTGTCTTAAAACAGGGTTCAAGCGTATGGCGTTTCCCGAACCGATAAGGTGTTTGCGTTTGCCTGTAATAGGGATAAGTTGATTGTAAAAGTTTTTTAATTCTTGACTAATGCCATATAACGTGGATAACGTGATTGCTGACGCATTAAAATTATCCACGGATAAATTTGTAAAACTTGCACGCATAGTAGGGGATTGTCTTGTCCCACGAAACAACGGATTGCAGGTGGGCAGGTTTGTGTTTAATGCACTTTTTGCCCATTCGTTCATTGTTTCAAAGGAAATTTCTTTTTCGGAGATAGAATTGAAAAAATCTCTTAAAAGTTTATAGGAATATCCTCCGCAAAGCGCGCAGCCGATTGCTAAATAATATCCGTGAAAGTAAGGGCGTATCTCACAGCCGTTAGGCAGTGAATGGTAATCGTTGGTAATGATAGAAATTTGACTGCCTGTTCCGATATTTACAATAAAAGAATCAAAAGATTGGGTCGCGCCGTAAACGGAGGCTTGGTTGTCTCCGATTGCTGTAAAAACGGACACGTTCTCTTTGGTCTTTCCGAGTTCTGTTACCGTTGTGGTTATATCGGGGAACAAAGACAACGGCAATCCAACAAGGGAGATTGCATGAAAGTCCCAACGGTGATTTTTCAAATCATAAAGACCCAAAGAAGTGGCGTTTGTTTCATGCAAAAGAGGCGTTGTTCTGCCAAGTAGTTTTATGGCAACGTAATCGCCGATGGTGCAAAAAGTACAAGCGTTGCTTGGAATGAGATGGTTTGTATGGTCGTAAAAAACACTCGTACAGCCAAAACCTGTTGACATTTTATATCCGCTTCGCAGGGATAAAACTTCGGCGTAGGTTGCGTTTTGAAAAGGCAAATTACCACGTTCGTCTTGCCAAGAATAAAGCGGAGAAACGGCTTGTCCGTCTTTGTCTATATATACAATGCCATGCATTTGACCTGAAACAGCCATGCTCTTGATTGCAAACTTGCCAACCGTTTCCTGATAAATTTCTTTGCACAGGTTGTAAATTTGCTCTGCGTCTTGGATGCGTTGACCGTTGTCGCTTTTCAGGTGATAATTGTTGCTTTTGGTTGTTGTATAAACAACGTTGCCTTCGCTACCTAAAACAACGGCGCAAATAGAAGTTGTTCCGATATCAATGCCAAGATACATAAATTACGTGCCTCCATAAATGTAGATAAGTTAGAGAATGGGTTTTATTTTATACAGCGTTGCTTTGGATACTGTTGCATTTTCCGTTGTCCAAGAAAGGCTGGAAAAATTCGTTTCTACTCGATTGGAGAAGAGAGTGCGCTTTTCGCCGATTTCAGCATCGATAACAACACTGTCAAATTTTTTCTCGTAGTATGCGATTACCCGTATTTTGTATTCGTTTTTAATCGTTTCAACTCTGCCAAGCGTAAAATCCCCGTAAATGGTCGGTTGATGCGGAACGCCGTCTTTGCTGTTTGCGCGAATATATAACGGTTGAATATAAGGGGGATATTGTTCGTTTTTTGCTACTTCACTAATTTGTACGGTTTCTTTTTGGCTGTCAAGCACGATTGCGCAATCCTTGTTGCCAACGAATCGGAAACAAACTTTCCCGTCTTGGTTTGGCGTGATATACGCCTCGAAATAATAGGAACAACGTTCTTCCATTGAAAAATTGTAAACTTCTTCCAACTCGTCGGCTTTGGGGGCGAGTTCGGGAAGCCAACGCATATATAAACGTCCGTTCTCGCCTTGGATAAGTTCTCGGTGTGTGATTAAAGACCCCCAACCGTAACCAAAAGACCAACCCGCGTATATCAGTCGATTGTCTTCTGTTTTTGTTACCATAGGAACAAATAACCCGTCGTAAACGTCGTATCCTTCCTTGGCTTCGTCTTTAAGTTGTGTTCCGTTTTTATCCGTTTTCCAATAGCCCGTACCGCCAATAAGAAGATAAGTGTAATCGTTTAAGGAAAAACGGGAGGGGCATTCGGTACTTGGGCGCACGGGGCTTGCGTCTAATTGAAAATCGCCTTGCCTAATCCAAGGTCCTTTCACGTCATTTGCCGTCCAAACGCCGTTCGAACCGTAGCCTGCATACATAGTTAAAGTGTCGTTTGCTGTCGCGTAAATGCTGGGATTTTCCGCAACGTGAAATTGATATTCTCCGTCTTGGAAATGAATACCGTCGTTGGAAATAAAGAAATTTGCCCCCGAAGGAAAAAGGTTTAAATTTTCCAAATCAGGATGAGCTATTCCGCAAATTTTGTTTTCTTCGTTTCTATCGCGAAGTAAAGCGGAACCGGTTTTTTCCGTCGGGATTACACGGTCGGTATGGAAGCCGTGGGCATAATAATATTGTCCTTTATGAAAAAACATCGTGCCTGTGCCCACCGATTTCCAAGATTGATTTAAGGGAATCATTTCCCCGTGGTCTTCCCAATGTAAAAAATCTTTGGTGGTGAGATGGTGCATGGTATGTGCACCTCCGCCCCAACGGCTGTTATGATGATGCACGTCGTGTAAATAAAGTAAATGATATACCCCGTTTTTATAGAAATTAACAACGTCGCCTGCCCAACAGTTATAGCCGCGAGGTGAATAAAAAGCCATGTTGGTGTTTTCTATAACGTTTTCCGTTTGTACCGTCATCGCGGATAACGGTGCGACACTCCATTGATAAAGGGCGGCGTCTGCGCTGAATTTTTTATCGTCAATGATTGCGCCGAACGGATAATCCACGTTAACTTTCTCGCCGTTATAAATCCAAGAAAGACTTGCGCCGTCATAAACGAAGTATACGTTGTTTATCGTTGGGTTAAATAATTTTAAGGGCAAATCACAAATCATTTCTTTGGGCTTATCCGCATAAGGCGAAAGAAAGTTTACTTTCATTTCTAAAAGACTGACAAATCCGTCTTCGTCTGCGTATAGCCAAACTCTGTCTGCTTGTTGTGTGGGGGTAAAAGACTCTTTATCCGTGGCGTTTTTTCTAATAAAAGATAATTCAAAGCCTTTAAGATTAAAAAGTATTTTCCGTGCATTTGCGCTTGGTAACTTTTTAAAATTGAAACGAAAGACGATACCGTTGGAAAACTCGAAGGCATCGGCGTTTTTAGAAAATGATTGTTCGACGAAAGAAAATTTTTTGATTTTCCGTGTTAAAATTCCATTCATAATAAAGTTAAATTCCCTTAAATCAATATTTCTTCATTCACTTTTGATAAAAATTGTTTTTTAAATTGCAAAGGGGGAACGCCGATGGTAGAACGAAAAACGCGAATAAAGTAATTGTAGTTGGAAAAGCCTGTTTCGTAGGCAATATCTTCTACGCTTTTATCGCTATTCAATAAAAGGTCTTTTGCCGTTTCTAATCGTTTTATAAGGATAAAATGTTTAACGCTGTCGTTAAAATGCTTCTTAAAAAGAGTGTGTAGTTTCTGTCGGTTAACGAAAAATTTACTGCAAATATTGTCAACGGACAGGGGAGATGAGATATTTTCAAGAATATAAGAATGTATTTGTTCTATAAGTGCCAGATTTTTTATTTGAATGAAATGTTTTTCCAAAATTTGCGTGATGCAAAGATGTAGAATATTAATTGCACTATGCAAATGCTGGAAAGAAACCACGGGGATTTTTTCGTAAAGGGATAATAATTTTGCTTCGTCTAAATCGTATTTTTTTGCTGTTTGTTTTACTTTTTCGATTGTAGAATAGTAACGGTCTTGATCGATAAATTTCCCTAACATAATGTATCCAACGATAACGTCGTTCAAAATAATGGGGGTAACCGTTTCACAAAGTCCCGCATGGCAGGTGTAAAGAATTGTTCTTCGTTCTTGCTTTGCTTGTCTTTTATAGAATAAACTATCGCGACTGCATTTCAAAGCCATGTTCTCTTTCTTTTGAACGTATAAACAAAAAGGTTCTCCATTTTGTGCTCTTATTGCGTCGAAATAATTCAAATTCTTAACGGTATCGCTCTCTTGCGTGTCGCAAACAGTAGGAGATTGAAATTCGATTTCATCAAAATGACAACTGGCTACCAAATTGGTGCAGTTGGAAAAGTCGTTTAAAATTTTTAAAATACTTGAATTGTCATAAACTATTTTCATGGCATCAGTATAACATAAAAAAACGGCAATGTCAATAATTTTGGTGGGGTTACAAAAGTGCTATTTTTACTGATAAATGATACTATATTTTTAAAAATTTGTATTGTATAATATGACCGTAGTTTGCATGGAAAGGCATCATTTTTCATGAAACTACCCTTTAGCATATTTTTGCTGAACAGGAGTAAAACGTGTAGGAGAAAGATTATGGAAGAAAAGAATGTAACCCACGAAGAGCATCTTGCAAAACCCGTTGTCAATAATAAAGCGGGCTTTGCAAGACAGAAAATGATTGATCGAATATTTATCGTGAGCATGTTGACAATACCCATTATTCATTGGTGTGTTTCTTGGCTTTTTGTAAATATTCAATCGATTTTAATGGCGTTTCAGCTTCCGACGGGCGAGTGGTCGATGCTAAACTTTGAAATATTTTTCAGCACTTGGGCGGACGGCACGTCAGAATTGATTTTAGCTGTAAAAAATTCCATTAAATGGTTTTTATTAACAAACGCGGTTATTTTCCCGTTTACTTTGGTTTTGAATTACTTTTTCTTTAAAAAGATGCCGGGGTATTCGTTATTTAGAATTTTATTATACGTACCTGGTTTGATTAGCGGTGTTGCCGTTGCTTCTATGGTAAAAGAAATGGTTTTGCCTAACGGCTTTTTGGGCGTGTTGTTGCAAGAAGTATTTGATATGAGCGCAGGGGATATTCCGCATTTCTTCAAAGATGAAAATTATGCAAACAAAGCCATGATGCTTTATTCATTTTGGGGGGGTTGGGGTTCTAACTTATTGCTATTGGGCGGAACGTTTGCCCGTGTGCCAAGAGAAGTGTTGGAAGCGGCAAAATTAGACGGTTGTTCTCCTGCAAGAGAATTGGTGCAGTTGGTACTTCCCATGATCAGTTCAACGCTTATCACGATGCTTATTTTGAATTTAACGGGAATACTTACGGCGAGCGGTCCGTTGCTGTTATTTACGGAAGGTAAATACGGCACAATGACCTTATCTTATTGGATATTCGACAGCGTGCGCTTTGGCGGTGCGGGCACTTATAACACCGTTGCGGCGACGGGCTTGATAGCAACCTGTGTGGTCGTGCCTATCATTTTGGTCTCTCGGTGGTTGCTTGAAAAAATCCCTGTGGTGGAATATTAAGAGGAGGGGATAGAAAATGAACAAGATTAAAATTGTAAATAACGACGGAACGGAAATTTGGATAAAAAAGCCAAAAAAAGACGCGTCTGCATTAGAGAAGAAAACGAGGGGTGAAAAGATTTTATACGCTACCGTTGCGGTTATTCTTTCTGTGCATTGCGCAAGCTTATTTATTCCTTGGGTTTGGACGTTTTTAAGCGCATTGAAAGGAAAAAGCGAGTTTGTTCTTGCAAGTCCGTTGGCTCTACCCAAGAATTGGAAGTTTGAAAACTTTATTACGGTGTTTTCAGAGCTTATTGTTGACGGCGTAACGTTCCCGGGAATGATTTGGAACAGCGTATGGTATATCGCGTTAAATTCGTCGTTGGATTTATTTGTACCTGCGTGTACGGGTTACGTAATGAGTAAATACCGTTTTAAGGGAAGAGATTTCATTTATAGCGTATCGATTGCCTGTATGACGATTCCTATTATCGGTACGATGGCGTCGGATATGAAGCTGTTGTATGCTATGGGTATTTACGACACGCCGCTGTGGGTAGTGTGGACGAGTATCGGCGGTTTTGGCGGTTCGTTCCTTATCTATTACGGTTATTTCAAAAATATTGCATGGGACTATGCAGAAGCGGCAATGATGGACGGCGGCGGTCCGTATACAATATTTTTTAGAGTTATGTTGCCGCAAGCAATGCCCCTTTTAACGACTTACGCAATTACGGGTGCGATCGCTTCGTGGGGCGACTATATGTCTTTCGTAACGTATATGCCAAGTTGGCCAAACCTTGCAACGGGCTTATATACGTTCCAAGCTACGCAGGAAAGAATTTCTAACTATCCCATCTACTATGCGGGCGTTATTTGGTTTATGGTGCCTTCCATTATTATTTTCTGCACGGCGTCGGGAAAAATTATGACGAGTTTGAGTATTGGCGGACTTAAAGGATAAAATTAAAGCTATTTGAATTGTAAAAAATAAAAATAAAAACATAAAAAGGTGAAAAAAGATGAAAAAGAACAAAATTGTTAGTTTGGTAATGGCAAGTGTTATGTTAAGCGGTACAGTCGCTACGATGGCGGCTTGCGGCGGTAAAAAGTTTGGCGACACGGAACAGTCTTTTGAAGTATACGCATTAAAAACCGGACACGGCGTAGAATGGGTGGAAAAGGCGTTAGAAGCGTTTAGTAAAAAAGATGAAATCAAAGAAAAATATCCCGATTTGCAATATAAATTGACAACGAACAGCGAATCGGGTTTTGGTGCGACGCAGGTTATGTCGGGAGGTACTTCCATTGACCTTGTTTTGGCGGGTGGTGCCTATTCTCCTGCGAATATCCTCAAAGAATATAAAAAGGGTCAATTATATCTTGAAAACTTACAGGACGTATATGAGAGCAAAATTCCCAACTATAACGGCGGTTATGAGAAAAATGCGGACGGCGAAGAATGGACGTATGCAGAGAAAATGCGAGCTGCAAATCCTACGTTGCATGATTCTTTGGCTGTGGAAGACGCCGATGGGGAGCTTGTACATTATACGTCGGTAACGTCAAACGGCAAGATGGGTATTGTTTACAACAAAACGAAGATGGACGAATACGGTTATAAAGACGCAACGACGGGCGAAACGATTTTGCCTAGAACGACGAATGAATTGATTGCGTTTGCTGATTCCATTAAAAGTAAGAATGAAGGGAAAAAGGATACGGAAAAATATTATGCTTTTATCTCTTCGGGTGAAACGTCTTATTGGGCGCAAGGCATTTCAAAAACTTTTTGGGCGCAATATTCCGGTTATGACGGGTACGATAATTATTTCCAAGGTCTTTGGATGAACGCAAACGGGGAGTACGAAGTGAACGTAAACGTTGTTGACGACCAAGGCAAGAGAGAAAGTTTGCGAGTGGTAGATAAAATTATGAACTACCGCAACGGTTATATCCATCCCGATTCTGCTGCGTTAGGCTTTACCAGAGCACAAGCACTTTTGTTAGACGGTACGGCTTTAATGCAGGCAAACGGTGACTGGGTTGCAGAAGAATTGGAATACTTGCGTGATGACGATATGGCGGAAGAGGCAGTAAACAATGAAATTCGGTTTATGGAAGACCCGTTGATTAGTGCGCTTGGAACGACGTTGGAGTCTATTGAAAGTGATGAGGAATACAGTGCGGTAATCGGCGCGATTCGCGTGGGACAAACGGCACTTCAAGGCTCTTATAAAGTGCCTGATTACAGTGGTGCGACGGCGGCGTGGAAAACGGTTAACTATGACGTTACGCAAGCGGATTATGACCGTATCGTAGAAGCAACTTTGTTGTATAGCGGCGGTACGACTGCGGGTGATGTCGTGATTCCTTCGTATGCAAAGGCAAAAGCGATTGCAAAAGATTTCTTGCTTTATTTGGCAAGCGACGAGTTTCTTAAAATGTATATGGAAGTAACGGGTGGTGCAGGCGTGCCGTTCTATTATGACGTGCAAACGAATGCGCCTGAAATGTACGATTCGTTCAACCCTATCCAACAAGACAGAATAAAAATGGTGGACGGGAAGAAATCATTGTCGCCTATTTTAACTGCCAATTATAAGCTTGTCTATTTGGGGGGATTTGCAAACTCTACTGCGCACGATATGGAAACATATTTCTATACGAAGAATGATGATCAATATAAATCCGCAGATAAGATTTGTGATGATGCTGTAAACAATTACACGAAAAACGACAATGCAAATTGGAAATATATGTTAGAGCAGGCAAAAATGGGCTAAAAGTAAATTAAACATTGGGAGTGTAAAAATGAAAAAAAGGTTATTGGCATGCACGACGGCTTTGATATCCTTGTCAGCATTCGTTGCTGGCTCGTGCAAAAACACCGAGAATGAAAACAATCAAAACTTAATGATTTGGACTGCGCCGAGCTACGTTAAAATTTTGCAGGATATCGATTATTCTCAAGACGATGAATATCAAAACTATTATCAGCAAAAGACGTTAGAAGTTTCGATGTTCAAAAACGAAAAGGAAGGAGGACAAATCATTTTAACTCCGACGCAAAGCGTTGCCGAATACGATATCGAGATTTCCGATTTAACATCCACTTCCGGAGCAAAAATTCCCAAAGAAGCGACGACGGTTTTTAATCAAAAATACGTAGACGTAACGTTAGCTAGTCCGTCTATGACGGTTGCAACGGTGGGGATGAATCCTGATGCATTCTTGCCTTTTGACGTGGCTGTGGAATATAAAGAAAACAAGATTGAAGAGAACGATAATCAAGGTATTTACGTTGAATATAACAGCAAAGACGTGGAAGAAGGCGTATATACGGGCAATTACACAATAAAAGCGGACGGGGAAACGTACACCCTACCCGTTAAAGTTACCGTATGGGGCGCAGAAGTTCCAACAAAAAACAATTTGCGTACTTCTTTCTTGTTGCGTCGAGCGGAGTTATTGCAAACGGAATTGGACGGTTCTTATGATATCTTTTATAATTACTACGACAGCTTTTTGGATTATAGGATAAATTGCACGGACCTTGCTTATGACTCGCTTGACGACTATGCCAAACTGTTGCGTAAATATTATGCGGACGAACGTGTTTCGACAATCCAGTTCCCGTTTTTTGAAAACGCTCATTGGACGGAATATGATTATGAAAAGTTGGCGAACAACTTTAATTACGTAACGTCGCTTTGTTTTGAAGACGGGATAAACTATTACGATAAGATGTATTATTATATGTCCATGATTGACGAGCCGCATCTTACGAAAACGGAAGACAAAGTTGCGCCTATTTATAAAAATCTAGCGCGTACTTCCAACGAACATATTCGCAGTTTGCGTGACAATAGAGCAAATTACGAAGTGTCCGACGAGCTTTTTGAAAACGTTATTTTAGCGATTGAAAACTTCGAGTGGGTGTTGACGAGCACGTATCGGGAAGATTTCCTTTACGAAAATAATAAATCTAATCCTGAAAATCCCGACGAAGAATACAAAATTACTTGGTGTCCTTTATACACGGGATACAATACGCCAAGTTCAAGGGAAGATCACGCGCACGAGGGTATGCGCGAATGGTGGTACGGTTGTGACTGGCCAGGCGATCCATATCCTACTTACCACCTTGATGATAAGATTTTGACAGCGCGCCTTTGTTCTTGGATGCAGTACAATTATAACGTCGAAGGCAATTTGTATTGGAGAGTAAATTGGGCTGGTGATGTGAGCCATCTTGGGGTTAATGAGCCTTTAGAAAATCCATACGATATAACAAATGAACGTATGAAAGCTAACGGCGAAGGATTTCTCGTTTATCCCGGAAAGCCGTATGGCTTGGATACGTTTGTTCCAAGCTTCCGTTTGATTTCCGTTCGTGACGGCATGGAAGACTATGAAATTTTGAAAGCGACAGGGGATAAATGTGGAGCCATTGCAAAAGAAGTGGGCTATGTTGATTATGATCCAAACAGCTCGTTCGCGTCTTTATATGCTTCTTTGTATCAAGACGCAAAGATTATTGGCGACGATAAGGATTTTGCAATTTCAAGAGAAATGCTTGCTAAACTTGCAACTTTTGCGGAAAAGGGTACGATAATAGCGGATATAGAGAATAAGCTTACTTCTACGCTCGTCACTGTTTATTCAAAATCGGGGACGGTTAAAGTAAACGGCAGCGAGCCTGCATATACGGAAAAAGAAGGCGGAAAAGAATACGTTATTGAAGTGAAGCAAAATCAAGCGGAAAATAATTTGGTATTTACGCTGGAACAAGATGGCGAAACGGATGAATTTTCTATGTACGTTGGCGGAAAGAAAGCAGAAATCAACGTTAAAAACATTACGTATAGCGCACTTGAAAAGAATAGTAATACAGTTGCTTC
This sequence comes from Candidatus Scatosoma sp., assembly GCA_045655725.1. Classification (GTDB taxonomy): domain Bacteria; phylum Bacillota; class Clostridia; order Christensenellales; family Borkfalkiaceae; genus Scatosoma. The sequence continues at coordinate 21,909 of JAZOPT010000008.1, forward strand.
CGAAAAAATGGAAGACGGTGTCAAGGTTACGCTTGGCGTAGCACCTACGGGTGTAACGCAACAAATCGTGCGTATGAACGGCGATGCGATTAAAAACGTTTTGAAGTCGGGCGTTACGAGCATTCAAATTGAATTATTAAATGCGGAAACGGATGCATTTATGCTCGAAATTGGATATATTGGCGACAAGAGCCCCGTGGTTTATAAGATGGCAACGACGTATAAAGTTGAATCGGGTGCTACTTTGATCACGATTAACGTCGGCACGCTGGATTGGAAATCGTTGAGAGCCATTAAGGAATTGCGATTCTATATGACGTTTGACGAAATGAAAGAAAGACAAATCAAGGTGAAATCAATCTCTTTGACCTATTGACGGGAGAAGTAATTATGAGCAATCAAATTTCTATTTGTCAAGTGCCGAATACGGAAAAGTTTTTAAGGGACAAAACTTATCAAAACGTTTGCGCCAAGGAATTTGCATTGAAACTTTATCAAAACGAAACGGAAGGGGTGCATATCCTTATCACCCCTGCCGTGGAGGTAAAAAGCTTTAACGTATCCGTGTCCGATTTAAAAAGTGAAAACGGAATAATTCCGAACGAAGATATCGAAGTTTTAGTGGTAAAATATATCGAAGTAACGAAGTGTTCTTGTGAAACGAATGCAGAGCTTGGCTGGTATCCCGATGCGCTGTTGCCTATGTCTGTGTCCGAGAATTTTAAGGAAAATACAATTTCCGCAAACGCAAATCAGGGGATTTTTGTAAACGTAAAAACTCGTGAAAACACCGTGGCAGGAAAGTACGTTGGCGTTGTGAAAATCCGTTTGGACGAGTACGTATTTGAATATCCCTTAAACGTGACCGTTTGGGATTACGCTTTACCGACGGAAAATCACACCAGACAGTACTTCATCATTTCTAAAAAACAAATGTTGCTCGGTGAGGGCGAGAAGAGTTTGGAACGGGTAGGGAACTATTTTGAAAAGGCGTTCGATTACCGTATCAACGGTTCAAATCTTCCTTTCAATCACAGAACGGAAACGTATGAAGAAGCGTTTGAAAACTTTCTTGTTTGTATGAAGGAGTATTACGCCGATCCTCGTTGCAGTTTCTATGATATATGCTTTTTCCTTAATAGTACTTACGACGATTTGAATTACGAAAGAGTTGATTACGTGTACAACGGCATAGCGAAAGAGTGTTTGAAAGACGGTATCAACTATTTTGAAAAGGCAGTCACATATATTTGGATTTTAGATGAACCACATCTTGCGCCTGAAAGGTTTGGGTATTGCAAGAAAGTATTGCCCGCTTACGCGCAGGCGCGAAAGAGAATTGCGGCGCAATACCGCGATATGGGCGTATTTGGACAAAAAATTGCGGAAAGTATTCTACGTGTGCCGAATATTATTACGGCTGGAATTACGGGCGAACTTTTGCCCGATGAACCGGACGAATACACGGTCGAATGGTGTCCCGCGTTTGGCTATTTCAATTTTAACGAATCCAACGTTATTTGGGAGAGAGTAAAATCAACACAAAAGTGGTGGTACGGTTGCGATTTCCCTAATCCGCCATTCCCTACCTATCATATCGACGACAAATTGATTTCCCCGAGATTGCTTTCTTGGATGCAATTCAATTTGAATATCACGGGTAATTTGTATTGGCGGTTTAATTTCTGTGATGCGTCTAAAGAGCGTGGCGGTCCGAATCCTTACGTTTTAGCAAATCCGCTTGAACACACGAACGGCGAAGGATTTTTGTGCTATCCTGGAAAACAATACGGTTTAGACGCGTTCGTATCGTCTATCCGTTTGGAAGCGATTCGTGATGGTATTGAAGATTATGAAGCTCTGTATTCGTTAAGAGCCGAATGGCAAAAGAACGCGGAACGCTTAAATAAGAGCTATGCAGACGTAAATCAAGTGATGAGCCCCGTTTATTCTCGGTTGTTCGACAACGTGCGTATTTTGGATAAGTCGTTGATAGATTTTTCTATGGCTCGTGAAACGGTTGCAAAATTGCTTATAATCTCTAAAAAATACGGTTTTTTCGTGCAAGAGTTTCACGAAGAGCAAGGGGAAATCGTCTTTTATGCGACGGCAAACGTCACTTGTAACGGCGGAACGTTGACGAAAGATGGAGAAGCTTATGTTTTGAAAGCGCATAGCGAAAAAGTGGAGCTGAAAATCGGCGACGAAGATCTTACGCTTTACGTGCAGTCGAAAAAATACCCCGTCGTATATAACGTGTCCTTTAATTGGCGACCGACGGCGGAAAAATATTCGATTAACGCAGACGCAAGAACGATTGTCGAGCCGTATTATTCGATTATTTCCAACAAAAAGGAAAGAAACTTCAAGCAAGCGATTATTGACCTTCAAAATTTGCAAACGTTTATTTGGAGAACGGAAATCGTAGTTTTAAAAGAAAAAACCTATGACGGCGTAAAGGTTGAATTTGTCGTGCCGAAGGGAAGTTTCAAAATCAACGAGCCTTATGCGGTTAGGCAAATAGACGAAACGGCAAAAATTTATACGGTAAAAACGAACAAAAAAATGCTTTCATTGGAAGCGGAAACGGAAAAAGGTTCTTATAAAGCAGTTTTATATTTGTAAAGGAGCAAAAATGAAAAAGCAAAAAATATTTAAAAACTTTATTGTCGGTTTAGCAAGTGTGTTTGCATTAAACGTATTTGCTGGGTGCGATAAAAAGGATACAAGCACAAACACGGACGATACGCAAAACGTACCGACGAACGAATATACATTGACGAATACGGTAATCAACGATTTTTCTGATTTTCAACATTTATATCAAGTTTTTATTGAAAACGATTTTGGGACGGTGAGTTTGAATACAAACCAAGAGTACGTAAAAACAGGCGGTGCGTCTGCGAAACTTACGATTGGTTACGAGAATAAAACGTTGCCGTTAAAGCCCGTATTAAAACAAAGATTATCCAGCAACACGATGGACTATAACTTCAATGATTTTACCAAGGTGAAGAAGTTAAAGGCACAATTCTACAATCCGTCTGACGAAGTACGTACGTTGAGCATGTGTATATCGTTTAGCGACGGGGTAACCACTTCACCGTTGGTATGCAATTTGAAAAAGGGTTGGAATGACCTCGTTTATGAAATTGATAGGGCTTTGCTTTCGTTTCAAGCGGATTTAAGCAAAGCTGCATATTTGCAATTTAGTTTTGAAACAGTTCCTAATAAAAGCTACGACATATACTTGGATAATATTTCTATCACGCAAACGAATACACCAATGCAGACGATAGAAATGACGGTGGAAAAAGATGAAATTTGCTATTTTGAACATAACTATCAACAAAGCGTATTCTATTTTTGGACGTGGTCGGCGGATAGGCTTGCCGATATTGTCGATTTTGGACTTACGGCGAATCCTGACGTAGCAAAGACGGGAACTTCTTTCTACGTAACGACGAAAAAAGGCGAAGTACGTTGGAATTATTGGTATTATTTGCGTATTTGCGAACCGTATTTGGACGTGATTGATTGGAAATCCTTAAAACCGGAAGACAATATCGAGGTATCCCTTTGGGTCCCTGATTTAAGGGATGGAATGGATATGGACGTTCGAACAGAATTGGGGGATATTACTTTCTATGAAGTAGAAGAAACCGATCCCCAAGATCCGACAAAAAAGGTAAAAGTGCAAAAAAGCATCATACAAGGTGAAGTGATTCCAGAACAATGGTCAACGCTTAGCGTTAATGTTGGAGATATGCTCAAAAGCGCGGAATTAAACGGCTTTACGGATGAAAAAACGTCGCTTTGGGATATATTCTTGGGATTTAGTTTGCATTGGGGTGAGTTTGTAGACGTTGAACAAAAGACGTATTATTTCGATGATTTCAAAATCGTTAGAGCAACGGGAGAAGGAGGCGTGGAATAATGAAAAAGATTGTGGCAACTACGTTAAGCATTCTTATGGCGGCAACTTTCGTTTCTTGTGCAAAAGAACAAAATTCGCCAACGGAAACAGCTCGCGTTATTACTTGGTTGAATTATGAAGAAACGGTTGACGCGTACGTAAATGATTATTTCAAATACGTTGTTCCCGAAGCGTATGACCAAGACAAGGCAGAGTATGACGTGAGTTCAAAGGTGTACGACGAAGAGGGTACGCAAATTGATAACGTCGGCAATATGTTTTTGGTAAAAGAAGAAGGGGAATATACGATAGAATTCACAGCGTTTGACGGCGAAAAAGAACATACGGCAAAAACGGTAGTGTCCGCGATTGAGAAATGCCAGTATTCGTTTGCAAATTCGGTATTCGTTTACGGATTAAATGAAGAAATAAACTTAAACGATAAAGTAATCTCCACACAAGACGGGGAAATTACTTATAACGTAAATAAAGACGGCGAAGCGATTGCGTTAAGCGCGAATAAGTTTACACCCACCCAGCTTGGCTCGTATTTAGTAACCGCAAAGCAAGAAAAACAAGCTGATTTCGAGTTCTCGCTTGAAGTCGTCGATAAAGTGCAATATCCGTTTCCAAACGGAATGATAGAAGACAGTACTTTGGCGGAACAAACGATTACGGCTACGCCGATTTATGGTGCAGAGGGCACGAAACCGAACGTTTCGCAAATCAACGTTACGCACGATGATACGGTGAAGTTCGATGAAAACAGCAACGGCTCTACGAAAGTGTCCGTGGTTTTCCCCGACACGAGCAACCGTTTTGAGCTTCCTATTAAAACTGCGCCCCGTTTTTCAAAAACGTATTATCAAACGTTGCAATCCGCTGGTTACGAGCACGTAGCGGTTCGTATGAAAGTGGAAGACGTGCAAGAATTTAATGCTTACGGCATCTTTTTCTTCGCCGGTAAAAGTATTTCATATAAGCGTTATAATCAAAACGGTACGTTGATAAATGAAGGAACGGATAATGCGTTTTGGTCGGGTCCAGGCTATCAATTAAGTCAATACGGGTGGTTTGAATTCTTAATTCCTATGAGTGATTTCCTTGCGGAATATTCGGAAAATATGACGCTGATGACCTTTGTCACGTACAATCCGGGCGATACGTTGTCTTATTACGGTGCGTTGGATATTTATATCGACAATATCTACGCGGTGAAAGCGTTTGACGGAGAAAGCGTATTTGAAGAAAAGAACGTAAACGACACGATGACGTTAGACGAGCTTGTTGGAGAAATAGACGACGTTGACGAACTGTTTACGATTTATACAGTCAACGGTGAAAGAAAAACGTTTTCGTCGCAAACAGACGTGGTAACTTTTGATAAAAGCCAGGCTTTATATGCGTTTGAATTTAGAGCGCGTAACCGTTTTGGGGTTGCAAAGAGAACGTTTAGTACCCTTGTCATAAATGACGACGAAAAGCAAGTGTTGTGGAATATTGATAATGATACCGCTTTATCGAATATCTCTACAAGCGTTCTTTATGCAAATGATGGTAGCGGTGTATATGCAGGACAGTCTGCTACAATTACGTATAGAAGTGATTTGGCTTGTGCCCAAGTTGTACATTCTACGGATTATTCATATTCTGATTTAATTATTAAGCCTACGCTGGTCAAAGCATATTACGAACAATTAAAGTCACTTGGTTATAAGTACGTTACCGTTTCGTTTAGATTCTACGGTGGAGAATTTAAAATGGCAGCAGGTGGTTCGGAAGGCGGCGAAATGATGCATAGAAACAATATCTATGTAGGCAATACGGGGCTTGTAACCGTTGTGAAAAATCCGGACGGTTCTCTTACTGAAACGGACTTCGCAGGGGCAGGTCCTTGGACGACTAATGCAACTTCGTTTACAGTTTCGTATAGCATTGATTTATTTATCAATAGTTACAATGCTAATGGAACGAAGATTTTAAGATTGGTGACCATATACGGTGCTGGGGCAGGTGTATTCGGGAATTACGATTTCAGTGAAATTCAATTCACGAAAGACGGTCAAATGATGAACTAAATAACAAAAATAAAAAGTTTGCAGGGGGTGGGCTGAAAACGTCTGCCCCGACAATGCAAACAAAAAAGAGAATAAGTATATTGTTACCTTAACGGGCAGAGTTGGTAATTGACAACGCGTTTCTACGCGATAAATAACGATTAAAGGGCGAAAGCTTTTAATAAAATTCTTTTTAAGGAGGAAGGAATATGGTAGGCAAAAAGGCATACGAACTGCTGAAATTGAAAGTGGTTCACAGGTCCAATGAAGACGTGCTCACAACGAGCGTGGAAGAAGCAAACGATAAATTCTTCATTGAAGACGGAACAAATTGGAGCGGTGTCGAAAATTGATAAAGGAGGAAAGAAGATGAAAAGTAAAACGAAAAAATTAGTGGCGTTGTCGCTGACGGCAACGCTGTGCAGTGCGCTTGCTTTTGTGGCTACGCTTACAAGCCCCAAGGAAGTTTCGGCTTCCACCACGACCACGTTCAAAATGGCGGACGGCGCAGGTATTCGCTATACGGCGGAAGCAGGAAAAAAAGAAGGCTTGCGCTTTATCGTGCTTGCCGACGAAACGACGAAGAATGCAATCGTAAACAGCGGAACAATCGGTTTTGTTGCCACCGCCGCTCAAAACTTTACAGGCATTGAAAGCGATTACAAAACGGAAATGGCTGACTTTGCGCACGAATTCCCCGTAACGGAAAGCGATTTCTATCAAAACGCGGAAGAATACGGCGATTTGTATTGCGCAAACGTGGTCATCAATATGGGCACGAACGACACGGTGGAGAACTTTACGGAAAGAACGTATAGCGCGGTGGCATATTATTCCACGGGCACGGATACGTATGCGTACACGGAAAATAGACAAGAACGCAGTATTCAAGAAGTGGCAAGTAAATTGTATATGCAAGGCGACGCGGATTGGGCGAAGGTAAGCCAAACGTATACGGCAATCGGTACGGACACCACGCCTTTCCTTGTGGAAAACGGTGAAAACGGCGAGGAAAATTCCTATCAAAATCTTGTGGTAAAAGCCAAAGAAGAAAATTCGACTGTTCAAAATTATAAGTTTGAAATGACGGAGAACGTCATCGCGGAAACGACGGTTGAAGACGTTGTCGTTAATGCGAACGAGTACACGGTAACTTCTCCCGAGGGGCTTATTTGGGATAATACCAACGCTTGTGAAAACTTCGTTTGGATGTCGGGCGATAATGGCGATACGACGGGCTTTGAAGTTTCCTACGATGCAAACGCAAAATTTAACGGCACGGGCAACGGCGCTGTAAAAATGACGGTAGACCTTACGGGTGTAAGTGAAGGTAAAAACAGCAACATTTCTTTCAGCTTTGCGTCAAGATTTTCAAAAGACTATTATAAAGAATTATACGAAGCAGGATATACGCATATCACCGTTCGTTATATGATCCCTAGTTATGGTGGAGTTCAAATGCCCGCCTCTGTACTAAATGAAATGGGTGTAGTGTGCGATGTAAAGGAAGCTTCGGTAACGCATATTTATGAAGACGGTACAAGCGGCGCATGGTATCAATGGTTTGAAAACGGAGCACCGCATATGGATAAATGGTTAGAGCTTTCTTCTCCGATTAATGCAGGCTTTGACGGTTTAACAAGCTTTGACCTTTTTAAGCTGAACGTACCTACGGCTGGGAAAAAACTTACAATCTACGTTGATAACATTTATATGACCAAGAGCGCAGGTGACGTGGCAACCGAGGAAAAAGACGCGGGAACGGTTGTGGATTTGACAACCGATTGTGGATTTGCATTTGACGGTGCGTATAATGCAATAGAGAGTTATACGAAAGACGGCGAAGCGGTTTCAGCCACCGATAACAAAATAACGCTTGAAGAAGGTTTTTACGAGTTTACGTTCCGCGCGGACAATCGCTTTGGGATTGCGAAAAAAATATATGACGCAAGTGCAGTAATCGAAGAAAAGCAGGTATTGTGGAATATTGCAAATGATACCACTTTATCGAATATCTCTACAAGCGTTCTTTATGTAAATGATGGCTCAGGTGTATATGAAGGGCAGACTGCTACGATTACGTATAGAAGTGATTTGGGTTGTGCCCAAGTTGTACATTCTACGGATTATTCATATTCCGATTTAATTATTAAGCCCGCGCAAAGCAAAGCGTATTATGAAAAATTGAAGTCGCTTGGATATAAGTACGTAACCATTCCGTTTAACTTCTACGGTGGAGAATTTAAAATGGCAGCAGGCGGTTCGGAAGGCGGCGAAATGACGCATAGAAACAATATCTACGTAGGTAATACGGGGCTTGTAACCGTAGTGAAAAATCAGGACGGTTCTCTTACTGAAACGGACTTCGCAGGGGCAGGTCCTTGGACTACTAACGCAACGTCTTTTACCGTTTCGTATAGCATTGATTTATTTATCAACAGTTACGATGCTAATGGGACGAAGATTTTGAGAATGATGACTATGTACGGTGCTGGGGCAGGTGTATTCGGGAATTATGATTTCAGTGAAATCCAATTCACGAAAGACGGTCAAATGATGAGCTAAATAACAAAAATAAAAAGTTTGCAGGGG
>JAZOPT010000009.1:0-8540 GCA_045655725.1 Candidatus Scatosoma sp.
TTCAAAATAAAATACCCTGATTTTGCATATTTTTTAACCGTATTTTGTTTCTTTCGTTTCGCACGCTTTTTTCCTTTTTTGCGCGTTGACTATTTCCACCTTGTATGCTATACTAAACGTAGCAAAAGCATTACAAAGGAGATATTCTGCTTATGAAATCTTTATTAAAAACTCTAACGTTAGACGAAAAGATAAATTTGCTGACGGGTAAAAACTTATGGGAGCTGGAAACGGCAAACGGAAAACTCCCGCAACTTCGCGTATGCGACGGTCCGCACGGCGTGAATAAGATCGTAGACAACAAACCGCAAACGGCAACGGCAATGCCCAACCTTATGGCAATCGCAAACTCTTGGGACGCAACGCTTGCCTATCTTGACGGGGAAACGATTGCCGACGAATGTATACAAGCGCAAGTGGACGTATTGCTCGCACCCGGCGTTAATATCAAACGCACGCCCCTTTGCGGACGGAATTTTGAATATTTTTCCGAAGACCCTTATTTGACGGGGGTTTTGGCAAAAGCCTTTATCGAAGGCGTACAAAGCAAAGGCATTGGCACTTCCTTAAAGCATTTCGCCTTAAATAACCGCGAATACGATAGAATGTGGCAATCGAGCGAAGTGGACGAAAGAACTTTCCATGAAATTTATTTGCCCGCTTTTGAAATTGCCGTAAAGGCACAGCCTTGGACGGTTATGTGCTCGTATAACCCCGTCAACGGTGTATGGGCAAGTGAAAACGAATATTTACTCAAAGACGTACTGCGCGGCGAGCTTGGGTTCGACGGACTTATCGTGTCCGATTGGGAATCTGTACACCACAGTGCAAGAGCCTTAAAGGCTACGCTTGATTTGCGTATGCCCTATCGCAAAGACGCGTATGAAGAACTCACGCAAGCACTCCAAGAAGGCTGGATTACGGAAGAAGAAATTGACGAGCGTGTGGAAAAAGTTTTGGAACTTTTAGACAAAAAAGTAACCGCTGATCCCCACAAAAAAACCGTGTATTCCAAAGAACAACGCCACGAAAACGCCGTGAAGATTGCCAAAGAATGTATCGTATTATTAAAAAATGAAGAGAATATTCTTCCCCTCAAAAAAGAAACGGTTGCTATGACGGGTTCGTCTTGCTATCAGCCACCTATGGGCGGAGGCGGTTCGGGGTACGTAACCACGGACTTTGCAGTACGTCCTCTCTACGAAGAATTAAACGAACGCATGGGCGAAAATCTTTGCAAAGTTGCCTATTATTATAACCGTGCGGACAATTCGCACAACAGCCACATGAGCGCGATATTTGAAGCGGCAAGAAATGCAGATAAGGTAATTTTGTGCGTTTCCACCAACCAAATCGTAGAAGGCGAAAGCTTTGATCGCACGAGTATCCGCTTAAACGAAACGCAAGAAAATTTGATTATTAACACGGCAAAATATAATCCCAACGTAATCGTCGTGGTATATGCGGGTAGTGCTATAGATATGAGCGCGTGGATTGATAAAGTAAAAGCAGTTGTTTTTGCAGGATTCCTTGGCGAAGGTGCGCAGGAAGCGGTTGCGGATATATTGACGGGCAAAGCAAACCCTTCGGGCAAGCTTTCTGAAACGTTCCCTTTGTGCATAGAAGATACCCCCACGGGCTTGGAAGTTGGAAACAATTTCGTCGAACGTTATACCGAAGGCGTACTCGTTGGCTACCGTTATTACGATACCAAAGAAAAAGCCGTTTTATTCCCGTTTGGACACGGTCTTTCTTATTCTCAATTTGAATATTCCAACTTGTCGATTATACAAAACTCACAAACGGATTATGAAGTTGTGTTCGACGTCAAAAACGTTTCTGCCGTAGACGGAAAGGAAGTAGCGCAAGTATACGTTCGCGACGTATTCGCTACCGTGGAACGACCTGACAAAGAACTCAAAGGCTTTGAAAAAATTTCGCTGAGAGCAGGCGAATGCAAACGCGTTTGCATTCGCTTAAACGCTCGTTCTTTCGCCTTTTGGTCGCAACCGCACCACGCTTGGTACGTCGAAAACGGCGCGTATCAAATTCTTGTTGGAAGTTCTTCGAGAGATATTCGTCTTGCAAAAGAAATCAAAATTGATTTACCCGCAAACAAACAGTATTCCAGACCTTTTGAAGACCCCACTTGCGGACCGCACCCCTAACAAAAATAACAAAAAAGTTTGCCTGCAACCAAAACGGTTGCAGGCATTTTTTTATAAAATATTACCATTTTTTAGTTCAACGGACAACGTACCGCCATTGAGCCCGATTGCCCACAAAGCGCCGTCGAGATTGTTTTCTCTAATAGTTGCCGCGTACATTCCCACGGGGTCACTATTCCACTCTTGTGCCGTTTGACCTTTGGGTGCGTCGGTAAACACCGTGTTAGATATCTCGTCTATCATACCGCCGAAAAACGCAGTTTCGTTCCCAAAAGAAAGCGCTTTGGGTTCAGCCCAATATATATCCGTTCTTTGATGCGTACAATCACGCTTGAACAGGCTATAACAACCGATAATTTCGCTACCCTTGATATCGCCAACGTGCCTATATCGTACGTTCATTTCCGCCGTAGCATCATAGCCTGCGTTTTTATTTAGCGTTTTTGTTGCAATCGTCGTTTCTCCTGCTTGATAGCAACTTTCCAACTTGTTTACAACGCAATTTTCGATTTTATAACCGTTGATAGACGCAATTACGCCTTGCGATGCCATATACGATTCTGCAAAAGACGAATATACGCTTACGTTGTGATACAGGTTGCGCAAAATCCCGTTATTGAGTGCCACGATACCCGTTGCACCCGTGCCTTCTCCGCCTTTGTTGGGGCTATAATTATCCAAAGGTGAGATGATTTTCCCCTGCGAAGTTAATAATACGCGTTGTTTACCCGTCGCAACGTCCTTATACAACTCGTTAATCGTCAACGAACCGTCCACTTGTGTTTTTCCGTATTTACCGCCGTTATAATAGTAATCTCTAGGATTTGCCACGGATACGTGTAATTCCAAGTTTTCAATCGTTCCTACGTTATATCCAACGAAAAATCCGCCAACACCGTTATAACCGTTAGAACGCAAACTAACAACACCCGTGTTTCTTGAATGTCCTTGCATATTATCCGTCATATAATACGCATTTTTAATCGCATAGCCGTTGCCGTTTATTATACCGCTAAACGCCAAAGCGTTGGGATTGACACCACGGAATTCTTCTCCAACCACGTTTTCTGCGTAGCCTGCCTTATTGGAATTTTTCATATACCAAGCCAACGTTCCGTTTACGTCCTTACTATCTTCCGTAAGCCCTAACACGTTTTTCCAACCGATAGAATAATACGTACCACGCGAAACACCGCCCAGCGTAAATTCACCCAAGTCCGAACGCACTACGTTATCGTAATCTTCGGTTTCTAACCATTCCGCGCCCGTTTTCTTCACACGACCAAACTCGTGCGTCACGGATGCAATAGGCAAAATATAATTTCGCTCGTGCGTAGAATAGTCTATATCATTCATTAAAAGATAGTTTGCCGACAAATATTTTTTCGCCGTTTCCTTATCTTGCGTGTAGCTAACCAAAGCCAACGTATCTAAATCTTGTGCATCGTAAACGGGGTAATATACGCTTATGGGAATCGTCGCCGTTTCCCCATTCAACCAAGTGCAAAGTACGTTCGCATTCCCACTCGATTTGGCTTGTATTGTTCCGCTATCGTCCACCGTCGCCACTTCGGCGTTATCCACCGAAAAGATAACGTTTGCATTATCTACCGTTTCCATTCCGTCCGTATAAAGTTCGATGCTTGCGCTCGTTTTTTGTGAAACGTTTTCCCCTTTTAAATCGGTAGGATTAAGCAATGCAATTTGCTTGTTTTGCGCAGAAAATACCGCTTTCGCTTGTACTTCCACGTCCGTTTTTTCCGCTACAACACTTATTTTACACAAAAGCTTTTTATTATCAAGCTGTGCGCTAATCGTCGTATTCCCGTAGGAAACAGCGGTCACCTTACCATTTTCATCTACCGTTGCCACCGAATCTACGCTACTGCCCCACTCGATTTGTTCTTTATAATTCGAAACTTTTAGTTGCAACGTTTCGTCTTTAAATAATTGTGCAGAAACGTAGTTGAGTTCTTTCGGTCCGTTTTTACGCTTGTCTACAATCGCTTTAACGATGAAAAACGTGCCCAACGCCAACAACACGGCGCAAAGACTGATAGCAACAATTAAAATAATTTTACGTTTTTTCGTCATTCTTTTACACTCCTGCTTGCAAGCCTTTCATATTGTTTTTCAAGCCGATAGAAACCGCGTTTGCAGTAATCTCCCAAATATCGCCACTCAAATTATTATTTGTTTGATATGCTTGATACATAGAAATGTAATCCGCATCATAGTCGGCCGTATTATTAAACGTTGTGAACACAGTATTCGACAACTGGTCAATTTCGCCACCCGACATTTTCCCGTCATACTGTTCTTCCGTATACGTAATCGCTTTGGGTGCTTTCACGTACGAATTGTTCGTGCAATCCCGTTTTAACAAACTATAACAGCCCGTGATTTCGCTACCCTTAATTTCACCAACGAACGCATAACGCACAAGCGTTTCTCCATTATTCCCCGCCTTTTCGTCCAAGGTTACGGAAGCAATGGTCGTTTCGCCTGCTTCATAGCAATTCTCAAATTTATCTACCACACAGTTCACGATTTTATAACCATTAACAGAAGCTATCACGCCTTGCGACGAAACACCAACTTCTGCCAACGACGCGTATACGTTCACCTTGTGATACAGATTTTGCAATACGCCGTTATTCACTGCCACAATACCCGTTGCACCGATACCTTCACCGCCTTTATGCGGATTGTATACGCCCGTAAGCGCGGTGTTTACTCCGCCAAGCGACGTTAAGAAGATTTTTTGAGCCGTCTTTTCTTCGTTCAAATACAACTCTTTGAGCGTTAAGGAATTATTTACTTTCGTGGTGCTATATTTCCCACCATTATAATAATACGTCTTGGCGTTTGCCACGCTCACTTGCATTTCCAAATTTTCAATTATTCCCACGTTATAACCAACGAAAAATCCACCAACGCCGTTATAACCCGTGGAACGGTATAACTGTTCGCTACCATTCCGCGCTTGACCTTGTAAATTGTCCGCCATATAGAACGCATTTTTAATCGCATAGCCATTGCCGTCTATTCTACCGCCAAACGCAAGACCATGGGGATTGACACCGCGAAATTCCGCGCCCACCGCATTTTCCGCATAACCTGCCAACGCGGAATTTTTCATATACAAAGCAGTCGTGCCGTTTACGTCCTTACTAACTTCCGTAAGTCCTAACACGTCTTTCCAACCGATTGAATAATACGTACCACGCGTAAGACCACCCAACGCAAATTCGCCTGTATTCGGTCTATCTAAATTCTCATAGTCTTCCGCTTGCGACCAAGTATTATTCGACCAACGTATTCTACCGTGTTCGTGATTAACTGACGCAATAGGAAGAACGTAATTTCTTTCATGGGTAGAATAATCGATATCATTTACAAAAATATAATTTGCGTTTAAATAGTTTTCCGCCGTTGCTTTGTCCTTGGTGTAGGTTATCATGGCAAGGAAGTCAAGGTCGCTCGCCGACGATATAGGATAGCCAACGCAAACGGGCAAACTTGCTTCTCCATACTCCGTTATTGCCTTGATTACAGTATTTCCCATGGACACAGACGAAATCACACCGTCGTTTACTACGGCGATTTGCTCGTTTTCGGAAAACCACTGTATTTCTTCTGCGTCTACTTCTACACCAGTTTCATTTAAAATGGTAGATTTCATATACGCTTGTACTTGCGTTTGCGTACCGCTTACAACGTCCGCATTTTGCAAATTTTTGGGAGCAAGCAAGGAAACTTCTTGGCTTTGAAAATACAAAACCTTATCCACGTCTACGTATACCGTATAAATTTCGGTATATAACGTTTTCCCTTCGTAGGCACACGAAGCGTATACTTCGCAGTTCCCCACGTTTACGCCCGTAAGTATAATGCTTGCGTTTTCCACCGTCGCTTTGACGATATTTTCGTCGCTTACTACGTTGATTTGCCCGTCCGTTAATGCTATCTCTTTATCTCCCACGCATAATTTAGGGGTTATAGGATACGTTTCTCCCTTAAAAATACGCAAGGTATTTTCATTTGTTGCGGTTTGCAAAGAAAACGCTACACCCGTCGTTTCGTTTAAAGGAACGCTAACAGCACATTCTAATACGCTTTCGCCAACACTTGCGCGTACGCATGCTTTTCCATATCCCGTTGCCATTACTATGCCGTCGTTCACCGTTGCCACGTTCTCGTTGGTAGTCGTCCAAATCACGTTTTCTGCGGACGGGGTGAGAGTAAGCTCCACCGTTTCGTTTACGGCAAGCGATACACTCGCTTGGTTGAGCGTATATACAGGTTCTTCTTTTTTTGAACAGGCAATCCCAAGCGATAAACACACAAGGGAAATTAATCCTGCCATTATCGTCCATATCCGTTGTTTTCTTTCCATAGTTCTCGCTCCTATCAACCCCTGTCGTTAAACCAACTTTCCCAAGAAATGTGTCCACCCAACGACATATACTTTCTATATTTGAGTGCGTTATAAACCGATTTAATCTCAGCAACCTTTTCTACGCGTTCCTCTTCACCCATTTGCGCGTGATACGTTTCCACGCGGTTTACGTTGTTCGTGAAGTACAAAAAGTCAATCTTGTCCTTAATCATTGCGTACCGTTCACCTTTGCAATCGGACTCGTCAAGCAAAGTATACGCACGCTCCAAACAACTATCCCAAACGTTTAACGCAGATTTTGCATAAACTTTTTGCGTAAATATTTTTGCTTTCGGCGTTGCATAGGTAGATATATCCGCGTATGCGCCGCTTGCCGACCATACCACAAGGAAATCATAATATTCTTGAATCGCGGGCGCGGCAGGTCCGTATACGTTTTCGATATACCGCTTGGCGAGCAGTTCAAAATCGTAGTTAACGTTCCACATCATTTTGCTTTCTACGTAATTGAACAAATCCCAAAACGCCGCGCTTGTAGAAATACGTTCTTCATAGCATTTCGTAAGCGGTCCTTGCGCAAACATCCTTGCGTTTGCAGGGAACACTGCAAAGGCGGGCGCGGTAAACGCTTGCGAATACGAACAATAGGGATACATAAAGTTCCACATATCTTTTGCAATCGCCGACCAACCCATCCAGTTGTTATAGCTATCTCTATTCACGTCCGAATCGAGCGGATAACAAATGCTCGCTTCGATAGGCGCAAACTGTATTGCCAAACGCTCGTGCGGAATAACTTCTTTACAATGCGCCACGTATTTACCCGTTTCTTCGTCGTAGTTCACAGGCGGTACTTTCGACCCTTCATAAGCATACGTGACGAAAGAAATCGTTCTATCCGGTTCTATTTCCGCCATTCTATCCAACGTTGCCTCAATGACTTTGTTTAAGAAGATAATCATAAGCCCCGAATTGTTCGTGCCGTATTCTTCTTTCGTTGCTTCGCATCTATCACACGTACAAGGACTTGTAAAGTCGGGCGTAGATAAGTTGAACAAATCCTGCTCGGGATGTTTCAGTAATAAATTTACCATATTGTTCACGTATTCCACGTCCATCCCCGATTTATACGCCGACCAACAAAGCACGTCGCCTTTTGCACTAATCCAGTCGGGGTGGTTTCTCCATTCTTCACTTTGTTGCAAAATGATAAGTTGTGAATGCCCACCCATGCCATAAGGAGAAGTCCATGCATTTTTTAATAAACGCAAACGATTCATGTAATTTTTGATACGTACTTCACCAATCTCTCGTTGGTCGAAATCGGGAATTTCTTCTACGTAGAACGTCGGCATGTATAACGTATCCGTTTCCGTATACGAAAAATCTTCTTCCGTATAAATTTCCAAATGGATTACGTGTTTCAAAAATTCATACACACCGCACAAAACGCCGTTGTAGTTCCCGTTTGCGTGTGAAGAAAAAATATACACGTTTTCGTCTTTGGATTTAATATTAAACCCACTCATTTTATACGTGTCGTAGTCTAATTTCCAACCTGTTTGTTCAAACTGTACCGTTTCCCCCAAGGAAATAAATTTTGCACCCGAGGACAACTGTGTGTAATCCTTGACCGCTTTCACTTTCACACCCGTTGCAAGCTCTAAAAAATATTGCAACTCGGAAAGTGCATATTGCCCCACTTCGGGCATTTCTTCGGGTACGACGATTACGTAGCTCGAAGCTCCGTCTTCGATAAAAGGAGAGGTTGTCTTTTGGGAATAGTTATGGTCGTGTTTCCCAAATCTGGAAACGACGTCGCCACTCATATATTCCGTTTCACCGCTACTGCCGAAATTATAATCGTCGAGATTGATATTTTGCTTTTCTTTACAACCGACGGCGCTAAACGCCATCGTAAGCAAAAGCATACCCGTGCATATTTTTTTGAATATTTTCATACTCCTTAC
>JAZOPT010000010.1:0-4157 GCA_045655725.1 Candidatus Scatosoma sp.
CTTGTATGGATGCGTGAACACGACGGTATCGACTTTGCGGACATGGTAAAAACCTGTTCGAGATATAGAGGGTATCAATGTGGCGCGGAATATGCAGAAGGCTTTAAACAATGTCAGGTGTACTTAAAAGGCACAACAAAAAGATTATTACCATAAAAGGAGAAAAATTATGAATTTCAATAGCACTGTAAAAGGTAGTGAATTAGAAGGTTTCTATCCCGCAGGATGGGATTTTGACAAAATCGACGGTTGTATCGACGCGCCCGAGAAAATCACGGAAAGACAAGCGCACTGGAACGCAGGCTTTACGCCCGTACAATGCGACACACTTGGCGAGTTTGAAACGTATATGGGGCACGAAATCGCTATGCAAATCAAACTTGCGAAAGACCGCAAAGAAAAGATTGCATTCATTCTTCCCGTAGGACCTATGGGTATGTATAAATGGGTTGTTTATTTCTTGAAGGAATGGAAGGTTTCCTGCGAGCACGTATATACGTTCAATATGGACGAATGGGCGGATAGCGAAGGGAATACGCTTGCTTCCGATAATCCTGGTGCATTCCAGTATGCAATGGAACAAGCTTTGTTCAACCCCCTTGGTGAATTGACCGTTCCCAAAACGCAGAGAAACTTTGCAACGAAGGAAAACCTGCCTACCTATCCTGAAAAGATTGCCGCTTTGAAAACGGAAGGTGCAAAACTCGTACTCGTTTACGGTATCGGTAGAATGTGCCATATCGCATTCTGGGAACCCACGTTTGCGGCGGATTACGCAACGGCGGAAGAATGGGAAAAAGCCCCTTATAGAATTGCTGCGAAAATTCATCCCTTGACGGTAGAACAAAACGCTTTGACGAGCTTTAAGTCGAGAACGACGCTTGTACCTTGTCGTGCGAACACCATCGGCCCTGGCTTGTTCTTGCAAGCAGATTACGCGATTGGCGGTGCGGATGGTACGCTTGGGCGCGGTATGCAATGGCAAGGTATGTCCCTTTGGATGACTTTGCGTTATGGCAAAACGCCTTGGATTACTTCTTCCTATATCCCTACGCTTGCAGGTAGATTGTTCTTCTTGAAAGAGTTGGCAGGTCCGCTCGTTGCGGAATGTAACTAATATGAAGACGGGGATTGCAGTTGCGGGAAGTATTCTCGTTGACGAAATCAACGAGATTTCCGCTTACCCCAATGCAGGGGAATTGACAAAAATTAAAAATGTACAAAAATCGGTAGGCGGCTGTGTGCCGAACGTGGCGATTGACTTAAAACGGATTTGTCCTGACTTGACGGTAAAAGCAGTTGGTAAAATAGGCGCGGACGAAAATGGGGAATATGTGAAAAACGTTCTTTCCGACAATGGAGTAAATATTGAAAATATTTCCGTTGGAGAAGATAAGACGAGTTTTACCGAAGTTATGAGCGTTACGGGCGGTCAGCGAACGTTCTTTACGTATGCAGGTGCAAGTGCGGATTTTGGTGTAAACGACGTGGGCATGTCTGCGTTGAATGTAAAAATGTTGCATTTAGGGTACTTCCTTTTGTTGGACAAAATTGATAATGGCGACGGGGAGATTTTGCTGAAAAAAGCAAAAGAAAACGGCGTAAAAACGTCTATTGACCTTGTGAGCGAAAATTCGGATAGATATTCGCTCGTGTTGCCTTACTTAAAGTATGTGGATAATTTGATTATCAACGAAGTGGAAGCAGGTGCTTTGACGGGAATTGAGCCGAAACGCGAAAATCTTGTTGAAATTGCGCAAAAATTGAAGGCGTATGGCGTGTCGGAAAGAGTGATTATCCACACACCTGAAATGGGCGTTTGTGTGTCCGAAAAGGGCGTTGAATGCGTGCCTTCCTATGCTCTTCCTGAAAATTTCATTGTTGGGACGACAGGGGCTGGCGATGCGTTTTGCGCAGGAGCGTTGTTCGGTATTTACCAAAACAAAACAGATAAAGAAATTTTGGAATTTGCTTCTGCAGTGGCGGTTGCAGCATTGTCTAGCGCAGATGCTATTAGCGGACTTCGTGAAGAAAAAGAAATACAAGAGCTTTGCAAAGGATTTAAAAGGAAAGAAATATGTTAGTCAATTTGAAAGAAATTTTGAAGATTGCAGAAGAAGATAAAAGTGCAATCGGTATGTTTAATGCAACGGGATTTGATAGCTTGCAGGCTGTAATCGGTGCGGCGGAAGAACTGAATAAACCCGTTATCATCGCACACGCAGAAGTGCATAACGTATACAACGACATTTCCATGGTAGGCCCTGCCATGGTGGCGGTGGCACAAAATGCAAAGGTGCCAGTATGCGTTCATCTCGACCATGGTACTTCTCTTGATATGGTTTACAAGGCTTTAAGGCTCGGTTTCACTTCCGTGATGATGGACGCGTCTGCGCTTCCTTACGAAGAAAATCTGCGCCTTACGAAGATGATTACGGAAGCGGCGCATTCGATGAACGTGAGTGTTGAGGCGGAACTTGGTAGATTAGTAACCGGCGAGGCGGGAAGCGGCGAAGAAATGGTAGGCGCGAAAGCGGAAGATTTCTACACTCGTCCAGACGAAGCGGAAGCTTTTTGCAAGGCAACGGGTATTGATGCGTTGGCGATTGCGTTCGGTACGGCGCACGGTTTCTATTCGGCGCAGCCCAAGCTCGACTTTGACGTAATCAAAAACTGTGCAAAGGCGACGGGCTTGCCTCTTGTTATGCACGGCGGTAGCGGAGTTTCCGAAGGAGGATTCAAAAAAGCGATAGCAAATGGTATCCGCAAAATCAATTATTATTCGTATATGTCGAAAGCAGGTTATATGGCGGCGAAAGAGGCAATAGAAAGCGGAAAAACAAATTATTTGCACGACGTAGAATACGCGGCAATGCAAGCAATGAAAGAGGATGTAAAGAAAGCGATTTCTATTTTTTCCAACTAAGAACTTGTTTTATATATGATTAAGAAACAAGGGGGTTACTATGTGCAAATGACGTTTAGATGGTACGCCTACGGCAAGAACGGGTAAAATCCTTGCGGCGACGCCAATGAAAAAGTTTGGCGAAATTTCCGACCTTATTGGTACGCTTATGTGGCTTGCGGACGATAACGCAAGCGGCTTTGTGACGGGCACGGTTATTCCCGTAGACGGTGGTTTCTCGGCGTATAGCGGTGTATAGCGTTATAACATTACGATTTTAATGAATAATATTCCTTGGGACAGCGATGGGACAGAACTCTAAAAGCCTTTAAAATAAAGGTCTTGAGAGATGCTGATGTGCTTCGAATCCACCTCTGCTTATAATATAATTATATTGTCGCGCACGCGCATGCGCAAGGGAATAAAAAACACGCAAGGGAGCACCTTTGCGTGTTTTACACTTCTTTGGATGATTTTAACCATTAAGGATGTTTTTAGGATATTTAATTTCTTTCTTGTATTTATAATAGGAGTTTCTAGAGCAACCACAGAGTTTCATAACGTCGGGATCATCTAACGTACCACCAAAGTCTTTGGCGTGCTTCTTGATAATAGCTTTGCAATCAATGGATTTTTTTGTGGTAAGTGTAGTTCCTCTGGTAAGGCCTATTTGCGTGCCGTTTCGTTTGGCTTCACGGATACCTTGGCTGATACGTGAGTGAAGGTCGGTAGTGCAGTTTGAATTTTAAAAAACAAGCAAAAAAGCTCTTCGAGAAAGATACTCGGAGAGCTTTTACCATAAGGGGAAAAACGATATTCAAATGTGGACGCCAAAATGGACGCCAAAATTGGGGGTAAATGGCAAAAAATCTGATTTCTGACCGCATAAAACTATAAAATATACAAAAAAATCGGGCATTTATGCTACCTTATTCGCAAAATTACCCGATTTTGGTGCGGTCGACAGGAATCTGCCGTTTCCGCAAGCGGAGCCTCGGCAGGGCATCGAAATACGGGACGTTTTTTTCGGAAAAAATGAATCTTCGCAAGCCGTATTTCTCGCGTGAGCCTGCATATAATTATACAGTTCGCGCGACTATCTATCACATAACAAAAATAGGATGTCCAATGGACATCCTATTTTTGTGGTGCGGTCGACAGGAATTGAAGACATACGACGATACGAAAGCGGCTATATCCATGGACTACCTTTTAGAAAGATTTACAAATATTCTACTATAACCGTACCCCG
>JAZOPT010000011.1:0-7854 GCA_045655725.1 Candidatus Scatosoma sp.
AAGACCTACGCACGCTACCATTTCCGTTCTCACCTTTCGCCGGGATAAATTATTAGATCAAGACGAGTATCTTGAGAATGCCACGACCAATTATTCGGTCATTTGGTTGAAAGAGAAGAATGAACGGTTTGAAAATGAATGGGAGTTAGTGCTTTGGCGGTTAAACGCACAGTTTCACAACCGCGGAAAAAATATCGTTATGGAATGTTTACAGTTCGGCGGAAACACGGAATTTTGGCATACCTTTAAAAGTGAAAAGGAAATACTATCCTATTTCAAAAAATGTTATCAATTTGCCATACGTACTATCGGTTATTTACATACAGACGAAAATATCCTTTGTGCTTGTATTATTCAAGAAGAAAACCGAAAAAATTTATTTGTCTATTATCTACCGATCACCGAACGTTGGAAAGTAAAGATTGAAAGCGACCGTTTAAGTGAAAAGGGACACCGTTTACAACTACGTAACGAATACGACCAGCCTATTTACAAAAGTCAACATAATCCCCAAAAGCCATTACTCTCCCATTCGGAATTTTGGAAACAGCGTGGAGATATGCAATCGTATTCTTTATTACAGGAAAACTTTTATAACCAAGTATCCCAATTATACGGAGCAAAACGCGGAGAGAGCCATTCCCTTTTAATACATACCGTACCCGAACAAAAGCAACGTTTTTCCCGCCACGAGGGCGACGAGTACGATATCCCCTATTTTGACGACAGTCCGTATTAAAAACACCGTCCAAACGCTTGACAAATGTTTACGATTGCGTATAATATCGTATTAACATTCTATGTGCTTAGGCAACTACAACTAAATACACAATTGAATCCAATTCGCTATCACGGGGAAAACCGTGTAGACGAAAATAACAGCGGAACGCATTATGCGCTTAACACACCCGTAATTTTCGGGAATTCGCAAGGAGAAAATTATGTAATAGGGTAAACGTACTTATCTTTCCGTTAAAAGTACGCTTGCAATACCTAGATAAATATTAAAAGGAGATTTGAATTATAAGCAATTACAAAAATTAAACGAAATTATTGAAACTCTTAAAGCACAACCTAATTCGGATGAGAATATTCAATTCGTTTTGGATTTAGCGGACAAATCTGTTAAAATTGAAACGTTGGAAAGTCTTATCCAAAATCAACACCTAAGTTATGGGATTGAAGACGAAAAAGCTGTTTTAGAAAAACCTCTCATCGAGGAGGTTAAACAAATGCTTATTCAACTGAAAATCACCGCGTCCGTTCGCACGAGAAAAGACGGGCTTATGGAAGTACGGTCAAACAGCTTCGGCTCCGTTTACGGGCGCACAACACAAGAATTACAAGAAAAACTTACAAAGAAATTAAGAGAAAGCAAAAAACGAACCAAACAATCACAACCTATGCGAAAGAAAAGCAAGCGCCCTACCTTGGCAAACTTTTACGACACGTATTATCTTCCGTCAAAAACGGACGAAAAGCTTGCAGAAAGTACGTTAAAGGGTATTCGATACAATTTTTCTTTCGTACTCAAATCAGGCTTTGCCGATAAACCGTTAGATTTTTACCAACCAAAAGATATACGGGAATTTCTTTATTCGATTGAAGAAACACGCAAACGACAGCTTGTACAAGGGCTTCTCAACAATATCTTCAAATATGCTCTTTCCTTGGATATGGTAGAAAAAAATCCCTGCGTAAATATCGTGAAAACAAAGCACGAAACGAACGTAGGAACAGCCTTTTCGTTTGCGGAGCAAAAGGAATTTTTCAAAAATCTTTTTGCTGACAAAACAATCAGTTATCAAAAGAAATGTTATTTGGTTTACGTATATCTCACGGGAACAAGACGAAACGAAGCGTTATCCGTTTGTGTGGACGATCAGCAAGAAAACCAAGAAGTTTTACACGTGCACGGAACAAAAACGCAATCGTCCGACAGGTATATGCCCTTATTCCCTTTGGTTAGGAAATTGCTCGATTCGTTATCGCCAATCGATGGAAAATATTTTCCGTTTTCACAATTCGTAGCGGACACTACGTTCAAGAAATACGGCAAACCGCACAAACTACACCATTTACGGCATACGTTTGGAACGATACAAATTTGCGTGAATAAAATGGACGCAAAAACGGTTTCTCTTTATATGGGGCATTCGGACGTACAAACGACTTTACATATCTATACACACCCTGAACAGCTTAATCGGGCAGTATTTTTGAACGGAAAGTTAACAGAAAGTGAAAAATTGGAACATTTGAAACGCGAATACGCGGAAGTCCTTGAAATGATTAAGAATTTCATCAAATAATTTACCCATTTTCTACCCATTTTTACCCATAAAATCATTAAAAAATAGAAGAAAAATGAAAAATTGCCTTTGCGGAAATGAAAAAAGCAAACAAAAAAACCGCTGGTTTGTGAAAAACCAACAGTTTTTAGGCTCTGGCGCAGAGAGAGGGATTTGAACCCTCGTATACATTCCTGCATAACACGATTTCGAATCGTGCGCGTTCAGCCGCTCCGCCATCTCTGCAAACAGCTTTTATATTATATACCATTCCCTTAAAAAATGCAACTGTTTTTTACGATATTTTATAAAAATCTCTCCCGCTTTACATTTATTCGCAAAGCGGGAGAGTTCTCTTTTACATTAACGTAATCATCAGTTGCGAAGCAAGCACAACCATGATAAGCGCTATTGGATACGTGGACGCATAAGCCGACGCAACATCGTCTGTTTCTGCCGTAGAAATCAACGTTCCCAAAGCAGGCGTACTCGTCATGCCACCAGTAATCGACCCCAAGTTGTTGAGCAACGGTAATTTCAGCAAATATTTGCCCATCACAAATCCAACAATCATAGGAACTACGGTCATCACTGCACCGCCAACAAATCCCCAAATAACGATACTTACGCCACCTGCGTTTGCAATTTCTTGTACAAGCGCAACACCGCCTTCAAAGCCTGCGCCGATTAAGAATAATGCCAAACCGAACTCGCGAAGTACTTTCAAGGTTTTTGCATCTACTTCCAAAGACAATTTACCCAAATGTCCAAAATGTCCGAATACAAGGCACATAATCAATACGCCGCCCGTAGTGCCAAGCGAAAAGCAAGGACCTGCATAGCCTGCACCCGTCAAAGGTATATTGATAGATCCAAGCAACAAACCCGCAATGACTGCAAGTGCAAACGGTAAAAAGCCGAAGTCTTCACATTTGAAATACTTGGAATAATCTCTCCCCTCTTCCTGTGCGTCCGTTTTCAACAGCTCGCGTTCCTTTGCCATATCCGCTTTCAAGAATTTAGGCATAAGCTGCACGAATAATACAACCCCGACAACGCCAAAAGGATAAGCAATTGCGTGTCCGAGCGTAATTCTTGCCAAGTTCTCCGTTGCTGCATCTACCGCCGCGGAAAAACCGGGCGTAGAAGTGAGCGCACCCGACAATACACCCGCCCAATATTCGGGACCATAATCGGTTATAAGCGTGCAAAGCACCGCCACAAGCGTACCAGAAAGAATAATTACCACACCGAGCAAAATATACGTTTTGAAATTTTTAGCAAGATTTTTGAAGAAATTCGGGCCTGCGATAAATCCTACCGAGCCAACGAACAAAATCAAACCAATATTTTGAACGGGTCCTTTCAAATACTTAACGACGGTTTCTTCCGTTCCTGCCATATAAAACGAGCCAAGCAAAGGCACGTTTTCAAAATTCAACGTACAAAGCCAGCCAAGCAAAATCGCCACGAGGAATACCCCCGCCGTACCGAGCGAAACGCCTTTAATATTCACGCCACCCAGCAAATATCCAAGTGCCAAAATCAAAAACATCAACGTGAACATCACAAACGTCGTACTAAACTTAAACGTACTTGCAATACCTTTGGCTTTGCTTGCGCTAATACCGCACCAAACGCCCACTGCCGCCACGACAACAAGCGCAATCGTAAGCCAAAGCCATTTTAAGTTTTTCTTGTTTTTATTAGAATTGTTCGGGTTTTCCTCTACCGTTACGGTAGCCCCCGTTTCCTTATTAGAACTCTCCACAATACTCTCCTTTTTATCTTTCTATTTATCGACCTTAATTTGCCTGTCTTCTATAATCGGGAAGGAGTTTAGGAGAAGCCACTTCCGTTTGAATACCTGCTTCTGCAAGTTCTTTCTCGAATTCCTGTACGTGCGCAAGCGTCAAATCTTTGAGTTCTACGCTCTTATACTTCTCTCCTGCCTGCTGACCTGCGTTTCTACCGAATACGATGATATCCAAAAGCGAATTACCCATAAGTCTGTTCGTTCCGTGGATACCGCCAACCGCTTCGCCCGCAACGTAGAGGTTTTCCACGCACGTCATGCCGTTTGCGCCGATATCCAAACCGCCGTTTTGATAGTGCAACGTAGGATAAATGAGGATAGGCTCTTTGCGGATATCGATACCGTATTTACCGAACATACGAAGCATTGCGGGAATACGTTTTTCGATAGTTCCCTCGCCGTTCAAAATGTCGATAAGCGGCGTATCCAACCAAACGCCCTCGCCGTCCGTCGTTTTAATACCGTTACCGCGTTCCTTGCATTCACGAATAATGGAGGAAGCCGTAACGTCACGCGTTTCCAAGGAATACACGAACGCTTCGCCGTCTTTATTGACAAGCTGCGCGCCAAGCGAACGAACTTTTTCCGTTACCAATGCGCCGTAAATTTGCGTAGGCTCTGCCGCACCCGTGGGGTGATATTGCAACGTTTCGGGATACAAAAGCTTTGCCCCTGCACGGTAACCAAGCACCAAACCGTCTGCTGTCGCGCCGTAATGGTTGGACGTAGGGAAGCCTTGGTAATGCAATCTACCTGCGCCGCCCGTAGCGATAACCACCGTCTTTGCGCGGGCAATCAAAATTTCTTTCGTTTCCATGTTTTGCAACACAGCACCTGCAACCTTGCCGTCCACGTCTTTGATAAGCTCGATTGCAGCCGTGAAATCAACAACGGTAATACCGCGGTTGAACACTTCGTCGCGAAGCGTTCTCATGATTTCCGAACCGGAATAGTCGCGGCAAGCGTGCATTCTCTTTCTGGACGTACCGCCGCCGTGTGTCGTTACCATTGTTCCGTCCGCTTCTTTATCGAACATAACGCCCAATTTATTCAGCCACAAAATCGCTTCGGGAGCTTCGTTTACAAGCTTATACAAAAGTTCGGGTTTGTTTTTGAAATGGCCGCCGCCGAGCGCGTCAAGATAGTGCGCAGCGGGGCTGTCGTTGGGTTTATCCGCAGCCTGAATACCGCCCTCTGCCATTGCTGTATTTGCGTCGCCCAAACGGAGCTTCGTGGCAATCATAACGTTTGCGCCGCGTTCGTGCGCTTCAATCGCCGCAGACGAGCCTGCGCCGCCGCCGCCGATTACCAATACGTCTACGTCGTAATCGATTTTGGAAAGGTCGATATCCATATCCGCAACACGGGAATGACCTTGCAATAAATCGGCAAGTTCGTGCAAGACCTTACCGCCTTTATTTTTGCCAACTTTCAATTCTTCATACGCCGAAGTGATATAATCGGGGTGAAATTGTGCCAAAACGGCGTCTTTTTGCTCCGCCGTCATGCGCTCGTGTAATTTTTCGATACGGGAAGCGCGGGTAGCTTCTACTTTTTTCATGGATTGTAATTGTTCTTCCGTGTAATGATACATAACGCGCCTCCTTATTTTTCGATTTCTCTATGGTTATAGAGATTTTTCTGTTCTTCCAGCGGAGTGTTCATAATCGCTTCCAACGCCGCTTTGCAATCCCCTCTGTCAATTTCCGCAACGCGGCTGACAAGGTGTTCGCTGGTGGGTGCAAGGTATTTACCCGTCAAACGGCGCGTCAACAACGCAACCTGAGGATGCGAAATACCCGCAGGACAACGGGAAGAACATACGCCGCACATTACGCAGTCGAAGCTTTCTTCCGCCGCTTTTTCGTATTCGCCGCGCTGTGCGTAGGCGATATATTGCATAACGTTGAGCTCTTGCGTACAGCTCTTTGTACAAGCGTTACAGCCGATACACGAATAGATTTCGGGGTACAGCTGCATCATGATTTGCTGCGTGGGTTTGATTTTTTCCATATCGTACACCTGCTTCACAAGCGGGAAGAAAGGCAACGTCGCTACGTACATTCCCTCTTCTACCTGTTGCTGACAGGCAAGACAGGATTTCAGCTCTTGTTGACCTTTGATACGGTAAATCGTAGCGCAAGCGCCGCAGAATCCGTTTCTGCAACCGCAGCCGCGTACAAGCTGATAACCCGCATATTCCATTGCTTTCATAATCGTCAAACTTTCCGGCACTTGATACCGTTTACCGAAAAGATATACGTTTACCATGTTTTCCATAATTTTTTATTATTCTCCTTAATACTCGTCGGGTAATTCGTCTAACTCCGTCATTCTGAATACAGGTCCGTCTTTGCACACGAACTTGTCGCCAACGTTACATCTACCGCATTTACCGATACCGCACTTCATTCTCAATTCCAACGTGGTATATACGCGGGATTTTTCAAAGCCAAGCTCTAACAAGCCTGCAAGCGTGAATTTAATCATGATAGGAGGGCCGCAAAGCACCGCCGTCATGTTGGGGTCAAGCCCCAATTCCTTTACGTATGCGGGAACAAAGCCAACGTGCCCGTCCCAGCCCTCTTGCGGGCGGTCGATGGTAAGATATACTTCCATGTTGGGCTCGTTCATCCATTCCGTCTTAATCTCTTCGATATCCACAAGGTCGTCCTTGCTTCGTGCACCGTACACAATCACCACTTTACCATAGTTTTTACGGTAATGGCGAACGTAATTGATAACGCTACGCAAAGGCGCAAGACCGATACCGCCTGCGATAAACAACAAATCTTTGCCCTTGAAGTCCTCTTCTACGGGGAAATTTTTGCCGTAAGGTCCGCGAACGGTTATCTGCTGACCTACTTCCATGGCATGAATTACTTCCGTTACGCAACCGCACTTTTTAATGGAAAATTCCATGTATTCTTCGTTTGTGGGCGAGGAAGTAATCGAGAACATACATTCCCCTACGCCGGGAACGGAAACCATGGCGCACTGTCCGGGCATGTGCTTGAACAGTTTTTTGCCGTCCGTACCTACTACGCGGAACGTTTTTACGTCGGGAGTATCCTTACGAATATCCGTGATGACGCCTATTTTCGGAATCAAATTTTCTTCAATCATTCTTCTTACCTCCCAACGTTTTCACAACCTTGACAATATTCAGCTTTTGCGGGCATTTATTTACGCAACGACCGCAGCCTACGCACGAATACAATCCGTCGTTTTGCGAAGGATAATACACCAATTTATGCATGAATCTTTGACGGAATCTCTGCATTTGCGTCGTACGGGAGTTACCGTGCGCCATCAAAGTGAAATCGGAATACATACAGGAATCCCAGCAACGGTATCTAAGTACGCCTTCGTTTGTTTTGAAATCGCGAATGTCGAAGCATTGGCAGGTAGGGCACACAAAGGTACACGTTCCGCAGCCAAGGCAAGCTTCGCTTAAACTTTCCCAAGCGGGATCGTCGAACAGTTCGTTCAAATTTTCGGGTTTGAAACGGCTGAGGTCGAGCGCAGAGAAAGGCAACGCGTCGATAACTGCTTTGGTTGCTTCCTGTTGGCTTGCAACTTCCGCTTCGCCGCCGTTTTCCGCATACGCTTTGATAAGCTCTGTCAGTGCTTCGCCCTTTTGGGTATTGGCTTGCCAATACAAATAGTTTTCGTCAAGCCACGTCGTTACGTCGCCCTGCGGAGCGGTAGCGTCGATACCGAACGCCTTACAAAAACAGCTTTCTT
>JAZOPT010000012.1:0-8617 GCA_045655725.1 Candidatus Scatosoma sp.
ACAGCCGACCCGTTCTTAGTTGAACGGGTCGGCTTTTCTAAGCCGTTTTATTGTAAGACTATCAAAAATTTAACGAACGACAAATCCGTCCTCCTCCGCCAAAAAATCAGACGAGTAAAACGCCGTCAATGCGTTTAACAATTCGGGATAGTCCGCCGAATGGAAGCATTCGCACGCGCTGTGCATAGCCAGCTGTGCCAAGCCGATATCCGCGCCCGCCATGCCGAATTTGGTAACGAGGGAAGCGCCCAACGTCCGTCCGCTCCGCACGTCCGAACGGTTGAAAAACGTTTGGTATTTCACGCCCGCCTTGTCCAACACCGTTTTTACGGTAGCAGAGGAAAGCGCGTCCGTGATATACGCTCCGCCTGCGTGGGATTTTATGACAACGCCGCCGCCCAAAACGCATTTGTTGGAGGGGTCGCTCTTTTCAGGGTGGTTGGGGTGTACGGCGTGCGCGTTATCTACCGACAGTAAGAAAGAGGAGCGCAACGCCTTGTAATATTCGTTGTCGTCAAAGCGCAAAGCGTAAGCAATACGCCGCAGCACCGTTTCCAAGAAATCGCCGTCCGCGCCCGTGGCGGTGGCGCTGCCGATTTCCTCGCTGTTAAATAAAGCCGCAACGCAAATGCCATCGCTTTCCGCTTTGGAACATAACGCCTGAATGCTTGCATACGCGCTGACAAGATTGTCAATACGGGGGGAAGCAATCAGCTTTCCGTCCGCACCGAAACGGTAAGGCGCTTGCTCGTTTACCAAATATAAATCGTAAGAAAGGGCATTTTCGCCGATAACGCTTTGTAGCCACCCGTCTGCGTCCGTTTCCATGCCGATTAAGGGCTGTAAATCCACTTGCGCATTCACCGCAAACCCGTCGTTTACGCCGCGGTTTTGGTGAGAAGCCAAAGAGGGAACGGTTACGGGATAGGGGGAGCGCACCGTTTGAGTATAAACCCGCCCGCCGTCGCTTTTTACCACTCTGCCCGCGATAGATAAGGGCTTGTCAAAGAAAGAATACCAAATTCCGCCCCCGTACGTTTCCACGTTTAATACGGCGTAGCCGTTTTTGCGGATTACGGGATTTTCTTTCAGCTTCAATGCAGGCGAATCCACGTGCGAAGCGGTCAGCTTGTAGGCGAAATTATCCAGTTCGCCGACGGTAAAGGCAATCAGAGCCGCGCCTCGGACAACGTAATATTTGCCGCCCTCGCAAAACTCCCAATCCTCCGTTTCCTTTAACGCATAAAATCCGTTGGCGTCCAATATAGATTTCGCGTTTTCACAAGCATGATAGGCTGTCAAAGAATTTTCCAAAAACGTAAGTAATTTTTCCATTTGATACCTTCCGTTAACCGTATTATAGTACTAACAGTATTTTACCATGTTTCTCCTTATTTGACAAGTCTTTACGTAAAAAAAGTAAAAAAAGAGCCTGATAATCCACCAAAATCCACCAAAACGAAAACTCCCACACGTTTCCAATAAAAACAGAATGAAAAACAAGTGAAAATATCAAAAAATGCTTGTTAGGCACTTGACAAAATTTATTTCATGACTATAATATATAAATATTGTATATCATGACTATAATATATTGGATTGGATAAAGGAGACAGTCATCATGCAAAAACAAAAGAGTAAAGAATATTTAGCGAAGATATTCCATATGTTAAAACGCCGTGAAGACCTTGCGGTATGCGACAAAAAGACGCATTTTAACAGTACGGAAATCCGTATGATTCAAGAGCTGTTGGCGGCGAGATATGAAAACCGCCGTTTGATATCCTCGCAGCTTGCGCGCCTTTTGGGGGTTACCCGTTCGGCGGTGTCGCAAATGGTGTATAAAATGGAAGCAGAGGGCGTAGTGGTGCGCTTGCCCGATGAAAAGGACAAAAAAATCGCCTACGTAGAGCTTACGGAAAAAATGATGAAGATATACGACCAAGACCTTGCGGGCTGTCTCGATTTCGTTAGCTTGGTTATCGAAGAATTCGGTACGGAAAGGTTTGATACAATGTATCGCGATTTAGACGATTTTCTCAATCTTATCCAAGAAAAAATAAAATAATAACGTTTGTAACGGGAGAACAAAATAAATGTTACAATTAAAAGATATCAAAAAAGACTACATAACCGCAGGCGCAAAAGTTCCCGCTCTCAAAGGGGTGTCCTTGCGCTTCCGCCAAAACGAATTCGTGTCCATTTTAGGCGCGTCGGGGTGCGGTAAAACAACCCTTCTCAACATCATTGGCGGTTTAGACCACTACACATCGGGCGACCTCGTTATCTGCGGTGTATCCACCAAAAATTATAAAGACCACGATTGGGACGTATATAGAAACCACCGTATCGGGTTTGTGTTTCAGTCGTATAATCTTATCCCGCACCAAACGGTGCTTGGCAACGTAGAGCTTGCGCTTACCATTGCGGGCGTATCCAAAGCCGAACGCCGCCGCCGTGCGGAGGAAGCCTTGATAAAGGTGGGCTTGGGCAGCGAGCTTCATAAACGCCCCAATCAGCTTTCGGGCGGTCAGATGCAGCGTGTGGCAATTGCCCGCGCGTTGGTCAATAACCCCGAAATTTTGCTTGCGGACGAACCCACGGGCGCGTTGGATACGCAAACCAGCGTGCAGATTATGGAGCTTATCCGCGAAATCGCGGGCGAACGCCTTGTCATTATGGTTACGCACAACCCCGATCTTGCCGAACAGTACTCCTCGCGTATCGTGCGCTTGCAGGACGGACTTGTCGTTTCCGACAGCAATCCTTACGACGGCGACGAGCTTGCCGAAACGGAACGCGAAACGGAAAGCGAAACGCCTGCCATGAAAATAAAAAAGGAAGTGCAAGCGGAAGCTACGCCGTTTGACGGAGATAAAAAGCAGCGCAAAGAAAAGAAGGTGAAAGAGCGTTCTTCCATGTCGTTTGCGACGTCCTTGGGGCTTTCTGCCCGTAACCTGCTTACCAAAAAGGGCAGAACGGCGATTACTTCGATAGCGGGCAGTATCGGTATCATCAGCGTATGCTTGGTGCTTGCGCTTTCCAACGGCTTCAATCAGTATATCTTGCAAACGCAGGAGGATATGCTCTCCTCCAATCCTATTGAGATAAAGGAAACGACGTACGATTTAGACGCGATTATGTCGGGTCTTAATTCCGCAGGCGAAATGCCCGATTTAGAGCAGATAGGGGATAAGGTTTACGTCAATTCCTTCCTTACCAATATCGCAAACGGAATGCAGGTAAACAACGATTTGTCGGACGAATACATCGAATATCTGGAAAGCATGGACGAGGATATTTATACGGCTATCGTATATAGTACGGGTGTGGATATTTCCAATAACCTGTTTACGGAAGTAACGATGGGCGATGCAACGCAGGAGGAAAATACGCAGGTAATCTCCCTTTCTTCCCTCAAAGCGTATTACACGGATAAGCTTTCCCGCCAAGACGAAAAGTATGCAAGTCTTGCTCCTATGGTAGATTATTTGGGGGGCGTTTACGGCAAAATGCCGGGAACGACGGACGTTGAAGCGGAAAGATACGGCGAATACGTGCTTTCGCAGTACGAAGTAATCGGCGAGGGGCATTTCCCGAAAGAATCCAACGAAGCGGTGCTGGTAGTAGGCGATAATAACGATATTACCGACTTAACGCTTGCGCAGCTTGGGTTACTTAGCGAACGGGATTTCCTTGCTCTGTTCCCGCAAGAGGGGGAAACGGTAGAGGACGTAAAGGAGATACAAATCCCCTTTGACGATATCGTGGGCAAGAAGTTCATGCTTAACTATAACGACGCGGTATATACGGAAAACACGGCGGAAAACGCCACCACGTTATATTCGTATGAGGGAATGCGCCAAAGCTTGGATATGGACGAGGGAGGCGATACGGACGGTATAGAAATTACCGTTTCGGGCGTGTTGCGATTGAAAGAGGGCTTGACGTACGGTTGCTTGGGTAGCGGCTTGTATTTTACCGAACAGCTTCTGAACGAGTACGTGGCGGTAAACGAGAACTCTAAAATTGCGAATAGCGTGAAAAAACAAACCACCGAGCAAACGAAAATCACCAACGAGATTTACGCAAAAATAGAAACTATGCGTACCTTGGAAGACCAAACGGAACGTTATAAAATCTTGCAGGAGATATTCAAAACGCTCAACGACAACAAGCACCATTACGTTCGTGCGGCGGACGCGCTTGCAAGCTATTACACCTCGGCAGAGCAAATGTTGCAGGCGTTGGTAGGGCAGATGCCGCCCGAATATCAAGGTATGCTGGAGAAATACAAGGACTTGTATTTCCTGTACGGAGATAGCGCGTTGCGCGCAGTCGGTGGAAAAACGACGGTAAACTCCATTGATATTTATACGGATACGTTTGAAGCGAAACAGCTGATTTTGCAGCATTTGGACAGCTGGAACGATATGCACGAAAAGGAAACGCAGGTAAAATATACCGATACAATCGGTATGATTATGAGCATGGTAGAAATGATGCTCAACGCCATTACGTACGTGCTTGTGGCGTTTACGGCGATATCGCTTGTGGTTTCCTCCGTCATGATAGGCATTATCACCTACGTTTCGGTGGTGGAGCGTACCAAGGAAATCGGTGTGTTGCGTTCGCTGGGAGCGAGAAAAAGCGATATCAAAAACCTGTTCAATGCGGAAACGTTTATTATCGGCTTGACGTCGGGCGTATTCGGCGTAGCGGTAACCTATTTGCTTTCGGGCGTTATTAACGTGATATTAGGTGCGCTTACAGGCATTGCCACGCTTGCCGCGCTGCCGATTACTTCCGCGATTATCATGATTTGTGTCAGCGTAGGTTTAACGCTTATCAGCGGGTTGATTCCCGCGCAGGCGGCGGCTAAAAAAGATCCTGTAATCGCTCTCCGCACAGAGTAAGTAAAAACGACGTATATACGTCGCAATACTGCGTTGCAGTACGTTTTCCTCGCTCGTGTACGCAAAGCACACGTCCCTTCGGAAAGCCTCCTGCGCCTTGTCTTGCTCGTATCTTCGCCGTTTTTCGGGATAACTAACTTATACGGTTACGAATAGTAACTTATCCCGTGCAAGAAAGATAGAAAAGACTTGCCGCCACCGCCTCGCCACCCACCCACGCATAAAACCTAAAAAGCGTAGCATACTGCTTGCAAGGAGGGAAGAATATGCGTATTGTAAACATTATTGCTTATATTTTGGTAATTGTGGGCGCACTCAACTGGGGCTTGTTCGGATTTTTCAATTTCAACCTTGTATCCTCGGTATTCTCGGGTGCAAGAACGGCTGGATCGATTATCGTGTACACGCTTATCGCATTGTCTGCGCTTTGGCTTATCCTTTCGCCGTTCATTACCAACGGCGTGTTGTGGCTCAGCAACAGACGTAAAGCCGACTAATCACGGCTATAAGCAAGAAAAAAAGAAACGGATTTTGCTTTGGTTTCCAAAAGCAGGTCCGTTTTTTTCGTGCAAGGTATTGACATTTTTCCTCGCGCGTAGTATAATAAAGATAGTCTATAAAGGGAAAGGAGAAGAAAAAATATGTTAAATTCCCTGCTTATCAGTGGCGGCGCAATCGCCGCAATCGTTATCGGTATCGTGGCGGTTATCCTTGTGATTGTTTTAATCGCATGGTGGATTAGCACCCGTAACGGATTTGTAAAAATCAAAAACAAAGTAGAAGAGGCTTGGGCGACCATCGACGTGTATCTCAAAAAGAGATACGACCTTATCCCCAACTTAGTGGAAACGGTAAAAGGGTATTCCAAGCACGAAAGCGAAACGTTAAAAGCGGTTGTGGAAGCTCGTAACCTGGCGGCGGGAGCGCGTACCGTGTCGGAAAAAGCGGCGGCGGAAAACGGCTTGACGGGTTCGCTTCGTACCTTCTTTAACGCGGTGTCCGAAAGCTATCCGCAGTTGCAGGCAAACACCAACTTTTTAGACCTGCAAAGACAGCTTAAAGGTATCGAAACGGAGCTGGAAGGCGCACGCCGTTATTATAACGGTCAGGTAAAGGCGTTCAATACCAAATTAGAGCTTTTCCCTGCCAGCATTGTCGGCAAGCGCATGGGCGAGGGCTACGAAAAGAAGGTGTATTTCGAGCTGGATAACCCCGTAGAAAGACAAAACGTAAAGGTACAATTTTAAGAAATGAAAAGAATATGCACAACAAAGCGGCTTTCTGTTTGGAAAGCCGCCGTCATACTTTTACTTGCCTTGTTTTGCGCTCTATTTGCGTTTGGAGCGCCGAAAAAGCATACCGCTTCCGCATACGGGAATTACGACGTTATGGAGATACAAAAATACCATACGGATATCACCGTGCAAAAGGATAGAAGAGTGGTGGTAAAGGAAAGCATCACCGTCAAATTTTTGGCGCACGGACTTTCCATGTTCTACCGTAGTCTGCCCACGGACGGAGCGGCATACGAGGACATTACGGCAAGCTGTAACGGCAACAGCGAATTTTCCTATTACGTAGCGGATAACCCCGACGTGGACGGATTTATCGATATCAACTGCGAGGGGAACGCACAAAAGGGAAACACTTGGACGTACGATATTACCTTTACCATGCTGCCCGAAAAGAGCAAAGCAAACACGGAAAACGGTATGCTGATAGACGTCGTTCCCTTTGGTTTTATGGTGCCCCTGCATAACGTAACCGTCGATATTTCCCTGCCCGCCAAGGTGCAGCCCGATGACGTTGCGCTGTACGTTGGGTACGGAGCGCAAGACAACACCGCAAATCTGCTTACGCAATTTGCCTACGACGAAACGGCGGGCGTAACCAAGCTTTCCCTTGCGGCAGAAACGTTGGAGGTGGCGTATAACGAAACGTACGGCGAATACGTGGCGAAAGGGATAACGGTAGGATTTACGCTTCCGAAAGGAACTTTGGATAGCTACGCCAAAACGCGCATTTTTACCGCGCAAACGCTGTGGATATTGCTTTCGGCTCTTGGCGTTGTCGCGGTGGCGGTAGGTATTTTGCTGCTTACAAGAAAGAAGCACGAAATTATTCCCGTTGTCAATATCAAAGCTCCCGATGAAATGGACCCTATGAAAATGGGCAAGCTTTTGGACGGAACGGTGGATAGCGAGGACGTTACCTCCATGATATACTATTTTGCGGATAAGGGCTATCTTTCCGTGAATTTGGAGGACGAGGACGACCCGTTGCTTTTGAAAAAGGTAAACGAGCTTCCCGACGACGCGCCCGTGTATCAAAAAACACTCTTCAACGGACTGTTTGCTACGGGCGAAAGTGTACGCGCTTCTCAGCTGAAATACCATTTCTGTCATGCGGCCGACAGAGCGGTAAAGCAAATACCGCATCGCTCGATGTATCAAACGAAATCCCGCGTGGGATTTTTCGCGGGCGGCGTTATCGGCTTGGCGTTTGCCTTTCTTTCCATGTTTATTTTGGGTCTGCGTACGCTTGGCGGCGGTTATACCTACTTCATGGGCATTACCTTTATTGCACCCATTCTGCTTATCGTAGGCTTTGCGGAGATACGCGAAAATTACCGCTATAAATGGAAAAAGGGCAAGCTGTTCCTTTTCCAAGCCTTGCAGGTTTTGATAGCGGGGCTGTTCACTTGGGCGTTCGTGGGCTTGTTCGGTACGTTTTTCTCTACGGGGTATCAACGCTTTATCGTAGCTGTTGCGGCGTTCGGCGCGACGTTTATAACGCTTCCCGCACTGTCAAGACGGGAGGATTACTGCAACACGCTGGGCGATATTTTAGGTTTTAAGGAATTTATCGTCGTTACGGAAGAGGATAAAATTAAATATATGCTGGAACAAAATCCCGAGCTGTACTATAAGGTATTGCCGTACGCGCAGGTGCTTGGCGTTACGGACGAATGGGAAAAGAAGTTTAAAAATATCCTCCTGCAACCGCCTGCATGGTGTGTAGGCTCGCATATGACGGTGTTCGATTATCTTATTCTTAACCGCTGTATGCGTTCGGCGGTCATGGTGATGATGACCCGCCCGCAGGGCAAAGGCAACGGCTCGTTTACAGGGTTTAGCGGCGGTGGCGGCGGCTTCGGTGGATTTGGAGGCGGCGGCTTCGGCGGCGGCGGTGGCGGCGCAAGATAATTCGCAAAAACAAAAGATGTCAATAGAAAAACGGACTTTCAAGCGAAAGTCCGTTTTTCTTATCATAAAGGAGGTCGTTTAATCTTTCTTCGTATAGGAAAGAGAAGACAGTTAAATAAATCCTTGCGGATTTGTTAGATTTGCTTGCGCAAGTTATATTGCCTATGGGCAGTTATATTCGCCTAACGGCGAGTTAAGGATTTATTTAATATAACTTTGACTGCAAGTCAAAATATAACTGCTTGCAAAACAAGCAATATCTCTTTTAGCCACAAGGCTGAAAATGTCACTATAATTGCTTGATTTTTTGTGGAAATAAAAAGCGCACTACATTCACTTTTGGTGAAGTATAGTGCGCTACACTTTTGAAAATGTTTCCACAAAGATTAACAACTCGATAAATTGGAATTTATCTAACTAATCTATTTCTAATTCTAAGCGAAGCTTCCAAATGCATAATCCAATGACGTGAAAAAGGCATTCCTAATAATCCTT
>JAZOPT010000013.1:0-7327 GCA_045655725.1 Candidatus Scatosoma sp.
GAGGCGTATAACGAATTGTCTGCAAAGACTCGGATAGACGCGTTTGCTATCGATACGCAAGGGGAAACGCTTATTTTCTTGGATAAAGAGGGTAAGCCGCTTATGAACGCTATCGTGTGGCTGGATAACCGCGCGGATAAGGAAGCCAAAACCATTGAAGATACGTTCGGGCTGAAAACCGTTTATGAAATCACGGGTCAGACGGAAGTACCTGCGGGGTATCCTGCCGCAAAGGTGCTGTGGCTCAAAAATAATAAACCCGAGCTGTTTGCGAAATTGGATAAAGTGCTTTTGTTGGAAGATTATCTTCTTTACCGTATCACGGGCAAATTTGTCTGCGAAAAATCGCTGTATTCTTCCACGCTGTATTTGGATATCCGCACAGGCGAATATTGGAAAGAAATGCTGGATGTTATCGGCATTGACGAAAGCTATCTGCCTGCGCTTTACGAAAGCGGCGAAAAGGTAGGACAGTACCAAGGCGCAACCGTTTGCACGGGCGCATTAGACCAAATAGCTGGGTTTATCGGTTCGGGTATTGTGCGCGAGGGGCTTGTCAGTGAAATGACGGGTACGGCGCTTGCGGTTTGCGCGTTGTCTAAAAACATTCCGCCTTATTACGACGGAATTAAAGTCCCTGCCTATTACGTAGCAAAAGATAAATATTGCCTTTTAATGTGGGCGCCGACGGCGGGTATGGTCATGGAATGGTTCAAAAAGAACTTCTGTGAAAATTTCGATTTCAAAACGATTGATGAAGAAGCGGCAAAAATTCCGCTTGGCTCGGAGGGGTTGACGATTGCGCCCAATATGCGCGGTAGCGTTATGCCTACCAACGACCCCGAACTTCGCGGCGGTATTTACGGTATGGACTTGAAACATACCCGTGCACATTTCTCCAAGGCGATTATGGAATCCATTGCTTGCTTACTTCGGCAGTATCTCGAATGTTTGCGCTTGCCCGTGGAGGAAGTAATTTCTATCGGCGGCGGCGCAAAGAGCGCTTTATGGCGGCAAATCAAAGCGGATATTACGGGCAAGAAAGTAGTAACGCTGAAAAATAAGGAAACGGGTTGTCTTGGAACGGCAATTTATGCTGGCTATGGAGACGGCGTATATGCGAATATCGATACGGCAGTACAAAGCTTGGTGGAAACCAAAACAGTAACTACTCCCGTTGCCGACAGACAGAACGCAGATAACGTATATCAAAGATATTTGGCTTTGGATACGCTGTTCCTGCAACGGAAAGGATTATAAAAACAGAATAGAAAATCACCCGATTGCAAGCTTGCAATCGGGTGATTTGTTGTTTTGAATGTTATTTTCTCAAACTGTCAAGAATTTTCGTTCCTTGCTCGATAATCGTTTCCGCAACGCCTGCCTTATAGGAAGACGAACGAGCCTCATAACCGCCTTCGTCATAAGAATCCTGCATAGGGAAATAGCCGCGGCTACCGTTGGTCAAACAGGTAGGACATACCATTTTCCAGCCTTGCGCTTCTTTCAATCCCATGCCGATACCCGTAAAAGGCTCACCGGGAATACCGATAAATGCCACGTCGCCGATTTTTATCGCCGTTAAGTTCATCGGGAAAAATTCAGGAGCGTTTTCCAAGCGTACCTTTCTGCCCGCATCAGCAACCATGGTAGTAAGCATCATTCCTTTGTAGGGGAGTTCTGCGTCTTTGCCTTCGGTGTGCATTTGATGGATATATCTTGCTTCTTCCATTTCATCGGGAGTAGGTTTATTGGCAGCTACGTTGACAACTTCTTCAACGAATTTGATTTCGTCAACGGGTAAAAATTCTACCTTTTCGTAAACGTTCATTAACGCGCCTGCAACAACGTTGCCCATATGGCGAGAGTGCGCATATCCGCGCGTTACGTCGTCAAAGTCGTTAAACATACCGTTCAAGTCGCCGCCGACGGGTTTTACGTTTACGTGGTTGATATCGCCTTGCGCACCGTTAAAGAAGATACATTTGGTGTTATCAACGGCTTTTTCAAAAATTCTTCTCGTAAATCCGGGCCAATCAGCCGACGCCTTGTTGTTGCCGATAACGTCGGGGTGGTTACCGTAGTTGCCGATAACCACGTTGTCGCCGCATCCTCTTTCAAAACGGATAACGTTCACTCTTTCGTCTAATAAACCGATAGAACGCACGATATCGGGATTGTTTACACCGGGATTAGTTTTCGTCGTACCGTCTTTCATTAAATAACGACGGTTAAAGCCGATACGTTCCGCTTTGCTAAATCCGATACCCATTCTTGCGGGTTTCAAATCCGCTATGGCATAAACAATAGAATCCGCAATCTTTTTCATAACAAAAGAATCGTATTCTCTGTCCGCGTCGTTGGTCCATGCGTCTTCTCTGCCGAAACAAGCTCCAACGTGCGTGTGCGTGGTGTGAATGAAAATCGCCTTTTTGTCAAGACCCGTTGCTTTGGACGCGTAGTCTCTTGCAGCTTCGTAATAAGCAGTGTCTGCGGCTTCGCTATCGATAGAAATGAGGGCAACCGTAACGCCGTTTTTTTCAACGGCGACGGTATTAACCTCTAAATCGTCAAGGATAGCTTCATTCAAGCGTTGATGGAAATATCCGCGCAAATTAACGCCGATAGGGGGATTGATTTCTACTCTCGAAAATCCAACTTTCAAATCATAGTTAATCATTTTATCCGTACACCTCAACAGTGGATTAGTATCCTACCTTTTCCCAACAATCGAACGGAGCGGCAAGCTCTTCGCTTACGTAAACCTGCGTTTTCATCGTCTGCAACATAGAGCTGGGAATCAAAGGCGTAACAGGTCCGTGAAGCACAAGACGGCTGGTCATTCTCTGCCAAGAAGAGAACGTACCGTTGGTCAACAGAGCGTGTACTTCGATTCTTTCTCTTGCATTCTTAACGTCAACAGGACCGATCGTAGCTGCCTTGGGAGGTACGTCTGCGATATAACCGGACTGACCGAATACACCGTGCAAAGAGTTCTGTGCAACGGTAAGGGGGTGCAAGTCAACGATACGAGCTTTCATATTCAACCATTCGTCGATTTGTGCTTTCGTGGGTTCAACAGCGGGGTCGAAGCCAGCGGGGAAGAAATCGGGAACAGGGTCGATAAACGCCATGTGGCCCGTCCAACCAGGGGAAGAGCTGCAAATATCCGCGCCACCTTCGCCGCATTCGGTAATCATATCCGAATAGTTTGCGATGTTCTTGTTGGTGGGATAATGTACGTTAGAAAGGGGCATACGAAGCTTTTCGTCGATTTGATATACCAAATATTTCAACATAGAGTGCGCAAAACCTGCTTTATAGGTTTCGGGAGCGATGTTGCCGTCTTGGTCTGCCCATTCGTCCATGGCGAAGACATGCACGTTTTTACAATCTACTTTGAAGTAGTTGATAAGCTGTGCAAGGGGGATATACGTATCAGGCTCGGGGTTGCCGAGGATAAGCGTAATCTTTCTGTTGTTGTCAGCAGCTTCTTTGATACGTTCGAAAAGAGTAG
This sequence comes from Candidatus Scatosoma sp., assembly GCA_045655725.1. GTDB lineage: Bacteria > Bacillota > Clostridia > Christensenellales > Borkfalkiaceae > Scatosoma. Next base: position 3,518 of record JAZOPT010000013.1, read on the forward strand.
CGATAAGAACGGGGTGGGGGTTCATCATAACCTTGATGTTGAAATCGGGGTTAGGGTGCTTTTCCAAGTCCGTTCCGCTGATTTTTCTCAATTTTTCGCAAAGCTCTCTGTCTTTGAAAGGCACGTAGCTTGCGGGGGTAAAGTTGAAATCAGTTGCGGGGTCAAAAATTTTGTTCATTTTTTATTCTCCTTTTAATATAGTTTTCTTAACGTTAAATTTCTCGTCAACAAATATTAAGTTGGCGATATTTCCTTCTTCAATGTACCCAACCTTGGGTAAATTCAACGCCCTTGCGGGGTTGTACGACGCAAATCGGAACGCGTCCACTACCGAACAGCCCGTATGCACCATAAAGTTGGCGCAAGCGATATCCAAAGTCAAGCCTGAGCCTGCAATTTCACCTGCGTTATCAAAATGAATATCCGTGGCTTCTTCAAAGCCCGCAGGGATAGGACCGTCGCATACGAATTGGTCGGATATCAAAATAATGCGGTCGTCGCCTTTAATGCGGCGCACCAAGCGTTGCATATAGGGTACTACGTGAATACCCATTCTGTCCGAAATGATTTCCGCGTAAATGTCCTTGTTGTAGTTTACGGCTTCGTCAACGCATACGCCGCGGCACTCGGAATAATGCTCAATTGTACCCGTCGCGTTGGTGTGGTGGGTGGCAATCTTCAAACCGTAGGGTATATATTTTTCCACCTGTTGCGGAGTCGCTTCACTGTGCGCAACGGCAAACACGATATTGGGAATTTCCGCTTTGACGTCCTCGACAAACTGTTCAATGCCTTCCCGTTCGGGAGCGAAACACCAAACCTTCGCCGTATCCTTTACGCGCTTAACGATATCGATATACTCTTCACGAACAACGGCGTCTTTCCATACGTTCTTGTCCCGTTCGCAGCCGAAGTTGGGGCTTAAATAGGGACCTTCCATATAAAAGCCGACAAGATTCTTAAAATCGCCTGCGTCGCGAGCGGCTAAAATATCGTCCACTGCTTTAAGATAGTCTTCCTTATGTAAATTGTTATAAAGAGCGGGTAAAACGCCCGTTACGCCGTGGCTTAACAAATACTCGGAAGTGGTTTTCGGTTCTTCAAAAATCCACTTGTTGTCGGCGGCGTGCGTATGAATATCAATCAATCCCGGACCAACGTATAAATCCTTGGCATCGATAATTTCGCACCCGTCGGGGATAGCCACGTCTTTGGCTTTGCCGTAACGCTTAATTTTGTCGTTTTCGATTAAAATTGTACCGTTTGGAATGAGATGATCTCTCATAACGATTGTTGCATGGATAATTGCTTTCACAAAACACCTCAACGTTTTTTGTCGGTGATTTTCCGTATTCATAATCACCTTATTTTATTATACATAGTTTTTTATATTTAGTCAAGAATATTTTCACATCTTTTTTATAAAAATAAATTTTACTTTGCGGATACAAAGTTTTTGTTTTCTTTTTGCAAAGTAAAATAAAAAACCCAAAAACCGTTTCGGGATTTTTGGGTCAAGCAGAGTCAAGCCTCTGTTTTATAGGGCACATTCTCAATATTTTTTCGCTTGCAGAGCAGATTCCGTTTTCTCGATACGCGCGGAAGCGTCGGGGAGCTTACAAACCAAATAGGAATAGATAGCGTCGATAATGGCAAGCTGGGCAATACGAGAGCTTAATCCTAAAATGCGGTAGTTGGTTTCATCGGAAACGGTGGATAAGACGATATCGCTTACCTTATCGATAGGGGAACGCCCCAAATGCGTTACGGCAACGGTGGTTGCGCCGTTCGATTTGGCGATTTGCATGGCTTGCAGAACGTCCTTGGATTCCCCCGAGTGCGAAATACCGATTACCACGCTGTTTTCGTCTGTGTGCGCGGCGGCAATCGCTTGCATGTGATTGTCCGTATAGGGGTGCGCATTCAAACCCAAACGGAACATTTTATGGGAGGCGTCGGTGGCAACGGAAGCGGAGTTCCCAAGCCCGAACACCAAAATGCTTTTTGCGGACAAAATTGCACGGCAGCAGGCTTCTAACGCGTTGCCGTCAATGGCGCGCTTGGTCTTTTCCAAAGAACAGTAAATATCATCACAAACCTTGTTAAACACGTCCAACGCGCTGTCGTTTTCCGTTATGTTTTCATTGATAGGTCGGGTTTCCGTGTCCTGCGCAATGGCAATTTTCAACTGTTGATAGCCCTCGTAACCAAGTCGCTTGGCAAACCGAACGATTGTCGCTTCGCTCGTTCCGCATTTTTCCGCAAGCTCCGTTATATATAAAGGAAGTATATTGTCGGGGTTTTGCATTAAAAAATCGGCAATCTTCTTTTCCGCTTTGCTGAAATTATCGTATTGAATTTTTACGTTTAATATCGCCTTGCTCATATTTTCAGTTTATTCCTTATATTTTGAAAATTATTTTCATGTTTTCATTAGTATAACATATTTATTTTGAAATGTCAAATAAAAAAATAAAAATTATTTTCAAGAAAACACGGTCAAACACTTGAAATTTATTTTCATATATGATAGAATAAAGAAAATATAATTTTGATAAAAATAAAAATAATTTTCATGAGGTGCAAAAATGAACGACTTTTTGTTTACGCAGGTTTTAACGGAACTTGAAGATGCGGTAGGCAGAGAAAACTGTTCTGTGCGTGAAATTGATAAAGTAACGCATAGCGTGGACTATTTCTGGCTGTCGCGTATGTGGGCGGACAGAGGCAGACGTATGCCCGAGGCGGATTATATCGTATCCCCGAAGAATGCGCAGGAAACGTCCAAGGTTATGAAAATCGCCAACTATTATAAAATCCCCGTAACGACGTGGGGCGGCGGTGGCGGTACGCAAGGGGGCGCGATTCCCGTTTGCGGCGGTATTTTGCTGGATACCAAGCGTATGAACGAGATATACGAAGTAAACACCGACAGTATGTACATAGAATGCGGTGCAGGTGCAATTTATAAGCATATCGAATGGGCGGCAAACGAAAAGGGTTTTGCTACGATGCATTATCCCTCTTCCTTGACGTGTTCTACGGTAGGCGGATTCTTGGCGCATAGAGGTATCGGCGTTGTTTCCACGAAGTACGGCAAAATCGACGATATGGTACTCAAAATGGAAATCGTACTTCCCAACGGCGATATTATCGAAACGAGTAGCGCGCCCAAGCACGCGGCTGGTCCCGACCTCAACCAAATCTTTATCGGTAGCGAGGGTACGCTCGGCGTTATCACGAAAGCGCAAATCAGAATTTACGAACAGCCCGAAGTAAGACGTTTTAGAGGCTTCCTGTTCAAGGATATGTCCTCGGCGTTTAAGGCAAGCAGAGAGGTATTGCAAAAATTCAAGCCCTCCGTTATGCGTCTTTACGACGAAGCGGAAACGGCAAGCTTGATAAAGAAAATTGTCGGCGTAGCGAAGCCCGGTGCGTTTATGAATATCGCGTATGAGGGCGTAAAAGAGCTTGTGGACGTGGAAGAGAAAATTCTGCTTGACACGTTCAATAAATACGGCGCAGAAGACTTGGGCAGCGAATACGGCGAAAAATGGTGGAAAGAGAAGATTACCTTCTTCTATCCCGGTCATATGATGGACCTTCCTCAAATGTTCGGAACGATGGATACTATCGCGCCTTACGATAAGATAGAAAAAATCTATTGGGCGATGAAAAAGGCGGTGGAAACAAACTTCCCGCAGGCGAAATTTATCGCGCACTTCTCGCATTGGTACGAGGGGGGTTGCATGATTTACGATAGATTCATTATCGATGAAAAGGACGTTCCCAAAGACCCTGTGGAAGCCA
>JAZOPT010000014.1:0-3624 GCA_045655725.1 Candidatus Scatosoma sp.
TAACCTTTAATGCTTTTTCAATATGCAATTCCCGTTCGTTACCGTTCTTATCTTTCCGACCGTAATCGTACACGCGATAAGTGAGATTGCTATTTTGCTGTATTTCGTATATCAGACAGCCCGCGCCGATTGCGTGAATCGTTCCAGACGGGATAAAATAACATTCCCCTGCTTTGACTTCATAGAAATTAAGAAGTTCCGTCAATCGTTTTTCTTTTATCGCTGTTTCGTATTCTTCTTTCGTTACGTCGCGGTTAAAGCCAAGGTATATCCCCGCCCCACCTACAACTTTTTGATTATGCTGGAAGGCGAAGCCAACCTTACGCAAAACGGCAAGCCGTTCCATATCCAAAAGGGCGACGTGGTGTGGATTCCCAAACGTTCGTTATATTCGGTGGAATGGAAAGGCTCTCCTGTGTTATTTTCCGTATTGCACTTCGATTTTGCTTCTGCTTTCGACCCTTTTTTATATACGCAAACGCATATCCAGCACTTGCCCGTAGCCGATATCCAAGCGTTACACGAGGACTTTCAATTTTTGAAAGCAAACGACCTCAACCAAGGCGATTATATGAGTCTATCCGTGTTTTACCGCATTTTTTCCATTTGCTATCCCATGATATTGCAGCACGACAGTTTGGCTGAAATGCACGTTATCCAACCCGCTATCGACTATATCGAAGAACACTATCGGGAAAAGTTAGAGATAAAAGCCTTAGCCGAGCTTTGTTTTATTTCCCCCTCCCGCTTTCATCACGTATTCAAAAGTATCGTAGGCGTTTCCCCCATTTCTTATAAAAACATGATTTTAATACGGCATATTCAACAGACTCTTTTATCGGACAAATCCATTTCGGTACAGGCACTTGCCGATATGTACGGATTTGAGTCCACCGTATATTTTTGTCGGTTATACAAAAGCGTTACGGGTGTTACTCCTACGCAAAGCAAAAAAATGAACACCTTAATTTAATCCCCTTTTTAACGAACAGCACCCCCTTTTCGCTTTTTGCATAAAAAAGTGAAAAGGGGGTTACACTATGTATGAATATTATTTATTTGTTAAGGGGGATCATTATGGGAAAATTTGAAGAGGTTTATGCGATAAACGTCAACGATAAAACGGAAAAGAAGGGCAACCTTACCTATCTGTCTTGGGCGTATGCTTGGGCAGAGTTCAAACGCGTTTATCCCGACGCCGAATATAAAATAAACGAATTTGACGGCACTTTTTGTTCAGGGAACGATAAAATGGGGTATATGGTGCAGACCTCCGTTACGGCAGGCGACAAAACGTACGATATGTGGCTTCCTGTTATGGATTCGCGCAACAACACTATTTTACAGCCGAAGATGACGGAAATCAATAAAACTATCATGCGCTGTTTAACTAAAAATCTTGCCATGTTCGGGCTTGGTTTATATATTTATGCAGGCGAAGACCTCCCGCAACCCCCAAAAACGTTCTCGCCCATTACCGAAAAAGAATTGAAAGAGGTTTGGGGGGTTCAGGACGTGGAAAAAACGGTAAAATGGTATGAAAAACAGCTTTCCATGCCCTTTGCGGAATGGGGCGCGGACGAATGCGAAGCCGTTCGGAACGTGTTAAGCGGTCAAAAAGAAAAACGCCGTAATTAAGTCGCTCTTCCCGCAGGGAACAGCGACAACTAAATAAATCCGTAAACGGATTTGTTATATTCGTCTATCGATGAGTGATATTTTGCTAACGCAAAGTGTTATTCGCCGTTGGCGAGTTGAGGATTTATTTAATATAACTTTTGTAAAGCAAAAATATCACGCAAGCTTTATCTTGCATATCACTTTTAGCCACAAGGCTAAAAATATAACTTTCATCACTTAATTGATAAACCCTCTTGTTTCTCTTGCGTTGCTTTGGCTTGTTCTTTCTTTAACGTACGGAAGAACATAATCGTAAACGGAATGGCAAACACAAAGGAAAACGCATCGGACACCGCCTGACAAGCCTGCACACCGACAAGACCAAAAACGCGAGGCAAAACGAGTACCGCGGGGATATAAAACAACCCCTGTCTGGAAATGGAAAGCAAGGAAGCGATCCCTTTATTCCCCACCGATTGATAGGTAATGCCCGCCATGAAATTAAGCGGCAACAACGGCATACACAAGCATTGCAATCGCAGGGTAAGCGTTCCGATTTCCGTCGCCATATCCGACAAGGAAAACCACCGCATGAAGTGCGGAGCAAAAATAGCGCAAACGGTAGCGAACGCTATCATGATAGACGTGGAAAATCCTAACGTAAACAGATACGCCGATTGTACCCTATCAAAGCGTTTCGCGCTGTAATTATAACCCAAAACAGGCTGATAGCCCTGCCCGATACCGAGCGACAGCGAAAACGCCAGCATGAACACCTTTTGCACCACTCCAAAAGAAGCCTGTGCCGCTTTACCACCGTCCTCTATTCCGTAATACAGCGTTCCGTACGTATAAGCCGCACTGTTTAAGAATACCGTGCAAAGACTTGCCAATATCTGACGACAAAAGGACGGGAAGCCTGTTACAATAATGTCTTTATACACGGAACATTGACGAGAAATGGCTTGAATCCGCAAACGCACCACCGTTTTTCGCATGAAAAACACGGCAAGGAGTACGCCAAAGCTAATTATTTGACTGATACAGGTAGCCAAAGCTGCACCCGTTACACCCAATCCCGCAGCAAAAATCAAAATGGGGTCTAATATCACGTTTATCACTGCGCCCGTAATTAAACCTATCATGGAGAATACCGCTTTCCCCTCTGCCCGTAAAACGTTGTTCATTACGAACGACATACACATAAACGGCGCGGAAATCAAAATATAGATTGCATACTGTTTAGAATACATCAAAGTTTCCGCGTCCCGTGCCCCGAACAGCTTTAACATGGGCGTAAATAGCGCAAAGCCTATTCCCATAATCAGCAATCCGCTAACGAGCGCGATAAAAAATGCCGAGGACATTACTTTATCAGCGCCCTCTCTATCCCGTTTTCCCAGCAGTCTGGAAACGATTGCGCCGCTTCCCATACCGTAAGTAAAGCCTATCGCCTGAATAATAGACATCAAAGCCAACAGATTACTAACCGCCGCCGTTACCGCGTCGTTCCCGATCAAAGACACGAAATAGGTGTCGGCAAGATTATAAAGCGAGGTTACCATCATACTCAGCGTTGTGGGAATCCCCAACCCGATAATTAGCTTTGCCATAGGGGTTTGGGTCATTTTCACAAACTGCTTGCGTTCCCTTTCGATAACCGCTGCTTCTTCTGCATTCTGTTTTTCCGTAAGTGTTTCATTTTCCATAACGTTTATTATTATACAACGAATTTTAACATTTTGCAACCGACTTTCCCTTTATAAAACAAAAAAATAAAATTTTTCTTTTGCAAAGGGGTAACGGGTAAATTACGGTTGCTTTTTTTATTTCCGCATGCTATAATAAGAGCATGAAAAATGAAGAAACAGGCAAAATGCCGCAAACTTTCAAAATTAAATTTACTGCGCAAATGCTTTGGCTGTGCGTAGGCGTATTCGTTTTATGCGGCGTGGGTATCGCGTTATCCGTATGGCGTATCATAAAATACGGCATTCACGGCTT
>JAZOPT010000015.1:0-23022 GCA_045655725.1 Candidatus Scatosoma sp.
AGGCACACCGATGATTGTGGTTGATTTCGGTACCGCAACGACCTTCAATATCATCAATGCCAACAACGAATTTATCGGTGGCGTCATCGCACCTGGTATCAAAGGCTCGTTGGATTCGTTGGTAAACGGTACGGCAAAATTGCCCCGTGTAGAAATTGAGGCTCCTGCCAGCGTTATTGCGAAAAATACGGTAACGAATATGCAGGCAGGGATTGTGTTTGGGTTTGCAGGTTTGGTGGAGTATATCGTAAGGCGCATCAAGAAAGAATTGAAATGCGCTACGGTAAAAACGATTGCAACGGGTGGTTTCAGCAACGTTATTTCCAAGGAAATTGAATGCATTGACGTCGTGGATAAACTACTGACGTTAAAGGGCTTAAAATATCTTTACGATTTGAACACTTAATAGGAAAGATAGGGGCAGGTACGCGTTGAACCTGTTTTAAGAGAAGATTTATAGGAGTAAAAGAGGATGAAAAAGAGAGTAGGGGTTGCCATTCTTGGCTTAGGTGTTGTTGGCGGCGGTACGTATCGTACCTTGCTTGACCATAGAGAATTTTACCTCAAAACGCAAAACGTAGATATCGTGGTGGAGAGCGTTTTGGATAAGAATTTAGACCGCCTTAAAGAACTTGGTGTACCCGAAGAATGTATTGCACACAATATCGCAGAGGTCGTTGCAAATCCTGCCATTGATATCGTAATCGAAACGATCGGTGGCGTTGGCGTTGCCAAAGAATTTGTAATGGCGGCGTTAAAGGAAGGTAAATCGGTTGTTACCGCAAATAAGGAGATGATTAGTAAATTCTCCCACGAGTTAGAACGTATTGCAAAGCGCAATAATTGCGGTTTGTTCTATGAGGCAAGCTGTGTAGGCGGCGTGCCGATTATCCGTACTTTGTTGGACGGCGTGCAGGCAAACCATATCACTTCCATGATGGGTATCGTCAACGGTACTACCAACTATATTTTGACGAAAATGGCGCAAGAGGGCGCAGACTATGCGGAGACGCTGAAAGAAGCGCAAAAGCTTGGCTATGCCGAAGCTAATCCCTCTGCGGACGTGGACGGGTTTGACTCTATGTATAAGCTGTCTATTTTGTCCTCGATTGCGTTCCATACCAAAGTGCCTTACACGAAGATTTTCCGCGAGGGAATTTCCAACGTGGCAACCAAGGATATCGCCTACGGAAAAGAGCTTGGATATACGCTGAAATTGCTTGCTATCGGCAAAAATAGCGAAGCAGGTGTGGAAGTACGCGTTCATCCAACGTTTATTCCCAACGCGCACCCTTTGGCGAGCGTCAACGATTCGTTTAACGCCGTGTATTTGACGGGCGACGCAGTAGATGACGTAATGCTGTACGGCAGAGGCGCGGGTGCGTTGCCTACGGCAAGCGCGGTAGTAAGCGACGATATTTATGCCGCTACCCATTCGGACGTGAAATATTCTACGTTCAAAAACAATGCGACGGCGGATACGGGCGTGAAGTTTGTTTCCGATTTTTCCAGCGCGTATTATTTAAGACTTTCCGTATCGGATAAGGCGGGCGTGTTGGCGAAAATTTCGGGTGTTTTCGGGAAATACGGCATTTCCATTGTGGAAATTTCGCAAAAGAGCAAGGAAAAGGATTCCGAACGTGTTCCCCTTATCATCATTACGCATAAAACCAAAGAGAACAGTATTCGTAACGCGGTGGCGAAAATCAACGCTTCCGAGCTGGGCGTTGTAGAAGCGGTGATTCGCGTAGAGCAGTAAACGGCAAGCCTTGCGCATTGCAAACACAAAACGAAGAAAAACAAGCAAAAGGGAGGCGAAACGCCTTTCTTTGCGTTTTACAAGGAGCAGTAAGCAATATGCTGACGAAAGAAATACGCCGTCAATACGTGGAAATATTAAAAGAAGAGCTTGTTCCCGCAATGGGTTGTACCGAGCCTATTTCCATTGCGTATGCGGTAGCCAAAGCACGCGTAACCTTGGGGGAATTTCCTCTTTCGGCAAGGCTGGAAGTAAGCGGTAATATCGTCACGAACGCCAAAAGCGTTACCGTTCCGCACACGGGCGGTATGCGCGGGATAGCCTCGGCGTTTGCGGCAGGTCTTGCGGCGGGCGACGCCGATGCGGAGCTGGAAGCGTTATCCAACGTAACGGACGAACAGATACAGGAAATCGCGCGGATAAAGGATACGTTTGCGGTGGAAATCGTAACGCCCGAAAACGCGCGGGTGTTTGACATCGGCGTTACTTTGCGTTCGGAAAATCACGAGGCGTACGTGCGGATAGCGGACTCGCATACCAACGTGGTCTGTGTAAAAAAGGACGGGGTTACGCTGTTTGAAAAGCCGCTTGTTTTGACAACCGCCAAGACGGACAAAAGTATTTTGTCGGTGGAGGATATCGTTGCGTTTGCGGACGAGGTGGAGATAGACAACGTAAAGCAAACGTTGGATAGACAAATCGCGTATAATATGGCGATTGCGGAAGAGGGAATGAGAAACGACTACGGCGCAAACGTGGGCAAGGTGCTGCTCCGTGCCTATCAGCCGGATATCAAAATCACGGCGAAGGCGTATGCTGCGGCGGCAAGCGACGCGCGTATGAACGGCTGCGAGTTGCCCGTTATTATCAATTCTGGGAGTGGCAACCAAGGCATTACGGCTTCCGTTCCCGTTATCGTGTATGCGCGCGGATTGAACGTACCTATGGACAGGCTGTACCGTGCCTTGTGCGTGTCCAACCTCATTACCATTCACTTAAAAGCGGGAATCGGCACGCTTTCGGCGTATTGCGGCGTGGTGTCGGCGGGCGCGGGAGCGGCTTGCGGCGTGGCGTATTTGCTGGGCGGCGGGAAAAGAGAGGTGGCGCATACGCTTGTCAACGCGTTGGCGATAGATTCGGGCATCATTTGCGACGGAGCGAAAGCCAGCTGTGCGGCAAAGATAGCAACGGCGGTGGAAAGCGGACTTTTGGGCTTGAATATGTACTATAACGGCAACGAATTTTTTGCAGGCGACGGTATTGTGAAAAAGGGAGTGGAAAACACGATAAAAAGCGTTTCCCGCTTGGCGTATAAAGGTATGCGCGAAACGGATAAAGAGATTATCCGTATCATGCTGGAAAACGAATAAGCGGAGCGTAATAGTCTGCGCTTTAAGGAAATTTTATCATTAAATAAGGGAGAGGGGGAATGCAAATGCGTTACCCTCTTTTTGTCCTTTTCGGGGGATAAAAACGGCAAAAGGGAAACCTACGGAGGAAAATGAAAAAATAAAGGAAAAAATCATGATAAAAAATTGCGTTTTTCCCTTTCAAATCCTTGCAATTTTCGACCTATTTGTGATACAATAAAAGTAATCAAATTTTTTGATAGATAACCTGTGTAAATTCAATTTTTTTGTTCAAAGGAGAGATATAAAAAATGGAAAGAGTGTACAACTTTTCGGCTGGTCCGTCCATGCTGCCCGAAGCAGTATTAAAGCGTGCAGCGGAGGAAATGCTTTGCTACGAGGATAGCGGTATGTCCGTTATGGAAATGAGCCACCGTTCACCCGTTTACGAAAAGATTATTGCGGATGCAGAAGCGTTGCTTCGCAAGCTGATGAATATTCCCGATAACTACAAAGTTCTGTTTTTGCAGGGCGGGGCAAGCACGCAATTTGCGGCTGTTGCGTATAATTTGTTGAACGGCAGCAAGAAAGCCGACTATATTTTGTCCGGTCAGTTCTCGACGAAAGCGTACAAGGAAGCGCAAAAGTACGGCGACGTACGCGCGGCGGCTTCCAGCAAAGAGGCAAACTTTACGTACGTTCCCAAAACGGATAAAACCTCTTTCCGCGAGGACGCAGACTACGTGCATATCTGCTTCAATAACACCATTTACGGCACGAAGTTCCCGTATATCCCCGACACGGGTGATATTCCGTTGGTAGCGGATATGTCCTCTTGCATTATCAGCGAACCTATTGACGTAAGCAAATTCGGTTTGATTTACGCGGGGGCGCAAAAGAATATGGCCCCTGCGGGCTTGACTCTGGTTATCGTAAGAGAGGATTTGCTTGGCAAAGCGCGCGAGGATACGCCTGCAATGTTCGATTATAAGCTGATGGCGGATAACGATTCCATGTACAACACGCCGCCCTGCTATTGCATTTATATCGCCAAATTGGTATATGAATGGATATTGAGCCTCGGCGGTTTGGAAGCGATGAAAGAACGCAACGAGAAAAAGGCAAAGCTTTTATACGATTATCTCGATTCGCAAGATTACTATATCGCGCCTGTGGAAAAGGAAAGCCGTTCGATGATGAACGTTACGTTTGTAACGGGCGACGCAGAATTGGACAAAAAGTTTGCAAGCGAAGCAAGCGCAGCGGGCTTGAAGAACTTGAAAGGACACCGCTCGGTTGGTGGTATGCGCGCCTCCATTTACAACGCAATGCCGTACGAGGGCGTAGAGGCGTTGGTGGCGTTTATGAAAGAGTTTGCCAAGAACAACCCCAAGGCGTAAAAATAAAAAACACGAAAAAGTTGGCAGAGGGGTATTGACAAATCGCAAAGCGGTGGTATAATATCTCGGCGCGAAAAAATAGGAGAAAAGCTATGTTGAAAGTAAAGTTGATGAATAAGATTGCGGCAGTAGGGACGGATATCCTTGCCTCTAAATACGAAGTAAGCGCAAACGTAGAAAACGAAGACGCGATTATGGTACGTAGCGCGGCTCTGCACGATATGCCCTTTTCGGCAAATCTGCGCGCGATAGCGCGTTGCGGCGCGGGGGTAAATAACATTCCCGTTGACAAATGCACGAAAGAGGGTATCGTGGTGTTCAATACGCCCGGCGCAAACGCCAATGCTGTAAAGGAATTGGTGCTTGCAGCATTGATTTTGGCTTCGCGTGATATCGTGGGCGGTATTTCTTGGGTAAAAACGTTGGCAGGTCAAGAAAACGTTGCCAAGGCCGTAGAAGCAGGTAAATCGGCGTTTGTCGGTCATGAGCTTGCGGGCAAAACGCTCGGCGTTATCGGCTTGGGCGCAATCGGCGGCATGGTAGCCAACGCGGCAATCGGTTTGGGTATGAACGTTATGGGTTACGACCCGTACATTACGGCGAAAGCGGCTTGGAGCTTAGCTCCCTCCGTACGTCAGGCGGCGGATTATGCGGAAATTTTCAAAAACTGCGATTATATCACTCTGCACGTGCCCGCAACGCCGCAGACGAAAAACATGATTTGCGAAAGCTCTATTGCGCAAATGAAAGAGGGCGTACGCATTTTGAATATGTCCCGTGCAGACCTCGTCAATGCGGCAGACGTAAAAAAGGCGATTGCAGACAAGAAGATTGCCGTTTACGTTACCGACTTCCCCACAGAAGAAACGGTGGGCGCGGACGGCGTGATTGCCATTCCGCACCTTGGGGCTTCCACGGTGGAATCGGAGGACCATTGCGCAGTAATGGCGGCGCAGCAGCTGGACGAATTTTTGGCTTGCGGCAACATTCGCAACAGCGTAAACTTCCCGTCGGTAAGTCTGCCCCGTTCGGAGCATGCGCGCGTTTGCATTATGCATGAAAACATTCCCAATATGTTGGCGCAAATCGCCGCTACGTTCTCGGCGCAAAACGTGAACATTGAAAACTTTGCCAACGGCTCGAAAGGGAACGTTGCATATACGGTTGTAGAAACCGCCGTATCCGCAAACGAGGACATTTTGAACGCTTTGGAGCAAATAAACGGCGTGTTCGGCGTGCGTGCCTTTGCGTAAAGTGGCAAGTCTTTGCGTAAATTGGCGTAAAGGCAATATACAAAAATAAAAATACACGGAGAGGAAGCAAAATATGATTACAGTGAAACCGTTTGCGGCTCTACTGCCCAAAGTGGAATATGCCAAAGAATGCGCGGCGCTTCCTTACGACGTCATGTCGTCGGATGAGGCAAGGGAAGAGGTGCAAGGAAAACCGTATTCCTTTTTGCATATCGATAAAGCGGAAATCGATTTGCCGCTTTCCGTGCATTTGTACGACGAACAGGTGTATCAAAAGGCGGCGGACAATCTGGCGGCTTTTGAGGCGCAAGGCGTTTACGTGCAAAGCGATAAAAAGAAGTTCTATTTTTACAGACAGATAATGAACGGCAGAGCGCAAACGGGCATTGTCGGTTGCGCTTCTATCGACGATTATATCAACGGCAGTATCAAAAAGCACGAGCTGACGCGGGCGGATAAGGAAGCCGACCGTATCAAGCACGTGGATACCTGTTCGGCGCAGACAGGGCCCATCTTTTTGGCGTATAAGGAAAGCGAAGTGTTGGATTGCTTGATACAAACGGAAACGCAAAAAGAGCCATTGTTTGATTTTACCTCCGACGATAACGTTCGGCATACCGTTTGGGAAACCTCGTCTGCGGAAGTGGATAAGCAAATAGGGCAGGCGTTTGCGGCGGTGGATAGCTTGTACATAGCGGACGGGCATCACCGCGCGGCTTCGGCGGTGAAAGCGGGCTTGAAGCGCAGGGAAAAATATCCCGATTATACGGGCGAAGAGGAGTTTAACTACTTTCTTTCGGTAATATTCCCCGCAAAGCAGCTAAAAATTTTCGATTATAACCGTTTGCTTGCCGATTTGGGCGGTAGAACGTCGGACGAGTTTTTACAAGCGGTAGAGGAAAATTTGGGTTCGGTAACGCCGTACGACGGCGGGTGTGCGTACCGCCCCGTGGAGAAAGGTCAGTTGGGACTGTTTGTTGGCGGCAGGTGGTACGTGGTGCGTATGCATCGGCGTTTATTCCAAAGCGACAAGCCGTCCGAACGCTTGGATTGCGCGGTGCTGCAAAACAAATTTCTTGCTCCTGTATTGGGGATACAAGACCCGCGCACGGACAAGCGTATCGATTTTGCGGGCGGGATTCGCGGTTTGTCGTATTTGGAAAAGCGGTGCGCAGAGGATATGGCGGCGGCAATCGTGATGTATCCAACCTCCATGGAAGAATTGACGAACGTGGCGGACGCGGGAGAAATCATGCCTCCAAAATCCACTTGGTTTGAGCCGAAGCTCCGCAGCGGATTGTTTATTCATAAGATAGAAAGATAAGATAAAGTGTACGACGGCAAAAGGAGAAAAGTATGTCGGAAACGGTATTGAAAAAGGAAGAGCAGGTAGCGTTTGCGCTCCGTTCTTTATATAAAAAATACGGGTATCTGCCGTATAAAATGGGGAAGTTTGAAGAGTACGACTTGTACGCGAGAAACAAGGATTTTTTGCGCGGCGACGGTGTGATTACGTTCAATGACACGGACGGGAAGCTGTTGGCTTTGAAACCGGACGTTACCTTATCCATTGTCAAGAACTTGGGCGATACCGATTCTCTGCAAAAGGTGTATTACAACGAAAACGTGTACCGTGTTTCGGGCGAAACTAAGCAGTTCAAGGAGCTTATGCAAGTGGGCGTGGAGTGTATCGGTTGCGTAGGCGAATACGAGGTGTACGAAGCGGTGGTTTTGGCTGCGGAAAGCTTGGCTGCCATTTCGGATAAGTACGTGTTGGACATCTCGCATTTGGGGATTTTATCCGCGCTGTTTGAGGAAATCGGCTTGGGCAGAGCCTTTGAAAAGGAAGCCGTAAAGCTTTTGTCGGAAAAGAATTTACATGAAATGAAAGCGTTGTGTTTGCGGTGCGAAGTGAGCGTGGCGTTGACGGAGAAGCTGCTTACCATTGTACAGTCGTACGGGGATATGGAAAGTACGTTGCAAGCGATACAGCCGCTGTGCGCCTCGGGAGCGTTAAAGACGGCGTTTGACGAACTGCAAACGTTATATTTATTGTTAAAAGACACGGAGTATCTTTCCAAAATTCGGTTGGATTTTTCCGTGGTGAACAACATGAAATATTACAACGGAATCATGTTCAAGGGTTTTATCGACGGCGTAAGCGAGGGCGTGCTTTCGGGCGGCAGATACGGCGGCTTGGTGACGAGAATGGGTAAAAAATCGGGCGCAATCGGGTTTGCGGTTTATTTGGATTTGTTAGCCGATTTCTTTGCGGAAAAGCGGGGCTGCGACGTGGACGTTTTGATTATCTACGGCGAGCAAACGCCAGCCTTAGCTATCGTAGAACAGGTGCAAAAAGCCGTGAAAGCAGGAAACAGCGTTCGGGCGCAAAAGCAAGCGGGAAAGCTGCGGTATAAAACTCTGATTGATTTGACGAAAGGAGGCGCGGAATGTTAAACGTTGCGTTGCCCAAAGGACGGTTGGGAGAAAGGGTGTACGCCGCTTTTGAAAAGGCGGGGTTTGCCTGTCCGTCTATCAAGGAAAATAACAGAAAACTTATTTTTGAAAACGAGGAAGCGGGCGTTCGGTATTTTTGGGTAAAGCCCTCTGACGTATCTATTTACGTAGAGCGCGGCGCGGCGGACGTGGGCGTTTGCGGTAAGGATATTTTAGCGGAATACGCTCCCGACGTGTACGAGCTTTTGGATTTGAAAACGGGCGTATGCCGTATGGCGGTAGCCGCGAAAAAGGATTTTCACGACGATGGCGAAAGAACGCTGAAAGTGGCGACGAAATTTGTAAACTGCGCCAAGCATTTTTATGCGGGCAAGGGTAGAGATATCGACGTTATCAAGCTGAACGGGTCGATAGAGATTGCGCCTATTTTGGGTCTTTCGGACGTGATTGTGGATATTGTGGAAACAGGCACTACGTTAAAAGAAAACAATTTGGAAGTAGTGGAAACGATATTCCCTATCAGTGCGCGTTTGATTGCCAACAAGGCAAGCTTTAAGTTTAAGACGGCGGAAATAGAACGGCTTACCAAGGGCGTGCAAGCTTTGGTGGACGAAGCGGGTGTATAAAAAGCGAGTGTGTAAAAAATGATTAAAATTTTGAAATACGGCGAAGTGTCAAACGAGGAAATTTTTGCTCGGAATAACCCCACGGCGAACGTTTCGGACGTTGTTTCCGATATCATTGCAGACGTAGCGAAAAACGGCGACGAGGCGTTGAAACGGTATGCCGAAAAATTTGACGGAGTACGGTTGACGGCGTTGGAAGTAACGGCGGCGGAAATAGACGAGGCGTATGCAAGCGTAGATAAGCAGTTTATCGGCGTTTTGGAAGAGGCGGCAAACAACGTGCGCGCCTTCCATTCCCGTCAAAAACGCGAGGGCTTTTCTTTGCGTAAAGAGGACGGAGCGGTAATCGGTCAGAAAATAACGCCTATTGAAAGGGTAGGGTTATACGTGCCCGGGGGCACGGCGGCGTATCCCTCGACAGTGTTGATGGACGCTATTCCCGCAAAAATTGCAGGCTGTGAACAGATTGTTATGGTAACGCCGCCCGCAAAGGACGGCGGGGTAAATCCCAATATTTTGGCGGCGGCAAAGGTGGCGGGCGTTGACCGTATCTTTAAGGTGGGCGGCGCACAGGCGGTTGCGGCTTTGGCTTACGGAACGGAAAGCGTTCCGCGCGTGGATAAGATTGTAGGTCCTGGCAACGCGTTCGTAGCAGAAGCGAAAAAGCAGGTGTTCGGCAGAGTTTCTATCGATATGATAGCAGGTCCAAGTGAAATACTTGTCGTGGCGGACAATACCAACAATACCGTTTTTATCGCGGCGGATTTATTGTCGCAGGCAGAGCACGACAAAAACGCAAGCGCGGTGCTTGTAACGGACGATATGGCGTTTGCTAAGGCGGTCTCCGCAGAGCTGGAAAAGCAAATTCCCTTGCTGGCGCGCGAAGAAATTGCAAGAAAATCCATTGACGACAACGGGAAGATTATCGTTGCGGAGGATATATCGGCGGCGATTGAGATTTCCAACGAGATTGCACCCGAGCATTTAGAGCTTTGCGTGGAAGACCCGTTTGCGTGTTTGGATAAAGTGAAGCATGCGGGGTCGATCTTCCTTGGGAAGTATTGTCCCGAAGCGTTGGGCGATTATTTTGCTGGTCCTAACCACACATTGCCCACCAGCGGTACGGCGCGGTTCTCCTCTCCGTTATCGGTGGACGATTTCGTGAAGAAAACGCAGTTTACCTATTACACGGAAGAGGCTTTGTCCAAAGTGGCGGATAAAATTGCGTGCTTTGCCAACAAAGAGGGCTTGGGTGCGCATGCAAAGAGCGCGACGGTTCGGTTTGAAGAAAAGAACGATTGAAAGAGAAAAGAACGGTTGAAAGATTGATTATGAGTAAATTTTTTAGCGAAAAGTTTGCGGCGTTGACGCCGTACGTGCCCGGGGAACAACCTAAGGATATGCAGTACGTGAAATTGAATACCAACGAATCGCCTTTCCCGCCTCCGCAAAGCGTGATAGAGGCGGCGAAAACGGAGGCGGCGAAATCGCAACTGTATTCCGACCCCGAATGTACTTTGCTTGTCGAAAAGGCGGCGCAGACGTTCGGCGTGTCTAAACGAATGGTGTTGCCTACAAACGGCTCGGACGAGATACTCAATTTTGCGTTTATGGCGTTTTGCGATAAAAATACGCCTGTTATCTTTCCCGATATTTCGTACGGGTTTTACGAGGTGTTTGCGCAGCTGCACGCCATTGAGTACCGCAAAGTGCCTTTGAAAGCGGATTTTTCTATCGATTATCGCGATTATCTGCATGCGGGTGGAACGGTGGTTATCGCCAACCCCAATGCTCCGACGGGCTTGTGCCTTTCTTTGCAGGAGATTGAGGAAATTGTAAAGGGCAACCCCGACAACGTAGTGATTATTGACGAAGCGTACGTCGATTTCGGCGGGGAAAGCGCTGTGCCGCTCGTGCATAAGTACGACAATCTTTTGGTTACGCAAACGTTTTCTAAATCCCGTTCTTTGGCGGGTGCAAGGCTAGGGCTGGGTATTGCAAGCGAAAGTCTTATCGCCGATTTGAATACGCTGAAATATTCCACCAATCCGTATAACGTAAACCGAATGACGGCGGCGGCGGGATATGCGGCTCTGTGCGAAAAGGAGTATTTCGACGCGAAGTGCTTGGAAATATGCGAAAACAGAGAATATACGACGAAAGCGTTGCGGGAAATGGGGTTTGAGGTGTTGACCTCCAAGGCCAATTTCCTGTTTGCGAAAAGCGAAAAAATTGACGGCGCTGCGTTGTATGAGAAGCTCAAAGCGCGCGGGGTTTTGGTACGGCATTTTACTGCGGAACGCATTGCGGCGTTTAACCGCATTACCATAGGAACAAAAGCGCAAATGGACGTTTTCTTGAAAAACGTTCGGGAGATTTTGGAGGAAACGGAAGATGAGAAGCGTTGAAATAGAACGGAAAACTGCGGAAACGGATATCCGTTTGGCATTGGATTTGGACGGCTCGGGCAAGAGCGTGGTAAACAGCGGGTGTGGGTTTTTAGATCACATGCTTACCTTATTTTCTAAGCATTCGGGATATGATTTATCCGTACAGTGCAAAGGCGACGTGGAGGTGGATTTTCACCACACGACGGAGGATATCGGGATTGCGCTCGGTCAGGCGTTTTATAAGGCGATAGGCGACAAGCGCGGGATTACGCGATACGGAGATATCGTATTGCCCATGGACGAAACGCTGATTATGGCGGCGGTGGATATTTCGGGCAGGGATTATCTTGCTATGCAGTTGGAGATTGCTGCGGAAAAGGTTGGCGATTTCGATACCGAGCTTTGCGAGGAATTTTTCCAAGCGTTCGTACGGGAATCCAAGCTGACGTTGCACGTTAGACAGCTTGCAGGCAAGAACGCGCACCATATCATAGAGGGCGTATTTAAGGCGGTGGCGCGCGCGTTGGCCGCGGCGACGAAAATAGACGAGGCGCGGGCAGACGAAGTTCCGTCCACCAAAGGGGTTTTATAAAGGAGTTTTTACCATGATAGCTATCGTGGATTACGGCGTAGGGAATTTGTATTCCTTGCAATCGTCGTTTGCGAAAATAGGCGCGGACGTAGTGGTTACGTCGGACAAAAAGACCATTGCAAACGCGGACAAAGTGATATTGCCGGGCGTAGGCGCGTTTGCGGACGCGGCGCAAAAATTGCGCGCGCAGGGTTTGGACGAGTTTTTGAAAGGTCAGGTGCAGACGGGCAAGTACGTTATGGGCATTTGTCTTGGTATGCAGCTACTGTTTGAAAAGAGTTTCGAGTACGGCACGCACGCAGGGCTTGGGTTATTAAAGGGCAGCGTTGTGCCGATGAAGGGCGTGATAGACGAAAAATTGAAAGTTCCGCATATCGGTTGGAACGGCTTACGGTTTACCCGCCCGCACTTCCTGTTTAAGGATTTGAAAGAGGGGGATTGCGCGTATTTCGTGCATTCCTATTACGCAACCGATTGCGAGGACAGCGTTATTGCCGTAACAGAGTATGACAAGCTTTTAACGGCGGCGGTGGCGAAAGACAACGTGTTGGGGTGTCAGTTTCACCCTGAAAAGAGCGGCGACGTGGGGTTGAAGATATTGAAAGCGTTCTGCGAGGTGTAAAAATGCAACGGCAAACACACGTGTATTTGATTCGACACGGAGAATCGGCGGGGAATGCGCGCAACGCGTTTTTGGGTCATACCGATTTGGATTTGACGGCGCGCGGAAAGGCACAGGCAGAGCAGACGGCTGATTATTTGCAGTCGTTGCAAGCAGAAGTGATTTACGCAAGCGATTTGTTGCGAGCCTATCACACGGCGCAAGCAACGGCAAGTCGTTTGGGGTTGCCTATTATCAAAGACGAGCGGTTGCGCGAAATTTATTGCGGGGAATGGGAAGACGTGCCCTTTTCCGTATTGGCAGAAAAGTACAAGGAAAGCTATGGGGTTTGGTGCAATAATATCGGTCTAGCGAAAACGGACGGCGGCGAGAGTGTTTTGGATTTACAAAACAGAATCGTAGCCGCGCTAACGGAGATTGCGCAAAAAAACGAGGGTAAGACGGTGCTCGTTTTTACGCACGCTACGCCTATCCGTTGCTTTGCGGGGTATTGCGAGGGAAAAGATATGGCAAGTCTCAAAGAAATTCCTTGGGCAAGCAACGCTTCGGTAACGCACGCGGTGTATAAGGAGGGCAAGTTCACGCTTGTCGAGTACAGCAAAGACGATTTTTTGGGAAAGATGGCAACAAAGCTTCCCGATAACGTATAAAAGGTGTGAAAGGATTTGTGGGTATGAAGATTTTTCCTGCGATTGATTTATACGACAACAAAGCCGTGCGGCTTTTGAAAGGCGATTATGCGCAAATGACGGTGTACAACGATGATCCCGTGGCGGTAGCGAAAGACTTTGAAAGCAAGGGCGCGAAGTATATTCACGTGGTGGATTTGGCGGGTGCGAAAGAGGGCAAGCCCGTGCATTTGGACGTGGTGAAGCGCATTGCGCAAAACACTTCGCTTTTTATCGAAATCGGCGGCGGCATACGCAATATGCAGACGGTGGACGGGTATTTGTCCGCGGGGGCAAGCCGCGTTATTTTGGGTACGGCGGCAGTAACGGACGAGGCGTTTTTGCGTTCGGCTCTGCAAAAATACGGCGAAAAAATCGCTGTCGGTGCAGACGTTGCGGACGGTAAAATCGCGATTAAGGGTTGGTTGGAAAAGTCGGCGTATTCGTTAGACGAGTTCTTGACCAAAATGCAAAATTTGGACGTAAAGACGGTCATTTGCACGGACGTATCCAAGGACGGAGCAATGAAAGGTCCTAATTGTGATTTATATAAGCATATCGCGCAAACGTACAGCTTGGAAGTAATTGCTTCGGGCGGCGTATCGTCGATAGAGGATATAAAAACATTGAAAGAAGCGGGCGCGCACGGGGCGATTGTCGGAAAGGCGTACTACATCGGCGCGATAGATTTGGCACAAGCGATAAGCTTGGCTGCGGAAGAGGTGGCGAAATGATAACCAAACGTATTATTCCCTGCTTGGACGTAAAAGACGGCAGAGTGGTAAAGGGCGTAAATTTTGAGGGCTTAAAAGACGTAGATTCGCCTGTGAAATTGGCGGAGTTTTATTCGGCAAACGGTGCGGACGAGTTGGTGTTTTACGACATTACCGCTTCGGCAGAGGGCAGAAAGTTGTTTACGGACGTGTTGCGCGAGGTGGCGAAAAACGTATTTATTCCGCTTACCGTGGGCGGCGGGATACGCTCGGTTGCCGATTTTGAACGGGTGCTTGCTTGCGGTGCGGACAAGGTGAGCGTTAATTCGGGGGCGATAGCCAATCCCACGTTGATAGGCGAAGCGGCGAAAAAGTACGGCGACCAATGCGTGGTAATTTCTGCGGATATCAAGCGTGTAAACGGCGATTTTCACGTGTTCGCCAAAGGCGGCAGAGAGGATACGGGCTTGGACGCTTTGGAATGGATCGTGCGTTGCGTAGGCGCGGGCGCGGGCGAAGTGGTGGTAAATTCCATGGATACGGACGGCGTGAAAAACGGGTTTGACTTGGAGCTTTTGCGCCTTGTAACCAAGGCGGTAAACGTGCCTGTTATTGCTTCGGGCGGCGCAGGGAGCGTAGAGCATTTTGTGCAACTGTTTGAAAGCATTCCCGATATTTCTGCGGGGCTTGCCGCTTCCGTGTTCCATTTCGGGGAAATTGCCATTCCCGATTTGAAAAAGGCGTTGGACGAAAAGGGAATCGTCGTGCGGAGATAACCGCAAAAAAAGTGATTGTGAAAAAGGAGATAGAATATGATAAACGTAGAAGAATTAAAATTTGACGAAAAGGGTCTTATTCCCGCGATAGTAGTGGATTCCAAAAGCAAAAAGGTTTTGACGCTTGCGTATATGAACAAGGAAAGCTTAGTTATTACCTTGGAAAAGGGCTTGACGTGTTTTTATAGCCGTTCCAGAAATCAGCTTTGGCTGAAAGGGGAAACGAGCGGCAATTACCAGCACGTGGTGTCTATCGTTGCCGACTGCGACAAAGATGCTTTGGTTGTGGAAGTGGAAAAGGACGGACCTGCGTGCCATACGGGCGAGGACAGCTGTTTTTTCAATCCCTTATATAATAAGGATGCGGACGGAGCGCAAGAAACGCAGTTCAGTTTGGAGGGCTTGTATGCTCTGTTAATGGGCAGAAAAGCGGAAATGCCGCAGGGCTCTTATACCACCTATCTGTTTGAAAAGGGCTTGGATAAAATTTTGAAAAAGGTGGGCGAGGAGAGTACGGAAGTTATCATTGCAGCCAAAGCGGAGGACAAAAAGGAAACCGTTTACGAAATTGCCGACCTTGCCTATCACGTCATGGTATTGATGGCGCAAGCGGGTATTACCGTGCAGGACGTAAAGGACGAGCTTGCTTCCCGCCACGTTATCGACCACAAGGTGAAACAGGAAAAAATGACCAAATAAGCGAAAAAATTGTATTGGTTTCCGCCCCGCCGACATAATGTCGGCGGGGCGGGTTTTACTTATGTATAAATATACAAATTCATTGATAAATATAAAAACAAGAGTTGCTTTTTCCTAAACACGCCCTTGAAAAAGTGTTTTTTTGTCGTTTTTTTGCGTTTGTATTTATACAAAATCGATTATTTTAATAACTGTTATCAACTTTTTGAATGGAAAAGAAATATATAGAAAAGGAAAAATTTATTTATACATTTTGTCAAAGAATGATTGACAAACGGCGTGTTTTCGGTTAAAATAATAGTTGTGTTATAAGCAAAATTGGGTCTTAGCGACCAAAAGCGTTGAGGGAGCGTTAAAAAACGTGCCTTGGACGGGCACTTTCGGGTGCTTTACGGAGAAAATTTTAGGAAGATTACGCGATGAGAAAGAGATTGAAATGCAAATTGATTGCGCTGGGTGCGGCGCTTGCTTCCTTATTTATATTAGGGGGGTGCAAGCTTGGGGAATCGTTAGAGGACGTAAAAACCAAGTATGCGCTCACTTCGAGGGTAACCTATTACGCAAACGGCGGATTGTTTGAACAAACGAAATCGGTGAAGAATTTGTATTACAAAGCCGATTCCAAAGCGATTGACATTACGCCCGATTCCAAGATAGCCAATATTTCGCTGAAATACGACGGGTTTGATTTCTTGGCGTGGTATCATGCGGAAACGGACGAGAACGGCGAGATTGTCTATGCCGACGAGGAAAAGACGGTGCCCGTGATGAGTGACGAGGTTGCGGATTTTTCCAAGCCGCTTGAAAACGGCGAGCATTGGACGTTGGTTGCCGATTGGGCGAAACAGGCTCGCGTGAACTTCTTTTTGGTCAGCGACGACCTTGCCGACGGCGAAAGCGTGAAATTTGACGACGAAAAAAGCGTGGCAAACGAAGAGCTTATCCGTGAATACAAATTTGAGGGGGATTCGCTCAGAAAGATAAAAGAGGACAACTTCCTGCCCGCAGAGGATAGCGGCTATACCTTTGTGCAGCTGTATAAAGATAAGGCTTGTACACCCGAAAGCTTGATGACGGACTCCGATTGGCCTATCGCGCGGACGGAAACGGACGTGAATTTGTATGCGAAGTATATCAAGGGAACTTGGAGTATTTTAGAAACGGCAGAGGACGTAGAAGATATGTTCGGTGCGGAGGGCGAATTGTATTCCGCTTCCAAACGGTATTACCAAATTGCCGATATTGATTGCGCGGACGTGCAGATTGACCCCAACGCTTCCTTTAATTGCGAATGGCAGGGCAACGGCTTCAAGATGAAAAATCTTACGGTAAAGAAGGAAAGTATCGGGAATAAGTCCACCGTGTCTTTCTTTGGAAAGATAGGTGATTCGGCGAAGATTGAAAACGTAACGTTTGAAGATATTAACGTGCAGTACGTTACGGCGTTGGAGGGAGAAAGCAAGACGTTTTATATCAACACGTATTTGTTGTTTGAATCCATTAAAGCAGGCGCGGCAGTGCAAAACGTAAAATTTGACGGCAACATGCGCGTGGTGTTCTGGGATAACGATATGGGCTTGCAGGAACGAAGCAATATCCAATCGGACGGACAGGGCGGTTGGACGGGCTGGCAGTATGCGACGGGCGACGGTGCGATAGAAACGGGCGCGGAAAGCGCGGTTGCGGGCTTTGACGTTACGGGTATGGAAATTGAAGTTTCCAACTCCCGATAAAAATATTTAGGAAAAAATTAGGAGGATATATATGAATAAATCATTCAAAAGAGCGGTGTGTTTGGCGCTTGGCGCGCTGACGGCGTTTTCCATGGTGGGCTGTAAGAAAAAGGAAAACTCTTCCAGCAATCCTGAGGAAAAGGAGCGCAAATACGCAGCGGAAATGGAAACAAGACCGGTGGTTTTCAGTATTGCGGCATTGGACGGTAATTTTAACCCTTATTTTGCGACGTCGGCTCCCGACGTAACGATTGCGGCGCAAACGCAAATCTCCATGATGACGACGGATGCGGACGGCAACCCCGTTTGCGGTGAGGATTGGCCTACCGTTGCACTCGACTACACGGAAACGAAGAGCTCGGACGCAATCGGCGATACCACGGAATATGAATTTTTGATTAAAAACGGTATCAAATTTAGCGACGGCGAGCCTTTGACGATCGCTGACGTTTTGTTTAACCTGTACGTATATCTCGACCCGATGTATATGGGCTCGGCTACCATTTACTCGACGAAGATTAGAGGTTTGGAAGCGTACCGCACGCAAGACCCCGATGCAGACGCAAGCAGTGCAGCAATGGCGGAACAAGGTTTTTATGCGACGGCGGACGCAAGAATTACCAATATTGAAAATTATCTTTATGGCGAAACGGACAGCACCGAAGAAATCGAGGCGGATATTGCTACGATGAAAACGCTTTACAAGGAAGCGTTAGAGTCTGCTTGGACGTCGGCAGAGGGCGCGTTTGAGGGGTATGAGGAAAAATACACCTTTGACGAGGCTTGGGAAATTTTCTATTGGGAATGCGGTTTGTTGGATTATCAATATACTTGGGAGGGAACGAACAAGGTAAAGAAAACAGACGCAAACGGTAAGTATCTTACCGAGCTTGATCCTGATGAGGATAACGATAATAAGGTGGCAAAGCAAAACCTTATCGACGAAATTAAATCCGTAAAAGAAGGAAACGAAGAGGGGTACGATAAGGCGGAATATATTGCTGAATACGGTTGTACGGAAGCAGAAGCTATCAACTACATGGTACGTGATTTTGCGATTAACAAGGTATTGGAAGCAGACTTTGGCTCTGATATGTCCATGCTTTCCGTTTTGTATTCCTTACGTTATTCTACGCTCCGCGACGAATTTGTAGCGGAAGCACGCGACGAATACTTCGACGAATTGAAAACCGGCGACGGTTTGCAAGTGCCTAATATTTCGGGTATTACCGTACGCGAGGGCGTTACCTCCTTTAACGGCAAGGATTTGGGCGAAGAACACCACGTATTGAAGATTGTTATCGATAAGGTTGACCCCAAAGCTATTTGGAATATGGCGTTTACCGTATCGCCTATGCATTACTATTCCTCCAAAGAATTGGCGGAAGAAGCTAACTGGAAAGAAAATAAATTCGGCGTAGATTTCGGTAATAAAGAGTTCTTTGATACCGTATTGCAAGCGCCTGAAAAGAACCGTTTGCCCGTAGGCGCAGGTACGTACATGGCTACCAATATGGCAGGCGAAGATTTGGACGTAACCAAAAACGAGGGTTCTGAATTTTATAAAAACTACTGGGTATATTACAAGCGTAATCCCTATTTTGAAACGGTGGGCGACGGACTTTGCAACGCACACATTAAATATATGCGTTATAAAGTGGTTAGTTCCGACCAGCTTATGAACTCGCTTATCAATAAGGAAGTGGACGTTGGCGAGCCAAACGCTACGGAGAACAATATCAACCGTTTGGGTTACGACGATATTAAGGCGTACTTGGATTACAGAAACTATCTTACCAATGGTTACGGCTACGTGGGTATTAATCCCAAATTTGTGCCCGATATCGAAGTGAGAAAAGCTATCATGAAGGCGTTGGACGTAAAAATGACGGCGGAATATTATACCGAAGCATTGGCAGAGGTTATTCGCAGACCTATGTCTATCACTTCTTGGGCGTATCCAAAAGATTCTGAGGGCAAACCCGTAGGTGAATATAACGGCGTGAAGTTTACCCGTGTTGCAGAAGAAATTACCGCTTTGGTAGAATCGGCTGGTTGGTCGAGAACGGGCAACGGGGTTTACACCAACGACGAAACGGGCGATCCTTTGGAAATCACGTTTACCATTGCAGGCGACACGAAAGAACACCCTGCACACCGTATGTTCCAAGACGCTGCAACTTTCCTTAACGAGAAGTGCGGCTTTGACGTAGAAGTGGTAACGGACGTATCCGCACTTAGAAAGCTTGCCACGGGCGACCTTGCCGTTTGGGCGGCTGCTTGGTCTTCTGCGTTAGACCCCGATTTGTATCAGGTTTACCACAAAGACAGTAAGGCAACCTCTGTAAAGAACTGGGGCTACGAATTGATTCTCAACGATTCGACGGGTGAATTTACAGATGAAAAGAAAGACATTAAGGAATTGAGCGACTTAATTGACGACGCAAGAGAAACGACGGTACAAGCAGAACGTGCGGAAATCTACGCAGACGCGCTTGACCTTATCATGGGCTTGTACGTAGAGCTTCCTACCTATCAGAGAAACGACCTTGTCGTATTCAACAAGGAATGGCTCGACCCCGAAACGCTTAACCAAAATCCGTCGGCAACGTCCAGCGTATTTGATAAGATTTGGGAGCTTTGCTATAACTAATAACATTTGACCAAGGCGTGCGGGGGCGTTGGCTTCCGTCGCCGCGGTTTTTGTTCGGAGAAAGGCGTGGCTATGCGGCGCAGAATCCGAAAAATAAACGAAAGGTAAGAACAAACAGATGGTAAAATACTGTATCAAACGCATTTTGCTTTCCCTGTTGATACTGTTTGGCGTTTCCGTTATTTTGTACGTGTTGGTGCGTATGATGCCCACGTCCTATTTGGATAACGTTTTAAGCAGTCAGGCGTCCAACTTGACGGACTTCGACAAGAGAAAAGCAGAATTATACGCCTATTACGGGCTGGAAGAAAATCCCACCTTTAAGGGTATCGTTACGGGCTATTTCGGTTGGCTTGGCAACTTTATCAAAGGGGATATGGGAGATTCTTTCCTGTACAAGCTGCCCGTAGAGGACGTCATTTTCGAGAACATGGGGATTTCGTTCATGATTTCCTTTATTTCCCTTATTTTGCAACTGATTATTGCCATTCCTCTTGGCATTAAATGCGCTTGCAATCAATACGGGAAGTTAGACTACACCGCCACCGTCTTGACGATGATCGGTATCTCTTTCCCTACCTTCTTCTTCGGTAGCCTTGTTATCAAGGTGTTCGCATTAGAGCTTGGTTGGTTCCCTGTAAACGGTATTCAATCGAGTATGCCTGTGGACGCAACGGGTTGGGAAATTTTCATCGACCAAGCTTGGCATTTGGTGTTGCCTATGTTCGTGTTGGTTATCCTCAGTATCGGCTCGATGATGCGTTATACGCGTACCAATACACTCGAAGTGTTAAACGCCGATTATATCCGTACGGCACGCGCGAAAGGTCTGTCGGAAAATACCGTTGTTTATAAGCACGTGTTTAGAAACACGCTGATTCCCTTGGTAACGACCCTTGCGGGTATTTTGCCGGGACTTTTCGGTGGGTCGATGATAACGGAAACAGTGTTCGGTATTCCCGGAATCGGTAAAACGGCATACGACGCGCTTTCGGCGGGCGATATTCCGTTTATCATGGGTTATAATATGTTTATCGCTATTTTGACGGTTATCGGTATTTTGCTTACCGATATTATGTATGCGGTTGTCGATCCGCGCGTGAAGCTGGGTAAATAAGGAGGACGGTATGGAAGAAGAAAAGAAAATTCTTGATGAAAAACAAGCCGTATCGCCGTCTGCTACTTTGGCTGAAAGCGTAACGGAGAACGTAACGGAAACGGCGGTTTCTACGGGCGCGGAAGTGGAAGAGGATTTGCACGGCGAGAGCTTGACGGACAGAGTAAAAGTTCTTTCACCCGGAATGATGGTAGCGAAGCGGTTTTTCCGTTCCAAGCTGTCTATGGTGGGATTGATTACGCTGATTATATTGTTTTTATTTTCCTTTGTAGGGCCGTTGATTTCGCCTTGGGGGGAAATGGAAGCGGACACCAACGCCGCGGCTATCAAGGAAACGGTGGTTGCCCGTCCGATTATTTACGAAACGGAGGACGGGGAAACGATTGAGGCGTACGACATCGCTGTCAGCCAAGGTACGGTAAATACCATGGGCGACATTACGTGGGAGCATTGGCTTGGTACGGACGAAAACGGCTGGGATATCTTCACTCGTTTGATGTACGGCGGCAGAATCTCGCTTACCATCGGCTTTGTCGTGGTTATTTTGGAAACGATTATCGGTGTTATTCTAGGCGGTTTTGCGGGATATTTCGGCGGTTGGGTCGATCAGGTGATTATGCGTATCGTGGATATTCTAAGTTGTATTCCTACGCTGCCTATCATGCTGATATTGTCCGCAACGTTTACCGCTATGGGCATAACCGATATACGCAGACTATATTATATGATGGTCGTACTAACGCTTATGGGCTGGGCGGGTACGGCGCGATTGGTGCGCGGTCAAATTTTGTCCTTACGTGAACAGGAATTTATGCTCGCGGCGAAATGCTCGGGATTATCTACCTTCCGTAAGATATTCAAGCACTTGTTGCCCAACGTAATGCCGCAGCTGATCGTATCGATGACGCTCGGCTTGGGCAGTATTATTTTGACGGAAGCTACGCTGGGATATTTGGGTCTTGGCGCGCCGCTCGGCACGGCTACGTGGGGCTCGATGATTAACTACGTAACGCTCGGCGACGGCAAGTATTTGGAAAACTATATCAATTTCTGGGTACCGCCCGGAATTTGTATCACGCTTGCAATTTTGGCGTTCAACTTTGTCGGGGACGGCTTGCGCGACGCATTCGACCCGAAAATGAAGAGGTGATAAAATGGCAGAAGAAAAGAAAAATACCCATTATATCACAGCGAAAGAATCTCGCCGTATTGCAAAAGAAAACGTAAAAATCACGCGCGAATTTGAAAAGCGTAAAAAGAGAAAGAACGTAGAAGCGGAATACGTTTCCGAAATGAAAAACCCCGCGAACATCGTGGAGTTTGAAGATTTACACACCTATTTCTATACGGATACGGGCGTGGTAAAGGCGGTAAACGGCGTTACGTTTTCCATTCCCGCAGGCTCTACCGTGGGCGTTGTGGGCGAATCGGGTTGCGGTAAAAGCGTTACCTCCCTTTCGCTTATGCAGCTTGTGCAAGGCCCGAGCGGTCAGATTGTGGACGGGAGTATCCGTTTCCGTACCAATGCGTTCCGCCGTGATGAAAAGGGGAAGAAAATTCCCGTTTATGAAACGGAAGAAATCAACGGTGAAACGGTAATCAAGAAAGACGAAAAAGGCAAGCCCGTGCATAAAAAGAACGAGCTTGGCGGCAATATGTACGAAATGGACGAAAAGGTGTACGATATTGCAAAAATGCCCGTGGAGGCGATGCGCTCTATCCGCGGACGGGAAATCTCTATGATATTCCAAGAACCCATGACGTCGTTAAACCCCGTGTTTACCATTGGAAATCAGTTGGACGAAGTGGCGTTTTTGCATATCGAAGGAATCTCCAAAGAGGACGCAAAAGCGCGTAGTATCGAAATGCTTACTCTGGTTGGTATTGCCGACCCCGAAGGCGTATATAAAAAGTACCCGCACGAGCTTTCGGGCGGTATGCGTCAACGTGTCATGATTGCTATGGCGTTGCTTTGCAATCCGCGGTTGATTATCGCGGACGAGCCTACGACGGCTTTGGACGTTACCATTCAGGCGCAAATTTTGGACTTGCTTCGCGAAATTAAGGCGAAGATAAACGGGTCTATTATGCTCATCACGCACGATTTGGGCGTGGTTGCCGAAATGGCGGATTACGTTGTGGTTATGTATGCGGGCAAGATTATCGAAATGGGTACGGCGGAGGACATTTTCGACCGTCCTTTGCACCCCTATAC
>JAZOPT010000016.1:0-9575 GCA_045655725.1 Candidatus Scatosoma sp.
AAAATTTCAGGGTTTTATGTCCCAATTTATGTCCCAAAGTATGACAAACTACTATGCAAAGAAGCTAAAAATGCAACAAAATGACCGTTTTTCGCACGAAAAACGGTCATTTTTATGGACGATCAGGGGGCTTTCGCATACGCTCAAAGAAAACCTACGGTTTTCCGAACCCTACCAAGAAGCATAAAAACGGGCAAAAAACGCATAAAAATCTATAAAAAATGCTCGTTTTTAGGTTATGTCCCAATTGTGTCCCAAAATTTTTATTTATAAGAGCGTTTCCGATTTGTTTTTATTCTATTTGCAAACTACGTCTACTAAGGGAGTAGTATGGGATAACCGTAGCGAGGGTTCGAATCCCTCCTTCTGCGCCAAGCAGGTATAATCCGAACTCTAAACCGATCATTGTCGGCGCAGGGTTCGGATTTATCGTATATTTAGAAAAGTAAACCCCGCGGGATAAGAAAAATCCTTATCCCGCGGGGTTTATATTGTTGCTATCGTTGCTTTCTATAAGCCTGTCTGTATTCAAACGGGGACGAGCCTATATTCTTAGTGAATACCTTGCTGAAATAGTTGGGCGACGAAAAACCCGTTGTTTTCGCGATTTTGGCGATAGGAGTAGTGGTGGTTTTCAAAAGTTCCTTTGCTTTGTTGAGCTGTAAAGAATTTTTGTATTGAAAGATCGTCATACCGTTGGCGTCAAAAAAAGATTTGCATATCCAAGCCTTGGAAAGATGAAATTCCTGACAGAGATCCGCAAGACTTACGGGCTCATTATACCGCATTTTTATATAATCCATAATCTTTAATATCGTAGGGGAAAGGTCCTTGTTTAACGCTTCGTTTGTTAATCGTAACGTTTCCGATTTCTCCGTGGCGTTTGCGTAATAAAGCTGGTGCAACAGCATTCCGACCCACAGCGACAGTTGCAAATGCTTATCATTCGTAGTTTCGGAATTGAAAAGTTGTAATAGCTTGTTTAAAGTCCTATGTATTTGCTTCATTTCCTTTTCGGAAAATTGA
Organism: Candidatus Scatosoma sp.; assembly: GCA_045655725.1. Taxonomy (GTDB): domain Bacteria; phylum Bacillota; class Clostridia; order Christensenellales; family Borkfalkiaceae; genus Scatosoma. Next base: position 1,027 of record JAZOPT010000016.1, read on the forward strand.
ACGACGCACTTTTTTGCAAGACTCGTTAAAAGCTCGCCCTGTTCGGGCGGAAGTTTGTCGGGGGTGAAGTAAACGCTGATGCGTTCGTACGGTCCCGTTTCGAATTTATGCAAAGTGTGCGGCGGGATCGTCACCAAGCTGTTTTCCGAAAGATCGTAATATTGATTGTCGCAAAAATATCGCCGTGTTCCTACGATTTGGAAATATAACTCGTAAAAATCGTGCGAGTGCAGCGAACTCATGGAATAGTTCTTTTCTTTTTTAAAAGAACAGCTGAAATAACTCATATGCGCGCCTCTATACTTTTTATCCTATTTTAACAAAAAAATGCGAAATAGTCAATTCTATTTCAGCAAAAATCCGAAACTTGGAAAAAATGTAAGGAATTGTATTTCTCTTTGATGTGGATATGGTAAAAAATTCTACTATTTATCAAAAATATATATAATAGTCCATTTTGGCGAAAAAAGTTTTCTCCAAAATATTGACAAGGTAAAATTTGTGTGTTATGATACAAGAAACGCTGAAATTTTTGTATTTTTACGACAAAAATCAAATAAAAAACTTGTAAAAAATAATAAACTTTATTCTTAAAGGAGGATAAAAAAATGAGAAATAAAGCATTAAAAGGCGTGATGACTACGGTACTTGCGTTGGCCATGGTAGCGCCTATGGCTTCGTGCAGTAACAGTAGCCAAAGGAACGGAAATGCTACGCTTATCAACGTGGCGAATTACGGTGGCGGTATTGGTAGGGCTTGGTTAGACGAAGCGATTGTGCGCTTTAAAGAACAAGTCAAAGACGTATCCTATGAAGAAGGAAAAACGGGTGTAGAGTTTAGTATTACGCACAATATCAACGTAAATTTTAACGATATAAAAGGCTCAGGAGATCATTTATATTTCACGCTCGGAAACAAGCTTACCTGCATTCAACAGGGTTTGTTCTTAGATATTAGCGACGTTGTGAAAGAAGTTGTAGACACGCGGGACGGAAAAGATGTTACGATCGAGGATAAAATCCCTGCGGAATATCGTTATGATTTGCAAGGCTCGGACGGTAATTATTATTGTTTGCCTTATTATGAATATTACGACGGGTTGAGCTACGACGCGGATTTGTTTGAGAAAAAAGGTCTTTACCTTGCAGATCCTGCAGCGGGCGGTGTGGATTACGAATGCGGTTTGACGGGCGAAACGGTATATTTTGTGGGCAATACGCAGGCGCGTAAGGCTTGCGGAAACGACGGCGTATACGGCACGTACGACGACGGTTTACCTACGTCGCTTTATGAACTCGTTGCGCTTTGTGATTATATGAAAACGGAAGCGGGTGTTATCCCGTTCACCGTGGCAGGAAACCATCTCGTGCGCTACTCTAACAAGATGTTGGGCGGTATGTGGGCAGGCTTGTCGGGTACGGATATGAATGCGGCGTTCCAATTCAAGGGCAACGCGGACTACGTGACGGGCTTTGGCGATACGAATTTATTCCCCGGCGAAAGCACAATCAAAGCACCGACGGTGGAAGAGAATGCAGAAATTAAGGTTTCTACGGGATATAAAGCGGTCAACCAAGCGGGAAGATATTATGCGCTCGCGTTTATGGAGCTTGCGCACAAACAAGGCTGGTTTGACAATCGTTCCACGCAGTCTTCACACACGCATAAAGAAGCAATGAGAGCGTTGCTTTTGAGCGGCGTAGGTACGAACCCCGAAGTGGGTATGCTAATTGAAGGTACGTACTGGTATCCCGAAGCGGAGAGCTATGGATTGTTTGAAGAATATAAAAAATATACGGGTTCGCAAACGGATAAGAACGTAAAATATTTCAATATGCCTACGTCCTTGAATGAAACGGTAACGGAAGGAAACGGCAGAAGCGAATCGTTGCTTGCAGCGGGCGGTACGTATTCGGTTATCAACGGTAACTTGGCTGGTAAAGCGGAGAAAGAAGGAATCGTGAAAGCTTGTAAAGATTTCATTAAGTTCCTTTATACGGACGCAGAACTTCAAAACTTCACGAAAACGACGGGTGCAAGAAAGGGTTTTATGGACTATGACGTATCGCCTATTTTAGGTGATTTGCCTCCTTTTAAGCAATCGCTTATGGCGGTAGGCAACGCAAATGCCGATGGTATTATAAGACAAATGGCGGACAACGAAACATTTAGAAATAACAGCGGTTTGCTGACATGGAGCGACCTTGCAGGTTGGACTCCCGAATTTGACGGGTTGGACTCGTATACCTGCGTTTTGAAAGCGCTCCGCGCGGAAAAGAACGCTGTGGATTGCTTTAATAGCACTGGATATACGGAAAGCGCATGGGGCGCAACCTTCTTAAAATATTTTGAAAATTGATAGAAATTGAGGTGTAACGTGTTAGGTCTTGCAACAGATAAAAAGAAAAAACGCTTGAACGAACGGAGAAGAAAACAGCTTATTTTCTATACTTGTATGCTGATTATTCCCGTCGTGCAGTTTTGTATATTCTACGTGTACGTCAATTTCAATTCCTTTATTTTGGCGTTTCAGGAGTATTCTATCAAAGAAGGCACGTTGGGTTTTGATATTAAGTTTGCCGGTATACGCAACTTCAAAACGGCGTTTGATATATTAAAAACGAGCGGATTTAGAATCGCCATATCCTTGGAAATGTTCTTTTGGCACACGGTTATCGGGTTGACGCTTGCTTTGATATTCTCTTATTATATCAGTAAAAAATATCCGATGTCGGAGCTTTTCCGCGTGATCTTGTTTATGCCGAAAATACTTTCCAGCGTCGTGTTTGCATTGCTATTCACGGGCGTTGTCAACGACGTATACCGCACGATTATGCAAAAAGTAACGGGAGATATAACGGTAATGGGATTGCTTGATAATCCCGACACCCGCCGTATTATGGTTATTTTCTATAACGTATGGATAGGCTTTGGTGTAAACGTGCTTATGTTCAGTGGGGCGATGAGCGGTATTTCCGATTCAATCGTCGAATCAGCGCAACTCGACGGCGTGAATATCGTACAAGAATTTATCTACATAACCGTGCCTATGATTTGGCCCACGTTCACCTCCTTCTTCATCGTTGGACTGACGGGTATTTTCTCCAACCAAGCCAGCTTGCACACGTTGTTCGGCTCGGGGGAAACGAAGATACAAACGATAGGGTATTTCCTGTACACAAAAACGGTCGGTGCGGATCTTATCTTTGACGGTGCAAACGTTACGTATAGCGTGCTTTCGGCGTTTGGTTTAATTCTGACCTTTATCGTTGCGCCTATGACGCTGGGACTTCGTTGGGCATTTAATAAAATAGGGCCGCGGACGGAATAAGGAGAAAGACTATGCGTAGAAAACAAGAAAAATCAATTCTTAATAAAGTTATTATCACTTCCATATGCGTGGTGCTTTCTATTTACGTGCTGTCGATGCTTTTTCCGCTTGCGTGGGGCTTGCTCACTTCCTTGAAAGATCCCGTGGATTTTGGAATGTTGGGGCAAAACGTACTCGGTTTTCCCAACTTGGACGAATCAGTGCTTTGGAACTCTCGCGAAGCGTTTTTCAAACTCGCGAACTATAAGGTCGTGTTTGAGAAATTTGACCTTGTATTAGACTTCTCGCACAAGACCTTTTATTCGGCAGGCAGAGAAGTGTATCACGAAGCGCAAGGCGGGGTGTTCGGTATCTTTCTCAACACGATACTCTACACTACGATTGGATCTATCGTAACGACGATTAGCACGGCACTCACCGCCTACGTAACGGCAAAATTCGATTTCAAATTTAGCAATTTCTTATATACCGTATTGCTCGTGGTTATGATTATTCCTATTGTTGGTGCACAGTCGTCCACGATCAACGTTTTGCAATCGCTGGGATTATACGATACGTGGATAGGTTACGCCGTTCAGCATTGTACGTGTACGGGTATGTATTATTTCGTATTTTACGGATTTTATAAATCCTTGCCTGATTCGTATGCGGAAGCGGCAGAGATCGACGGCGCGTCGAATTGGAATATTTTTACGTCCATCATTATCCCCCTTTCTATAAAGCAATTGGGTACAGTATGGCTCGTACAGTTCGTTGCGCTTTGGAACGACTATCAAATCCCTCTTATGTATTTACCGACCAAACCCACGCTTGCTTATACGGTGTGGTATTTAACGATCGGCTCGTCCCGTTTGGGCGACGCACCCATCAAGGTTGCCGCGGCAATGACGCTTGCGCTTCCCATTCTCGTTATGTTCATATTCTTGAAAAACAAGCTTATGGGTAACGTATCGATGGGCGGTTTGAAAGAATAAAGATTAGGAGAACGCACTATGAAAAAAATCAAGCTGATCGCAGTGGCCGCCGCACTTTCTGTGGGGCTTGCAGGGGCTGTTGTCGGTGCGAGCGTGGCGGGTAAGCAAAAAGTTTCGGCAGTTGCTTATCAGGCCACGACTTCGCAAACGGTGGAAAGCGCCTACGAGTTCGGCGCGGAGTTTGTCGTGCCCACCGCTACTATTGCCTATAAAGGGGAAGATGTTTCCGCTACAAAATCGGTGATTATTTATCCCAGCGGCGCAACGTATGCGGGCGGAATGCACGTATTACAAGAAGAAGGCGAATATACCATTGTCTACTATGCGAGCGTATCGGGGAAAACCATTTCTGCGGAAGTATCGTTTAGAGTGGGCAAAACGAAAACGATCGACGACGAAACCAAACCCGTGCTCGACGAAATGCCGCCTGTTTTGACCTTACATGAAGGCTTTAACGGCAACGTGGAGCATAAACTGGCGGTTGGGGAAAGCGTAAGCATTCCGAGAGCCATCGCAACAGACGAGCATTTACAGGGAGAAGCGGACGTACTCGTTTATTACGGTTATGGTACGGAAAAACAAATTCTTATTAACACCCAAGGCGGTACGTTCACACCGTCCAAGGTCGGGCGTTATACGCTGGTGTATAGTGCTTGCGACACGTTCGGCAATCAAGCGCAAGAAGTGGTACATATTTCTTGCGGAAAAGCAGACGGAAACGTAGCGGTGAAACTGACGGCAACGAATACGATGGCAGAAGCGGGTGCTTGGGTGGGTATTCCCGCTTGCACGGTTACGGGTTTATACGAAGACGATACGCTTGTTAAAGTCTACGCACAGTTTGAAGATGAAAAGGAAGAAATAGAAAATTACAGCTATTTCCCCAAGCACGTAGGCACGTATCAACTCGTCTATGAGCTGGAAACACCGTTTGCCACGTATACGGCGACGTCGGAACTCAAGGCGAGCGCTGCGGGACATTCCCAAATCGGGGAATATTTTCTTCCACAATATTTTATCAAGGGTTATTCCTACACGTTAGACGACGTGGATAGTTATTCATATACAAAAAAAGATCCCGTGTGCGCGCCTGCAAAAACCTTGCTTAGCCAAGACGGCGGAGAATACGCGGAGATCGATCATAAAGATTTCAAAATCACCGCTTCGTCTACCGTGCAGTTTAAATTTACTTGCGGTGAAGAAGAGGTGGAAACGCAGAAAGTTAAGGTTGTGGATGTAGGTGTGGGGAGTTCCTTACAGGCGCAAAAATATTTCTACGATCAAAGCGGGCAATTTACCGCAAGCGCAACGAAAACGGACGTTCGCTATACCCTTGAAAACGGAACGGGCGATTATGCGTTCGATTTTATCAACGTACTTTCGCTTTCCGCGCTGAACTTTGAATTTACCGTTCCCGCGCAAGATAAAGACACGCTCCAAAACTACAACGAAATGGACGCGGTGGAAATCGTTATTACCGATTATTACGATAGAGAAAATCAAGTGGTGGTGCGCTACGAAAACAACGGCGGTACGCTTAATTTATCTATCAACGGCGGAAAACGTACGACGATCACTCGTTCGTTTACAGGCACGAAGAGCACGTTTGCATACAGCAACGGTGCGTTCTTGGATACCACGAGCAGTACGGAATTTGCGTGGAATAACACCTTTACGAGCGATAAAGTATTGCTTGGCGTGCGTTTGATTGGCGTAGAAGGCGGTGCGGGACTTGCGATTGCTCGCGTGGGAAAACAAGGCTTAAACGAAAAAACGACGAACGACGCGATCGCGCCCACTGTATACGTCGCGAATTTGCAAAACGGTATTAAAGAACTTGGCTCGATTGCCACGTTGGAAGCCGCACAGGTAACGGACGTACTTTCTCCGTATTTAGAGAAGAAGTTGGGGCTTGCGGTAACAGATCCCGACGGCAATTTCGTAACGAGTGTGGGCGGAGAGCTTTTGGACGGCTCGTGCGACGTAACGGTTGCGCATGAAATCAAGCTTGAAAAGCACGGGGATTATATCGTTATGTATTCGTATACCGACCAAAGCGGTAACAATATGCCCATTCGTTATGCGATCAACGTTCCCGAACGTGTAAAACCTACCATCACACTCAAAAGCGCTCAGCCGTATGAAATCGTCGAAGCGTCTTTGAATACGAAAGTCAGGATTTCGGAAGCAGAATATTCTGACGATACGACGCCGACGGAGCAGTTACGTTTCTACGTCTACGTAAGTTCCCCTGATTATACGACGGTTACAATCGGTGAAGATAGATATTTCAACGCAACCAAAGCAGGGGACTACACTGTGATGTACTGCTGTTACGACGGGGAAGGTAATTTTACAATCGTAACCTATACCGTGCGGGTATCGTAAGGAGATGACGACAATGAAGAAAATGCAAAAAATCATATCTTTACTACTTGGATTTGTGTTGACGGCGGGTATTGTCGGCTGTAAAAAGGAAGAAGAGCCGAAGGCAGACGCACCCCGTGCAACGCTGGACAGCTATGAAGGCACGCACGACTATACTGCACCTGATACGCAAGACAGCCTTGTGAAAAACGGTGTATGTAATTATAAAATCGTTATTCCTGCGAACGCAAGTAATACGATTATACAGGCAAAAGACGAATTTGTGTATTTGTTTCAAAAGGCGACGGGGCTTCGGCTTGTTACCGTGAAAGATACCGATCTTACGCATAACGAAACGAATACGTATATTTCTATCGGTGAAACTTCGTTGCTTTCGTCTGCGGAGATTGAAATGAACAAAGAAGCGCTTGGGAAAGACGGTTGCCGCGTGGTTACCAAGGATAAAAGCATTTATATCTTCGGTGGCTCGGACTATGGTTCACTGTTTAGTGTGTATACTTTTATGCAGGTTACTTTCGACTATGAAGTGTATTATAAAGACTGCATCGAGATACAAACGAACGTGAAGAATAAACCGCTCAAAGCTTACGACGTAACGGATATTCCTGATTTTGCGCATCGCTCGTGGCATTCGCTCAACGTAACGTGGGAATCGGACGATTACGACGAAGAGATGTTCGTTACGAGAATGCGCTATAAGGGCTATCGAAGAACACCCCAGTTTGGTATTATATCGCCCGCGACGAATTCGATTGTAACTACGCCTGGCGTTATGAATTGGTTGCCGATGAGCGTGTATAATGACGACGTTTCATCGCCTGACACCTATCATCCGATGTGGTATTCTACGGACGGCGAAGAGCTTTGCTATAACGCCCGCGGTAACGAAACCGAACGTAAAGCAATGATTGACGCTTGCGTGGACGTGGTGATTAAGAGCTTAGACGCGCAACGCCCCGAAACGTATCCCGATAAGCAAATTTTCGCGTTTTTACAATGCGATAATCAGCAATATTGCCGTTGTGAAACGTGCTTGGAACAGTATGAGTACTACGGAACGATGGCAGGCATTTATATCAATTATATTAATGACCTTGCGGCGGCGGTGGAAGAAGAACTCAAAGACGAAAAGCACGCGAAATATAAGCGCGATAATTTACTTTTTGAAGTGTATGCGTATTCGTATACGCAAACCGCGCCCGCAAAATACGATGCATCCACGGGCACGTGGGAGCCACTTGTTACGTTACGCGACGACGTGATTATCGAATACGCGCCCGACTATGAATATCAAACTTCGTTTACGGCGGAAATCAACGATAACGCACGCAGTAATTTTGATGCGTGGGAAGCGGTGGTTGGCGGTAAGAATAGAATGTATTACTACTTGTACGATACCAATTACGGTAACAAAATGTATATGCTCGATACCTTCGATTATTTTACGGGCGAAACGCTTTCACATTATGCGTCCAAGAGTAACCTTGGTATCTACTTCGACTCGCCGTATTCGCAGGTAACGACGACAGCTTGGAATAATTTGAAACAGTATTTAAAAGCCAAACTTTGTTGGGATACTTCGCTTGATACGGGCGTGCTTATTAATAACTATTTCAACGCGATGTATAAAGACGCCGCGCCGATGATGAAAACGTTCTTTACGAATCAGCGTATGTATTGGCAGGAAATCTTGATTAAAGAGTACGGCACGAACGGCGGTGTCCGTCCGAACCTTGCTAATCTTGATTATTGGCCGATTGCCACGTTGGAGGGTTGGCTTGCTATGTGCGATCAAGGCAAAGCGGCGGTGGCACGTTATCAAACGAGTAATCCCCAAGAATACAAAAATATTTGT
>JAZOPT010000017.1:0-3905 GCA_045655725.1 Candidatus Scatosoma sp.
CGTACACGACCAAGGGGAAACGCAAGCTTGACGAAGAAATGCGTAGCATATTCTTCGTTTTTAGCTTAAACCGACGATTACACCCTCGTCCGTCAACTCAATCCTTTCCGCGGCAGGGTGCGCACCCAAACCGGGCATCAGCATAATCTTGCCTGCAATGGCAACGATAAATCCCGCACCGCCCTTTAAGACGATATCCCGAACGCAAACTCTAAACCCCGTCGGACGACCCAACAATTCCGCATTGTCGGAAAGGGAATATTGCGTTTTGGCAATGATAACGGGCAAGTTCCCGCACCCCTTTTCTTCGATAATCTTAATTTTCGCCAACGCTTCCTCGGTGAAATCCACTCCGTCCGCGCCGTAAATTTTCGTTGCGACGTTTTCTATCTTTTGGCAAACACCCTCTTCCAAGGCATACGGATGACAAAGCTTGGATTCAATCTCACACGCTTCTATTACCGCTTGCGCAAGCTCTTTGCCGCCCTCGCCGCCTTTTAAGAACACGTCGGTAAACACCGCCTTTGCGCCCGCTTTCGCTACCTGCGCAATCACGAAATCCGTCTCCGCTTGCGTGTCCGTGTAAAATCTGTTCATCGCCACCACAACGGGCTTTTTGTACACCTTTTGTACGTTCTCGATATGCTTCATGAGGTTGGGCATACCCGCCGCCAAGGCAGTCAGATTTTCTTCCGACAGAGTTTCTTTCGCCGCGCCGCCGTGCAGCTTTAACGCTTTCACCGTCGCCACGATAACCACGCAGTTGGGTTCGATACCAGCCGCGCGGCACTTGGTATCCAAAAACTTCTCCGCACCAAGGTCCGCACCAAACCCCGCTTCCGTTACCGCATAATCGGCAAGACTCATCGCCGCATACGTGGCTTGTACACTGTTGCACCCGTGCGCAATATTCGCAAACGGACCGCCGTGGATAATGGCAGGCGTGTGCTCTAACGTCTGCACCAAATTGGGCTTCATCGCCTCTTTCAGCAGAACCGCCATAGATCCAACCGCGCCCGGAATATCCTTTGCCCGAACGAAATCGCCGTCCGTGTTCAACCCCACGATGATGTTGCCCAAACGCTTTTTGAGGTCGGCAATATCGGTAGCAAGGCACAAACCCGCCATAATTTCGCTTGCCGCCGTGATATCGAAATGGTCTTCTCTTTCCACACCGCGACCTTTTCCGCCGATGGTTACGTTGATAAGCTCGCGCTCGTTCATGTCCATACAACGGTGGAAATAAATGTTGTTGACGTCTATTTTCAAGGCGTTGCCACGGAAAATATGATTATCCATTAACGCGCAAAGCAGATTGTTCGCCGCCGTGATTGCGTGCAGATCGCCCGTAAAATGCAAATTGATATCGGACATAGGCACAACCTGCGCATACCCGCCGCCTGCCGCGCCGCCTTTGATACCGAAAACAGGTCCAAGCGACGGCTCGCGCAGTGCCAAGCACACCTTTTTTCCTAATTTCGCCATTCCGTCCGCCAAACCGATAGACACGGTGGTTTTTCCCTCGCCCGAAGCGGTGGGATTGATCGCCGTTACCAAAATGAGCTTGGCTTTACGCTCCGCATTTTTGGGCAGGGAAATTTTGGCTTTGTATTTCCCATAAAGCTCTAATTCGTTCTCCGTCAAGCCCAGCGTTTTCGCCACCTCGCGAATGTCAATAAGTTCCGCCTGTTCGGCAATTTCGATATCCGAAAGCATACTCTCCTCCATGTTGCTTGCGCCACTCTGCTTTCGCCGCAGCCGCGCGCTCGCCTCCGTCTTCCTTTTGTATATAACGCCATGCCCGCCCGCCAAGCCGCAAGCACATACGTTAGCACCTTACATTATACCATATATTTTGAAAAAAGGGAATAGTTCTCCGCCGATTTTTCACGATTTTTTCATGATTTTTTTGAGAATTTTTTTACACAGAATACAAAATCTCCCTCTCTCTCCCCTTTTTTCGGGCAAAAACCCGTTTATATACAAAATTTTTCCGTAAAAATTCCCCCTTTCGTTTGACTTAAAGGTTGGAATATCGTATAATAAATGCGATAAAAAAATTTTTAGAGAAAAGAGGTTACTTTTATGGCTGAAAAAAGAGCGGTAACAATGGAAAAGCTTGTTTCCCTTTGCAAAAATCGCGGCTTTATCTTCCCCGGCAGTGAAATTTACGGCGGTCTTGCCAACACGTGGGACTACGGTCCTTTGGGCGTGGAGCTGAAAAACAACGTAAAGAAAGCTTGGTGGAAGAAATTCGTACAGGAAAATCCCTATAATACGGGTGTGGATTGCGCTATTTTGATGAATACGCGCACGTGGAAAGCTTCGGGGCATCTCGGCGGGTTCTCCGATCCGCTTATGGACTGTAAATCGTGTAAGGCCCGCCACCGTGCAGACAATCTTGTGGAAAGCTACGTGGAAAAACACAAGCTGGACGTAAAGGTGGAGGCTATGGACAACGAGGGCTTGGAGGCGTTTATCCAAGAACATAAAATCGTTTGCCCCGTTTGCGGCAACTCCGATTTTACCTCTATCCGTAAATTTAACTTGATGTTCAAGACGTTCCAAGGGGTAACGGAGGACAGCGCAAACACCGTATATCTCCGTCCTGAAACGGCGCAGGGTATTTTCGTTAACTTCCAAAACGTACAGCGCGCTACGCGTATGCGTGTGCCGTTCGGTATCGCACAGGTTGGTAAATCCTTCCGTAACGAAATCACGCCCGGCAACTTCACGTTTAGAACTCGTGAGTTTGAACAAATGGAATTGGAATTTTTCTGCAAGCCTGGCACAGATTTGGAATGGTTTGCCTATTGGAAGGATTTCTGCCGCGATTGGCTGTTGTCTTTGGGCATGAAAGCGGAAAATCTGCACCTGCGCGACCACTCCCCCGAAGAGCTTTGCTTCTATTCCAAAGCCACTACCGACTTTGAATATAATTTCGCATTCGGCTGGGGCGAGCTTTGAGGCGTTGCGGGCAGATCGGACTACGACTTATCCCAGCACGCAAAAGAATGCGGCAAGCCTATTGATTACGTTGATCCCGTAACGAACGAACGTTACATTCCCTACGTTGTAGAGCCGTCGCTCGGCGCCGACCGTGTGGTATTGGCATTCTTGACGGACGCATACGACGAAGAGGTGGTAGATGCGGAAAAGAACGATATCCGTACGGTATTGCGTTTGCATCCTTTCCTTGCGCCGTATAAGTGCGCCGTGCTGCCCTTGCAAAAGAACCTTGCAGACAAGGCAGACGAAGTGTATGCGAAGATGATGAAAAAATTCCCTACCACGTACGATATTACGGGTTCTATCGGGAAGCGTTACCGCCGTCAGGACGAAATCGGTACGCCGTTCTGCGTTACTATCGACTTCCAGACGTTAGAGGACAACACGGTTACCGTGCGCGACCGCGACACGATGGAACAAATCCGTGTAGATATCGACGAAGCGATTAAATATATCGAAGAAAAAATCGAATTTTAGTTTTAATTATAAAAAGGCATAAAAATAAGCAGGCGAACAATTCGTCTGCTTATTTTTTGTGTTTTCTCGCGGTAATTAGTCGCCCAAAATGCTGTTCACGCCAGCTTTAATACCTTCTTTCACTGCACATTCGGGGCAAAGTTCTTGATTATCAAGGTCTTCGTAAACTTTGCAGTCTTCCGTTTTCTTTTCGCAGATATCGCATTTATCGTTTTCACAGCCTGCGAAGCAGAAAATCGCCGTCATCGCCAAAATGGCACAAAGTAACTTTTTCATAAAATACCTCCATAAGTTTATGTATCTATTATAACACCGCTTTTTTCATTTGTCAAGGTGTTAAATAAATTTTTCTCGGCAAAAAAAGGGATATTCTTCCAAAAGGTTAGCCTAACCAATATAATCCGTTTTCACAAAAAATG
>JAZOPT010000018.1:0-7208 GCA_045655725.1 Candidatus Scatosoma sp.
TTAGAGCGCCAGCCTGTCACGCTGGAGGTCGACGGTTCGAGCCCGTTTTGGGTCGCCACAAATGCCTTGGTAGCTCAGTCGGTAGAGCAGCAGACTGAAAATCTGCCTGTCGGTGGTTCGATTCCGCCCCAAGGCACCACATCTAAAACAATCCCCTATCAGGGAATTGTTTTAGATATGTAATTTGGAGCGTTGCGAGAAACACCGTATTATCGGTGGTTCGTGCGAGGAAGCAATAACGGTATAGCGAAATCAACCGCGAAAACAGGTTGCGACCGTTGCCCTTGCGATTTATCGCAAGATACCGCCCTATTGGGTACGCACCAAGTCCCGAGGCACTACACGCCGGTGTAGCTCAATTGGCAGAGCAGCTGATTTGTAATCAGCAGGTTGTGGGTTCGAGTCCAATCACCGGCTCCACAACAAAAATTTCATACGGGCAGATTCCAGAGCGGCCAAATGGATCAGACTGTAAATCTGACGTCTTCGACTTCGGTGGTTCGAATCCACCTCTGCCCACCACAAAAAGGACACCCAAAAGGTGTCCTTTTTGTGTGTGGTTGAGGTGTCTTGAGTAACCACCGCATTATCGGTGGTTCGCGCGAACGAGCAATAACGGTAAAGTTACTCTTTTTCGCAAAATTTGTTGCGAGTGAAGCTTTGCGCCGTAGGCGCAATCTTCCACCTCTGCCCCCCCTCAATTCATTTTTGTTCCATAAAATAAACCGTGCTTGCTAACGCAAACACGGTTTCATTCTTCTTCTATTCCATCCGTCAATTCTTCAAAGGTAATATCAAACACCTTTAATATTTTCAAGATATTATAAAGCGACGGCTCTACTTTATTACACTCCCATTCGCTGACCCGCTGTTGCGTGGTTTTCATTCTTTCCGCAAACTCCTTTTGATTGATTTTATGCAATCCGCGAAAATATTTTAAGTTTTCCCCAAATGTCCTCATAAATATATTTTACACTAAACAGCGTGTTTTTATTTGACATACACTAAAATTAGTGTTATAATATTTTTATCATATTTTTGGAGGTACTTTATAATGAAAAAGTTGCAAAGAATTTTCGTGTTTGTTGTATCCATGGTATTACTTTTGTTTGCCGTCAGTTGTAACGGAGGAGCATCGGAAGAGGACAAATATACCTATGACTATATTAAAATAACAAACATAAAAGAACAAACGGAAAATTACAAATTTTCCTTTACCGTAGAGAATATTTCAGAAGAAGATATTACCGTTTTTGCGCGCGTTTTCTTAAAGACAGACGACGTGGTAAACAGCGAACAGAAAACCATTAAGCAAGGCGGTGATTATACGTTTACTTGCGAGTCCAAGACGGGGAAATTTTATGAAAATCCCAAAGGAATGATTGTTGTTTATAACAGCGAGGGTAACGGCGTTGAATCTATTTCTTTTGAGTTTGATGTTTAATTTATCTCGCTCCTCCATAAAACAGCACCTCATACGAGGTGCTGTTTTCATCTTATTTCTTATATAATTTTGCAAGTCCGCCCTCCGCGGTTTCTCGGTAAGGTCGGCGCAGGTCTTTGCCCGTTTCGTACATGGTTTTTACCACCAAGTCAAACGATATCTTTCGGCTATCCGTTAAAAAATACGCAAGCGAGGCTGCGTTGATTGCTCGCATTGCCGCTACTGCGTTCCGTTCGATACAGGGAATTTGCACCAACCCGCAAATGGGGTCGCACGTAAGCCCCAAATGGTGCTCCATTGCCACCTCTGCGGCGTATTCTATCTGATTTAACCGCAACCCTTGCAGCTCCGCCAAAGCCGCCGTCGCCATACAGCACGCACTGCCTATCTCCGCTTGACAACCGCATTCCGCGCCCGATATAGAAGCGTTGGTTTTGATAAGATTCCCGATAAGCCCCGCCGTCGCAAGCGCACAAATTACCTGCTCGTCCGTGTATTGTTTGCGTTCCTGCGAATATTTCAAAACGGCAGGCAACACTCCGCAAGCCCCGCACGTGGGAGCGGTAACAATCGTGCCGCCAGACGCATTCTCCTCGCCTACCGCAAAAGCATACGCGCAAACAAGCCGATTTTCCCGCACCTCCGAAGCCTCGTTTTCCACTTTGCCGTTATACAGAACCTGAGCCCTACGTTCCACCTCCAACCCGCCAGGCAATACGCCCGACCGTTGTACACCGCGCGCAATGGCGTCTTTCATGGTCTGCCAAACCTCCGCAAGGTACGCTTTTATCTCCTCTCCCTCATGCAAAAAGACGTAATCGCAAAGGCGCATATTCTCCTTTTTACAATACGCCCTAATTTCTTTCAGCGTAGAATGCGGGTACACCTCTTTGCCCTCGGTATCCGCTCTGCCCTCTACCTTTATCGCGCCGCCGCCCACGCTATACACGCGCATTTCTGCAACTTTTTCCCCCGCTTTATACCCCGTTATATCCATCGTATTGGGGTGCGGTGTAAACGCTTGCGTATCCTTTTTTACCGTTACGGGCGAAAGCACGCTTTCGATTACTGCACCCGTACCGTGCCCATCTCCCGTCAACGCCAAAGACCCATACAGCGTTACTTCAAAAGAGTCTGCCTCTTTATGCTCTGCCGCAAACAGCTTACACGCGCGTTCAGGACCTATCGTATGCGAAGACGACGGACCTTTCCCTATTCGGTATAATTCTTTTAACGATTTCATTTCTCTGCCCTTCTTACAGCTTAATCTCGTTTTTTGCCATGCCTGTTTTGTTGAACTCTAACAGGTTTTCCATACTGATTTGCATCATAGAATCCATACTCAACTGCGTATAGAACGCCATGTGCGGCGTTAAAATAACGTTGGGGAACTGACGAAGGTACGCCATATCCCTATTTTTCAAGATGTCGGCTACCCTGTTTTCGTGGTAAATGCCGTCCTCGCCCTCGAATACGTCCATGGCAAGCCCGCCGATTTTTTTGTTTTCCACTCCCTCTATCAGCGACGGAATGTCAAACAGCTCGCCCCTCGCGGTGTTGATAAGGATAACGCCGTCTTTCATTTTCGAAAGCGTATCTTTATTAAGCATACGGCGAGTGCTCGGCAGACAAGGCACGTGATAGGTAATAAGGTCGCTTTCTTTATAAAGCGTATCCGCGTCCGTGTAGGTTGCGATTTTCGCTATCTCCTCCCGCTGTTCCTCCGAACAGCACAAAACGCGGCATCCGAATCCGTTCAAAATTTCAATCACTCTGCCGCCGATTTTACCGCCGCCCATAACGCCTACCGTCATACCCGCCAGCGTTTCCCCTTTTAAGCCCGTCAGGGAATAGTCGTTTACCTGCTGCCGCCAAAGCGTTTGCTTGTATTTGCGCAGCAACAGCAGCATTAGCATAACGGAAAATTCCGCCACGGAATCGGGCGGATAGTTAGAGTTACAAACCCGAATCCCCAAGCGTTTCGCCGCTTCTAAATCGATATGGTTATATCCCACCGTCCGAGTGGAGAAATAGCGGATTCCCGCATTTTTTAACGCCTGCAATATCGGCTCGTCCACGTTTACCTTACCCAAGCCCGACACGCCGTCCGCGCCCTTGCAAAGGTGAATATTATTGACGGATATCGGCTCGCTTGTGGCTACGTATTCAAAGCCGTAAGCCTTGCTTACCTCCTCCAACTTCGCGCGTTCCTCGTTCCAGATTCCGTAAACAACAAATTTCATGTCGCTTCTCCTTTGTTCTTTTGCTTTACTATTATACCACACTTTTTTAACGATAACAAGCGGAAACCGCGCCCCAACCCGCGTTTTTTTGCCCGCCTTTATATTGTCATGCTTTTCCATGACTTTTTTTGCAATTTTGCTTATGCCTTGTTGACAAAGTATATAAAATTTGATATGATAATATCTGTAAGCACTGCATACACTAATTACAACGAAGGAGAGAAGTATCGTGAGTTCGCGCATGAAAATAGCTATCACAACGGACAGTAACAGCGGTATTTTAACGGACGAAAGCAAGGACAAGAGCGTGTACGTTCTGCCTATGCCCTTTTTGATTGACGGCGAGTGCTTTTTTGAAAACGTAAATTTATCTCAATCGCAGTTTTATGAAAAGCTTGCGCAAAATGCGGAAGTCTCCACTTCCCAGCCCAGCGTTGGCGAAGTAACCGATTTTTGGACGGAATTATTGAAGACGTACGACGAAATTGTGCATATTCCCATGTCCTCCTCTTTGAGTAATTCTTGCGCTTCCGCTACCGCTATTGCCCAAAATGAAGAGTTTGCGGGCAAAGTATTCGTGGTGGATAACCGCAGTATTTCCGTTACCATGAAGCAAAGCGTTTACAACGCCGTTACCCTGCGCGACCGTGGCGAAAGCGCGCAATCGATAAAAGAGCATTTGGAACAAACCGCCACGGATTCCTCTATTTATATCGCCGTAGATACCATGAAATATCTGAAAAAAGGCGGACGGGTAACGCCTGCCGCCGCGATGATCGGGTCTATTTTGAAGATAAAGCCCGTATTGCAGATACACGGCGGAAAGCTGGACAAATACGCCTTGATTCGCGGCTCGCTCAAAGCCAAAGAATGCTTGAAATCGGCGATGAAAAACGATTTGGAAAACGAATTTTCCGAGCTTGTCCAAAACGGCGAGCTTGCATTATACGTTGCGCATACCAACGGCGAAGCGGAAGCAAAAGCGTTTGCCAAGGAAGTACAAACGTTCTTCCCGAACGTTCCCGTTACCTATTGCGACGCGCTGTCGTTAAGCGTTTCCTGCCATATCGGTCCTGGAGCTTTGGCTCTTGCCTGCGCGCGGGTAGTAAAATAAGTTTATAAAGCTTGTTCCCCCTTATCCTTTCGTTAGATTTTCGTTAGGTTAAGGGGTTTTGTTTGCCTTTTGTTTGGTCTTTTGTTGGCATTGTGAAATTTTCGTTGACAAAAGACGAAAAATCTGTTATGATAATGTAGATAGGAGTAGATGATGAAAAGAATTGCAATTACAACCGACACAAATAGCGGAATGATTCCGCACGAAATGGACGAACAGGGCATTTTCGTATTGCCTATGCCCTTTGTCATCGACGGCACGTCGCTTTTGGAAAGCGTAGAGCTGTCTCGCGACAACTTTTATGACAAATTGATTTCCGACGCCAATATCTCCACTTCGCAACCCAGCGTTACCGAAGTATCGGAATTTTGGTTGGATATTTTGAAAAACTACGACGAAATTGTGCATATCCCCACCTCTTCCGTATTGAGCAATTCTTGCTCTACGGCAATGGCGATTGCAAAGCAAGAAGAATTTGCGGGCAAGGTATTCGTTGTGGATAACCGCAGAATTTCCATTGCGTTGAAATCAAGCGTATTAGATGCTGCAAAGCTCCGCGAACAGGGAAAATCGAGTGAAGAAATCAAAGCTTATTTGGAAAATACCGCAAGCGATTACAGTATTTATCTCTCTATTGAAAATATGAAATATTTGAAAAAGGGAGGCCGAGTATCCCCTGCCGTTGCGGCAATCGGATCTATGTTAAAGCTTCGCCCCGTTTTGCATTTAGGCGGCGATAAGCTGGAAAAGTTTGCCATTCCCCGCACGTTGTTAAAAGCCAAAGAAACCATTATCAATGCAGTCAATAAAGATTTGACCACCAACTTTAAGGACGCTCTTGCTAATGGGGAAATGAAGCTTTGCATAGCTTATGCAAACAATCCAGACGACGCAAAAACGTTCCAAGCAGAGGTTGAAAAGCGTTTCCCGAACGTTTCTGTGCTGTGTAACGACCCTATCTCTTTAAGTATTGCTTGTCATACGGGTCCTGCAACAATCGCGCTTAGCTGTATCCGCGTGGTAAAGTAAGCAAGGAAATCGAAACGTAATCTATCCCCTGCTTATCCCATAGATAGGCAGGGATTTTCATTAAAACAGAAGGGCAGGTATGCGATGAAACGCATACCTGCCCTTCTTCTTTCCCATAAAAAACACCCGCAGGAATTTCCTACGGGTGTTTTTTGTACGTGTCGATTAAACCAATTCGATAACAGCCTTTTCAGCTGCGTCGCCACGACGTTCGCCAAGAAGGTAAATTCTCGTGTAACCGCCGCCTTGACCAAGTTCTTCTTTACGAGCCGCATATTTAGGTGCGATTTCGTTGAAGATTTTGTCCATCAAAGGGTGCTGAATGTCAGCCGTTCTCGCCTTGTATTCGCTCTTCTTTTCATGGAAACCTTTGATTTCTTGAAGGTCGTAGGTTTTTGCCATGATAGCACGGCGAGCAGCAAGCTTTTTCGCTCCGTCTTTTACGTTGGTTACGGTAATTTCTTTACCCTTGCTGTCTTTTTTCGTTACTTCGTATTCGATGTTATCCGCATACGTATTCACCGCTTTGGTGATCAATTTTTCCACGTAAGGACGAAGTTCTTTCGCCTTTGCCGCGGTCGTTTCGATTTTTCCATACCAAAGAAGCTGCGATGCAAGTCCTCTCAACAACGCGTTTCTTTCTTTGGACGTTCTTCCCAATTTTCCGGGCATAATTTTAATCCTCCTGTTCTCTTAATGCAAGGCCGTAAGAATCCAATTTCTGAATCACTTCATCAAGCGACTTTCTGCCAAGGTTTCTCACCTTTAACATATCGTCTTCCGTTTTCTTCGTAAGATCTTCGACCGTATGAATGTTCGCTCTCTTTAAGCAGTTGTAGGAACGGACGGAAAGGTCCATTTCTTCAATTACCATTTTGAGAATTTGTTGTTGTTTGTCATCTTCCGTCTTGACGAGGATATCCATTCCCTTGATCGTTTCGCTAAGGTTCACGAACAAGTTGATGTGGTCCTGCATAATTTTCGCTGCAAGAGAGATGATTTCCTTACCCGAAAACGTGCCGTCCGTCCATACTTCCAACGTAAGCTTATCGTAATCGACAGCTTGACCTACACGCGTAGGTTCAACCGTGTAATTTACGCGCTGTACGGGCGTATAGATAGAGTCAACCGCGATATAATCCACCACGGGCTTCTTGTTTTCTTTGGCAGGCTTATATCCTCTGCCTCTGCCGATCGTGATTTCTACGTCAAGCTTCGCGCCCTCGTCAATCGTACAAATGTACTGATCGCCGTTGACAACTTCGATTTCTGCATCTACGTTGAGGTCTTTTCCCGTCAACACGGCAGGACCTTCTTTGCAGATATGCAAAACCTTTTCGTAGTCTTTGTCAATCACTTTCGTTTTGATTGCAAGCGT
>JAZOPT010000019.1:0-10056 GCA_045655725.1 Candidatus Scatosoma sp.
GTTGCTATTTATTTTGGCAATATTGAATTTAGTTTTGAAGCTCCGAGTCAAACACTCGTTTCTATTACAGAAGACGGTAATTGGTCAGGCACTTCAACGAAAGGTCCTATTTGGCATAAAGATTATTATAGTCGTGATTATTTTGTGTCTGCTTCTGAAATGGCGAAAAAAGATTTCGGAACAGCATATACAGGAAATGCAGTAGAATCACAACATGGTGGAAAAAATGCTGGTGTAAACAATACAGGCTATTGGCAGTTTAATTACAATGTTTCTGCTTTGACAACAGCACAACGTAATTATTTGACAAAAAATTATACGCATGTTCGTTACTATGTTGCTGTTGCGGATGTTAGTGAGGAAGTGCTTGGGACAGCGATTCAAAACTGGTACTTTGGTCTTGGTGGTGGACTTATGCATTATGCAGAAGAAACAACGCATACCACAAGTGAAACAAATATCAATTATTATAGATTTGATGCAACTAACGAAAGTACTTGGATTGAGTTTAACGTTCCTCTTGCAGATTTCTTTACATATGCAGAGGGAAAAACAACGCTTGATTTATTTAATCGTACGGCTTCTAGCCGTTGGGGCAACTGGTATGAAGTATATGTTTATACTAGTGAGTTCCAATTTGTAAACAGTGCGAATTAAAACTTTCAAAATTTCATAGTAAATCCATAACATAAAATGTGGTCGCGGCGGGGCGAAAAAAAGCCCCGCTAGCGATAGCATTATTTGAAAACACAAAAAAATGGCAAATTGCCGAAAAAATTTACACCAATAAATCAACAAGTAAGAGCAAATTTATGTACAAATATATTTTACGGTTCAGTTTAGTTCCCTCACGCAACTTTGACGAAAAAATGCAAACGCTGCTTGATTTTTGCGAAAAAGCGGAAATCGACGACGTAATGTTTTTTATTGCACCCGAAGAATTAAGCGTTGGTCATATCACGATAGAAGAAGCGAAGAAGTGGACGGACGTTATCGTACGCGCCCGCGATATTCTTACGCAGCGAAACATTACCGTTTCGTTAAACCCTTGGGTAACCTTGGGTCATTATGACGGCGGCAGAAAATTGCAAGAGGGTCAAAATTTCCGTACTATGGTTGGGTTAGACGGAACAAAAGCGGAAACGGTGGTGTGTCCGCTTTGCGAAAATTGGCGCGAATATTACGCAGAATTGATGAATTTCTACGTAGATACCATAAATCCCGACGTATTGTGGTTTGAGGACGATTTTCGTCTTTCCAATCACGAGCCTGTTTCCTACGGCTGTTTCTGCGACGAGCACGTGCGCATGATCAACGAAAAGTTAGGCAAAAAATACACCCGCAAACAGCTGGAAACCAAAATATATACTGATGAAAACGTGAGAAAAGCTTGTCTTGAAGTATCAAGATTTACTTTGGAGGACACCTTTTCCTATCTTATAAATAAACTCCCTGCGCAACGCCGTTTCGGCATTATGACAAGCGGTGCAACCGGAGCAATCCGCGACGCTCGTCGGCATGAAATGCAATATTCCATTCTTTCGAAAAACGGCGAAAAGCCGCACAACCGCCTAAACCTTGGCGCATACCGTCAAGTAGGCTTACAAGAATACGCATGGACGATAAACGGCGGAGCAATGTGGCATAGACAAATTCGCCCCGATAAGGCGCATTTTGTCAGCGAAATAGAAAATTTTCCGCACACGTTATATACGAAGTCCGCGCATTTCATGAAATATCAGCTTCTTACCTCCGCTCCCGTTTGCTTGGAGGGAGCAACGCTCAGCATTTTTGAATTCAACGGCAACGGAATCGTCAAGGGCGATAAATATGCAAAGGCGTTGAAAGAAGCAAAGCCGTTTTTATCTAAATTAAACGACCTTGGATTAAATCCCGAGCAAATGCAAGGTGTTTACGTGTTATACAGTGAAAACTCCGCATTTACCATTCAAGGCAATAGCTTATACCCGCATGAAAATTGGTGGGCGTCCTATTTAGAACAGCTTGGTATCGCTTGCGTATTCGGGAATAGCGTAAATATAAAAAACCGGGTCGTTGCGCTTGGCGGTCAAGTGGTGCGCAATTACACTCGGGAGCAGATAGAGCAAATTTTCGCTAACAATTTCGTGCTTGTCAGTGCAGAATGCGCACAAACGCTTTGCGATATGGGCATGGGCGATTTGATTGGCGCAAAAGGCTATGAAATCTGGAAAGAACGCACGGGTAAAACCGCTATGGAGCAAATCGCCACGGACGAGGCGGTGTTTGACGTACGGGAATTGCGCGCGACAACGCAATTTTTCTGCGGCGATCAATTAAGTATCGATTTTGGCGACACGCAGCGCACGGTTTATACGCATCTTTTAGATTACAGAGAAAACGTTGTGGGCGAGGGGATTGTGCAAGTAAATAACGCCGTCATATTCCCTTTCTTTGGTAACACACGTGAGCACGCTATTCCCATTGCTCTTTTGGCGTACGTGCGGGAATACGCTTTGAAAAAGGCGATACTGTCCAGCAACATTGCGCCCGAGGACGTATATTTTATCGAACAGGAAAACGTATGTCCGTACGTATATAGAAGAGGGGAGAAAACGCATATTCTGTTTGTCAATTTCTCCGACGACGAATATCGCCGCCTACATTTCAGAACAAACGTAGAATATGAAAGAATCCGTTTGATCACGCCTACCGAGCCCAAAGAAAAAACGATTGGTTTTGAATACGAAAACGGATATTATTGGGTCAACGTTCCGTTAGCGCCGCAAAGCTGCGTGGTGCTTGCGTGTGATGAAATAGACGAGGAGTTTCTTTGATTTTTCTTCAACTTTTTTTAATAAAAGCGGCGAAATAGTGGTGTGATATTATTGACACTTTCGCCGTTTTGTGTTATCATAATTGCAGAGTTCTATCAATAGGAGTAAATACAATGGACAAGAAATTGAAAATCGGTTTTATCGGTTTAGGACAGCGCGGTGCGGCGTTTGGTATGACGGACGGAAGCATCGGGCTTTTGGGTAACGTTTTGAAAAATTCAGATGACGTAGTGGTAACGGTTATTTGCGACAGATACCAAGAACGTTTGGACGCAGCAAGTGAAAAAATCGTTGCGCACGGCTATCCCGTTCCTATGCAAACCACCGATTATAAAGACGTGATGAACGCGGATATTGACGCGATTATCATTTCCACCAGCTGGGATATGCACGTAAAGGTAGCGTTAGAGGGTATGAAAGCGGGGATTCCCGTTGCTATGGAAGTAGGCGGTACGCATAACATTGACGATTGCTGGAAGCTTGTCGATTGTTACGAGGAAACGGGCACGCCCATTTTCTTTATGGAAAATTGCTGCTATAACAAGGACGAGGCGTTGGTAACTTCGCTTGCAAGAAACGGTGTATTGGGCGAGATTGCCTATTGTCAAGGGTATTATTGCCACGACCTGCGCGAAGAAATTTCGGGCGGTATCGACACGCATCACTACCGCTTGGCAGAATATACCAATCACAACTGCGAAAACTATCCCACGCACGAGCTTGGTCCTATTGCGAAGCTACTCAATATCACTAGCGGCAACCGCTTTACCAAGCTTGTTTCCATGTCGTCCAAGGCGGTGGGCTTGCACGAATATATCATGAATAACCCCAAATATAAAGATAGATTGGGCGACAGAGTATTTAAGCAAGGCGACGTTACGACGACGATGATTGAATGCGAAAACGGCGAAACCATTTTCTTGAAGCTCGACACGACGTTGCCCCGCTTGTACGAACGCGGCTTGACTGCGAGCGGAACGAAAGGGTTCTATTGTCAAACGACGCAAAGCGTAATCTTGGACGACGGCAGTATCGACCACGAGCATACCAAATACAGCGATATGTTCTTTACGCAAAAGAATTACGACGAATACCTGCCCGACGATTGGCGTTTGATTACGGAAGAACAAATTAAATCGGGACACGGCGGTATGGATTTCATCATGTTAAAGCATTTCTTCAAGTGCTTAAAAGAGAACAAACCCATGCCTATCGACGTTTACGATGCGGTTACTTGGATGTGCGTTACGGCTCTTTCCGAGCAGTCGATTGCAAACGGTAGCGCGCCCGTGGAATGCCCCGACTTCACGCGCGGAAAATACAAAATGCGTAAGACGGTGGACGTATTCGATTATCCCACGGTAAAGAAATAAGAAATAACAAAAAACAACACTCCTGAAAGTGAAAATTTTCAGGAGTGTTCATTTTTTTGCGATAAAGATAGGGGACGGGAATTATTTATCCGTTTCCTTTTTCTTATCCTTTTTGTTTAAGATTTTTACCCAAAGAGCAAGCCCGACGATAATTGCCACGGTTGCAACGTTCCAAATAACGACAATCGTAAAAGCGTTTGTCCAATTTTGAAGAACCGTACGCGTGGGATTGTCCAATATTTGCGTAAATATTTTGGGCATAACGCCTGTTGCAATAGAAGCGGCGGCGTTTACCAAGGTACTGCACAGTCCTGCGTCTATTTTATCGCGCATTTGCAACGCGGCAATAGACAGAGAGATAGACCGCCCGCCGTTTGTCAAAATCATAAAGGCAAGAATAAGTGCCAACGACAAGAAGATATTGAAATCAAAAACAAACAGCAGAATTGTGGAAAACACCAACGCCAAGCCAAAGAAAACGGTAGCTACGTGTAAAAAGTTGGTGTATTTCACGCACGCACGAACGCAAAGAATAGGTCCAACCACAATCGCTACGGGAGCAAGTACCGTCAACCATTTGGAGGTGGTGTTATCAAAACCGCCTATTTGCTTTAAGAAAATATCTAACGTGTTGTTGATTGTAAAGAAAAGGGAGGTTACCACTGCACCCATAATAACGGAAAGCACGTAAAATACAATTCTGCGCTTTTTGCTGTTGATATGGATAAAGTCGTTTTTGTCCTCTTCTGACACGTCCTCTTCCGTTCCGTCAGAATGCACTACGTGGTGCGTTTCTAATTCCCGAGGGAAACGTTGTACGTTGCTAACCGAGAGGAAATAAAGAATGACGGCAACTATTAGAATAATACCAAGAACGATAAAGGGCAACGTCCAATTATCTCCAAAGATAGCGGCTGTTCCGTAAGAAATTACGCCTGCAACCGCAGGTCCGGAAGTCATTAACGAGTTTGCCACCGACAGATTTTTTTGCGGCAAATACTGCCCCAAAACCTTGATAGTACAGCCCCAAACCCCTGCTTGCATCGCGCCGTTTACGGTATATAAAACCCAATGAGATACGATGTTATCGGTAAACGCCATTAAAATAGAGATGACAGCAGATATACCAAGCGTAATCGTCAAAAACCATTTAATATTCAGCTTATGCATAAAGAACGCCAAAAATATCTGCATGGCGGCATAGGCGTAGAAATAATATTCCATGGTGGAGGCAAGGTCGGTATAAGAGCCAAACGTACCAAGCGATTGTAAGGTCGTTTTCTCCGCTACGTATAAATTTTTTGCGCCCGTTAAGATAATGTACAAAAAGAAAGACGCGAAAATGAGGAAAGCGTACGCATGGGTACGCTGTTTACTTTGTTCAAGTTCCATGATAAATAATAATTAATTTTATACGTTTATTCTTCTATTGCGCGGATAAACGCAGCTTTATCGGCAGCTTTCAAGCACGCCGAACCCGCCACAAATACGTCCGCTCCGTTTTCCTTGCAAAGCTTGGCAGTGGTGGTATCCACGCCGCCATCGACTTCCAATCGGCATTCGGGATTTACTTGTGCTAATCTCGCTTTTAACTCCGCAAGCTTGGGCATCATGTTTCCCATAAAGCTTTGTCCGCCAAAACCGGGTTCAACGGTCATCACAAGCACTAAACCGCATTTTTCAAGATAAGGTTCGATAGCTTCCGCGGGAGTGTTGGGCTTTACGGAAATACCGGGTTTTACACCGCATTCCGCAATTTTATCCAACGTTTTTGCAATGTTTTCGGGAGTATCCGCTTCCACGTGTACGGTAAGATAGTCCGCACCCGCTTTACAGAACTGTTCCACGTACCGCAAAGGGCGGTCAATCATCAAGTGTACGTCTAAAACACGGTCGGTGATTTTCTTCAAAGCCGAAACGGTGGAGTACCCAAACGAAAAGTTGGGTACAAACGTTCCGTCCATAACGTCCACGTGAAACCATTTCGCGCCTGCGTTTTCCAACACACGCACGTCCCGTTCCATATTCATAGGGTCAGCCGCCAATAAAGAAGGAGCAACGATATTCATAGCCGTTTCCTCACGCCTCGCAGTTTAACATGGTTTTGCCGTCGCCGCAAAGACCTTCAAAATCACGAATGAAATCTTCTACCGCGCTGGTAACGCAAGCGTTTTTAACAAGACCTTCAATTACGTCGGGAGCAACCGTCGATGCGCCTACGCCGTATGCGCAAAGCTCTTGTACTTGGTTAGAGTTTTTGAAGCTTGCCGCCAAAATTTCCGTTTTGAATCCGTTGTTGCAGAAGATATCCTGAATCATTTTCGTGGTTTCGATACCGTTTGCACCGAGGTTATCGATACGGTTTACGTAAGGAGCGGCATAATCTGCGCCCGATTTTGCAGCCAAATATGCCTGCATGGGGGTATAGATAGCCGTAGCGGTAATCTTAAATCCTTCCTTGGACAAAGCTTTCATAGCTTTGAAGCCTTCGGGAATAGAGGGAACTTTGATAAACGTATTTTTGCCCAAAATTTCCGCCATTTTGTGCGCTTCTTCAATCATGCCCTCTGCCGTGCGGGAAAGAACTTGTGCGTGCAATTCGTCGTCGCCGATAAATTCACGGATTTCTTTCAAAACCTCGTAGGGGTTACGCTTGCTTTTTGCGAGAATAGAGGGGTTGGTCGTTACGCCGTCGATAGGGTAAAGATCGTACAGTTTTTTAATTTTTTCAATGTTTGCGTCGTCAATAAGAAGTTTCATAATATGCCTCCAAAATATATTAAGATTTTTATTTTATTATTTTATTTGTTTGTCATAATTTTGATTTTATCGTCGCAACGGCTCACGTAAGAAAATCCCGCGCGCCCGATTTTCGTGGAATCGGCTACCACCAACACTTTTTTGGCTCTCGTGATCATAATTCTGTCGATAATCGCTTCTTCGGCATGGCAGGTGGAGATTTCTCCGCTCTCGCTAACGCCGTCCACGGACAAAATCGCCCAATCCGCACTAAATCGGCTTAAATGGTCTTGTGTGTCTGCTCCGAATGTAAATCCGTATTGCGAATTGATAGACCCGCCCAATAAAATGACGCGGAAAGAGGAAACGTTGCCAAGCTCGGTTGCAACCGATAACGAATTGGTTACAATACTCAAATTGCGTTTTCCTTTTAATTCCTGCGCCACAAGCTGCGTGGTTGTGCCCGAATTGATAAAAAGGGTATCGCCGTCTTTGATAAGCTGCGCCGTGTTTACAGCAATTTCTCTTTTTAATTCGTAGTTGGCGATGGTATGGCTTTGCGGAGCATATTTATCTCCGGGCAAAATAGCGCCGCCCGCCATGCGAATAAGCTTGCCTTCGCCCTCCAAAGCGTCCAAATCACTTCTAATCGTAACCAGCGAAGCGGCAAAGGTCTTGCTTAAATCGGCAATATACACTTTCCCTTCCTTGTGTAGGATATCCAGAATCTGATTGCGCCGAAACGCAATTTTCGATTGACTGTTTTTATTCCCCATGCGGTTATACTCCTTTTTTGTTCAACCGTTCGCCAACCGCTCCGCCCGGATGAATTAATGCAAATTGTTCTTTTTGGTAATCGGTTTCTTCGATAACCGCCGTTTGTAAAGCGTGGAACAGCATACAAAGAGCCGTCGTACTTGTCGTGCCTTGCATATTGTATTTGTCCGTTTCACGGTTTACGTGTTGTTTGATAACGACGTCCGCGCCTTGCGCCAAGGGGGATTGCAGATTTTCCGTAATCGTAATTACCGATACGCCTTTGGCTTTGCAGATATCCAAAATAGGGAATAACTCTTTGGTTGCGCCGCCGCGGGACGCCAAAACCATTACGTCTCCTTTTTGTAAAAATCCGCTGCCGCCGTGAACGGCTTCCGCAGGGGAAATAAACCGCGCGGGGCGTTCGATACAGCACATCAAATGTGCAAAATGCTGACACGCTATTCCCGAATGACCGCAGCCGGCTGCGCCGATACGTTCTGCCGAACACAACAAAGCTACCGCCTCGGAAAACGCTTCCTCGTCCAAGTAATTTTTCATCTCTTGAATGCATTGAGCCTCAATGTCATACGCCGCTTTTGCAGCAGCTAACGCTTTTTCACTTAACATGGTTTTTACCTCACTTTTCTTATCGTTTATAGTATAACACTTTCTCTTGTTTTTGGCAACTGAATTTTGCGAAAAGAAAGTAAAAATTTTCTTTTTTTCAAAAATTATGTTGTTTTGCGAAAGTTTTTTCTTAAATTTTCTTGACTAAACCAAAAAAATAATATATAATAGAATTGTTAAAGAATATAAAGAGAAGAGGTGGTTGCACCATGAATGCAAAAAAAGTAAAATTACCGTTTTTTGAAATCGGACCCAAGTCTTATTTGTACGGAGACGATATTCTTGAACTTGCCAAAGCAGCGGACGCTGCTTCTGAAAAATACGGCGTAGATATCATTTTTACCACGCCCGTTGTGGATATTCGCCGCGTTAGAGAAGCGACGAAAAATATTCACGTTTTCGCGCCGCATATGGACGCTATCGTGCCTGGTAGAGGACTTGCGGATATTCTTCCCGAATCGTTGGTTGCGGCAGGCGCAGACGGTGTTATGCTCAACCATTGCGAAAAGCCTATTTCCTTTGAAACGCTTGAAAAGACGATAGCAAGAGCCAATGAAGTAGGCTTAACTACTATCGTTTGCGCCGATTCCTTGGCAGACGCAAGCAAAATTGCAACGCTCGCGCCCGATATTATCGTGGCAGAACCCTCCGAGCTTATCGGTACGGGTGTAAGCGTAGGGAAAGAATACGTAGAGGCTGCTACCAAATCGGTAAAAGACGTCAACGCCGACATTTTGGTGCTTACCGCAGCAGGTATTGCGAACGGCGAGGACGTATATAACACGATTATTGCAGGCGCAGACGCTACGGGCTCTTCTTCGGGCGTAGCCAAGGCAAAAGACCGTGCGGCTATGGTGGATGAAATGATTTCTGCCGTTCGCCGTGCATGGGACGAAAGAAATAAATAAAAAATAAAATATTAAATTTATCGGAGGATAAAATTATGGAATTTAAGGTATTTCAAAAAGAGTTAGAACTGCAATCCAGAGGTTGGATTCCCACCTTTCACGACGTTTCCAAAGAAATCATGGAAATCGTAAAAGCTTCGGGCGTTAAAAACGGTACGGTTTGCATTGCTTCCCACCACACCACCTGCTCGGTTATGATTCAGGAATGCTCGCACGATTTAGATTCGTTCGATCTGGAATATTTACAGCACGACCTTTTGGACATCATGCGTAAATTGATTCCCGACTACACCAACGAGGGCGACTACCGTCATCCCGGACCCGTTCACGCACAGTTCGGTCGTTACGTAAACGAGCCGGGTAACTATACGTCTATGAATACGGACGGACATCTTCGTTCTGTATTCTTTGGCAGAAGCGAAACGATGACGATTAAAGACGGCGTGTTGGACGGCGGTGAATTTGCGCATATCTATTTCATCGACTGGGATCACGTGCGTGCACGTCGTCGTCAGCTGAACGTAACCGTTATGGGTACGACGGAAGACGTAGAATGCCGTAAGTGGAACAACGGTGAAGTGATCAATACGCTTCGTAAGTTCACGGACGAAGAAAAGGCGTACGACCCCCGTTACGATTTGCAACAAAAGAGATAATTTTTTATCAATCAAATAACATAAAAAGCTGTTTTTTAGGCAGCTTTTTATATTTAGGAGAGACTAAATGAAACATTTAATGGGCATTGATATCGGTACGACGTCCTTGAAAGGCTGCGTGTTTGACGAACAGGGCAACGAATTGGCGTCGGTAACCAAGGCTTATACCTTGATTACA
>JAZOPT010000020.1:0-28959 GCA_045655725.1 Candidatus Scatosoma sp.
CGGAACAAATAGAGCGCGCCTTGCCTCTATTCAAAAAATTAGCGGAAGAGTATAGTTTATAAAAATAAAGCGAATATAAAGCCAGCGCCGAATCCGCGCGGGCTTTGCCTTTGTTCTTATTTTACGTTAAAAAGCTCGTTAGGAGTGATTTCGTATAGCTCGCATAAGAATAAAATTTGGTCGTAATTTAACTCAAATACCCCGTTTTCAAAACGACTGTACTGCTGTTGCGTCATGTGCAACAGCTGTCCTACTTCTTTTTGCGTAAGTCCCTTAAACTTGCGCGCCTCTTTTAAGTTCTCCCCGACAATTTTCGCTACTCTCATTTTCGTTGTCCCCCTCATCTATAAAAAACATACCACAAAATGGTGTAAAAATGTTTGACATACACCACAAAATGATGTATAATATGCCTATAAATTATACAAAGGAGTGTCAAAAGAGATGAAAAAGAGTTATGAAGCGGTAAAACTGCGCAAAGTTTTGTATGGCGAAGATATGATTCGGACAAGCGGCGAGCAACCGACGGGCGATGACAAAGGTAATTTTTCTGTGCAAATGGACGACGGCGGTAGTACTTTCGGCGACTGCGGTAATTTTTAAGAGATTACACAATTTTCCCCCTTATGAGGAACGGCGACAGTTTGTCGCCGTTCCTTTTCGTACGCGCGTGCGCGCGTATATGCGTATATAAATATTGTGCGTATGGGGCATGGCAAAAAAGAATAAAAAATATAAAAAATTTTTGAAAAAAGCTTTCAAAAAAGATTGACAAGCTTTTTTTAATGTGGTAAACTCTATATACGCACCGAAGAGGGGTGTAATTTTTTTGTTATGGAGTTTTGATTATGGCAACCAAAACGGCAAGAGCCAAAATTACGTTTGAATGCACCGAATGCAAGCATAGAAACTATGACACGTTGAAGAACAAAAAGAACGATCCCGACAGACTTGTTCTCAGCAAGTATTGCCCGTTCTGCAAAAAGCACACGGAGCACAAGGAATCTAAATAATCTGATTGTCGCACAGCGCGAAGCGGACGGGCGTTCGTTTTTGCGTGGGTGCGCTACGAGGTAACAAATGGCAAACGCAAAATCTAAGAACAAGAAACCCAACTGGTTTCGTCGCGTAGGCGCAAAGTTTAAGGAAACCTTTTCCGAACTCAAACGCGTAACGTGGCCTACGTTCCCCACCGTTTTGAAGACGACGGGCGTAGTGCTTGTTATCGTGGGCGCGTTTTTGGCGGTGGTAACGGGCGTTGACGCGCTGCTTGGTTGGCTGCTTGGCTTGATTTCATAATTCGGAGGGGAAAGAATATGCCGATGAATGAAGAACCCAAGTGGTACATCCTGCATACCTATTCCGGGTATGAAGCGATGGTAAAAGACAGCTTGGAAAAACTGATCGAAAACAACAACCTTGGCGATTATATCGTAGATCTGAAAATTCCCATGGAACAGGTGATTGAAGAAAAGAACGGTAAGCTGAAAGTGGTGGAAAGAAAGCTGCTTCCCTGCTACGTCTTTATCAAGATGATCTACACCAACCAGATTTGGTACTACGTAACCAGTACGCGCGGCGTTACGGGCTTTTGCGGCCCGCAGGGCAGACCTATCCCTATGAAACCCGACGAAATCCGTAAGATGAAGTTGGAAGAACCCGATACGGTAGAGATGTTCTCCGTGGGCGATTCCGTTTCTATCGAGGAAGGACCTTTGAAGGGCTTTGTGGGTACGGTAAAGGCGGTAAACGCTACCGCGTTGAAAGCCACCGTTTCCACGACCATGTTCGGCAGAACGACGGACGTGGACGTAGAGTTCGCGCAAATGAAAAAGGTGGACGGAGATATTCCCGAAACCAACGCCGACGCAGAATAATTTTGCGTAAGGCAACCGTTTTTTGCGGCTTTTTATGCGGATTATGGAAATATGCATAAGTGAAAGAGAGCAAAAAGCGGCATAAACAAGGCAAAAAGTGGGAGAAGCGTCAAATATTTGAGGGCGCTTTGTAAAAACCACAATAGGAGAAAATATTTATGGCTAAGAAAATCACAGCAGTCGTAAAATTGCAGCTTCCCGCAGGTAAAGCAACACCTGCTCCTCCCGTAGGTTCGACGCTTGGTCCGTTCGGTATCAACTTGCCCGGATTTACGAAGGAATTCAATGCAAAAACGGCAGACAAACCCGGTCTTATCATTCCCGTGGTTGTAACGATCTATCAAGACCGTTCGTTCACGTTTATTTTGAAGACCCCCCCTGCACCCGTTTTGATCAAGAAAGCTCTTGGTTTGGAAACGGCAAGTGCGAAACCCAACAGCGTAAAAGTTGGTAAGCTTACGAAAGCGCAAGTAGAAGAGATCGCGAAAATGAAAATGCCCGACCTCAACTGCACCAGCTTGGAAAGCGCGATGAGCATGGTAGCCGGCACCGCTCGCAGCATGGGCGTTACCGTCGAAGAGTAAGAGGAGGGCGCAAACATGAAACACGGAAAGAAATATCAAGACAGCGTAAAAGCATTTGATTTAACGAAGCAATACGAAGCAGCGGAAGCGGTTTCTATCTTGCTTGAAACGGCAAAAGCGAAGTTTGACGAAACGGTGGAAATGCACGTAAGATTGGGCGTTGACCCCCGTCAGGCAGATCAGCAGGTTCGTGGCGTTCTCGTACTTCCCAACGGTACGGGTAAAACCAAGAGAGTATTGGTAATTGCAAAGGGTGCGAAAGCGGACGCAGCGGCAGCAGCTGGCGCGGATTTCGTTGGCGCAGAAGAAATGATTGCAAAAATCCAAAACGAAAACTGGTTTGATTTCGACGTAATCATCACCACGCCCGACATGATGGGTATGGTTGGTAGAATCGGTCGTGTGCTCGGTCCTAAGGGCTTGATGCCTAACCCCAAGTCGGGTACGGTTACGATGGACGTTGAAAAGGCTATCAAGGAAGTAAAAGCTGGTAAAGTAGAATACAGACTTGACAAGACGGCTATCATTCACTGCCCTATCGGCAAGAAGAGCTTCGGCAAAGAAAAGCTTGTGGAAAACTTTACGGCACTTATGGACGCTATCTTAAAGGCGAAACCCGCAGCGGCGAAGGGTCAGTACGTAAAGAGCGTAACGCTCGCATCGACGATGGGCCCCGGCGTGAAGGTGGTAACGAAAGCGTAAGCTTTCAAAAAATGCGTATATACGTCGGCGGGTGCGCCCGCAGCGAAATTTTATCTATCCTCTTTTGGGAAAGCAAGAAAGGTGCGCGTACGCGAGCGTAACTGTTCTTACAGGGGAAGGATAGAAAGGACGGTCAGTGGCGACCCCGCCACCTTAGTCGTTTACGCGAAGTAAACTCCTGTCGGGAAAGCCGCGTGCGCCTTGTCTTGCTCGTATCTCCGCATTTTTATCGGCTAAAAATAGCCAAAAAACAAAAAAATCCCTCAAAGGCGGTCAAAAACAGTTGACTGCCTTTGGGAGAGATGATATAATAAGACAGTAAAAAATAACAGCCGTAGAAAACGAGCATCGAAAGATTTGATGGGAAACCGCTCGTCGAGGTTTAAGGAAATACCGTTTGGAAAACATTGGGTCCTTATGCCGCGCGGCGTAAGGAATTTTTTTATCGTCAGGCGGAAACGCTTAAAGGAGGTAAAACTATGTCGGCAAATGTAGAAGCTAAAAAACAAGTCGTAGAAGAAATCAAGGCGAAAATCCAAGCAAGCAAATCCATCGTTTTGGCGGATTATAACAAGCTTACCGTGTTGGAAGTTACCGCTTTGAGAAGAAAATTCAAGGAAGCAAACTGCGAATATAAGGTGTACAAAAACACGCTTGTCAGAAAGGCGTTCAACGAACTCGGAATTACCGATTTCGACAAAGATTTGAACGGTACGACGGCAACGGTGTTCTGTGCAGACGAAACGAGCGGTGCAGCGGTATTTGCAAAAGAAACGAAAGCAAACCCTGCATTGGTTGAAAAAATTGTTCCCAAGTGCGCTTACGTTGAAAACAGATATCTTGATCAAGCAGGCGTGAAAGAGCTGTCCGCAATTCCTTCCAAGGAAACGCTTATTGCGAAGATGCTCGGCTGCTTCCAGTCGTCCCTGTCCAAGTTTGTGGGCGTTTTGGAGCAAATTGCGAAAGCAAAAGAAAACAACTAAATTTTATTAAAAAAACATTAAATCAAAAAATTATCGGAGGATTAAATTACCATGGATGTACAGAAACTCATTGAAGAAGTAAAAGCTATGACCGTTCTTGAATTGAACGAACTCGTAAAAGCATTAGAAGCAGAATTTGGCGTAAGCGCAGCAGTTGCAGCAGCTCCCGCAGCAGGTGGCGCAGCAGCAGAAGCAGCTCCCGCAGCAGAAGAAAAGACGGAATTCGACGTTGTATTGAAAGACATCGGTCCCAACAAGATCGCGATCATCAAAGTTGTTCGTGAAGCTACGGGTCTTGGTCTTGCAGACGCGAAGAAAGCTGTTGAAGCTATGGGCGTTATCAAAGAAAACGCTCCCAAAGCAGACGCAGAAGCTTTGGTTGCGAAACTTAAAGAGAACGGCGCTACGGCTGAACTTAAATAAGTTTTTATCTTCAAACGACAAAAAGACGGATTGGTTGCAGTCCGTCTTTTTTGCGTTATCGTAGGGGAGAAAACAGCTTGTTTGCGGCAGGGAATGTGTAAAAAAGATAAAAATTGCCGAAAATATCGTAAAAGTACTTGACGGAAAAGCGTTTTATGGGTAAAATAGAATAGATAGCCAATGTGGCAAAATCCGCCACTCAAAATTGAGTTCGGATTATATTGCATTGGCGAACGAATAAGGGATAGGAGAAACAAACCCTATGAACAAAAATACGGTAAAAAAATGGATATGTTGCGCTTTGGCGGCGACGGGTACGGTGGCTTGCGCGGGAACGATGTCGGCTTGCGAAACGTCCCACCCCAAGGTGGAAATGACCATAGAATTTAACGGCGAAACGTACGAATTGGAATATAAGCTGTACAGAAAAGTAGCTCCCGCAACGGTAAACCATTTCCTTACGCTTGCGGACAACGGCTATTATGACGGACTCTGCGTGCATGATTATGCAAACGACAAGCTGTACACGGGCGGTTATAAATACGAAGAAGAAAACCTCGTGTATCAGCAGTATTACGATATCGTCAAGGATTACGAAGCGTTCCCTTACAGCGTATGGCTGGATAACGAGAAAGAAACGCCCACCTATACGTTGTACGGCGAATTTTACGGCAATAGCGAATTTAAGGTAGAAAACGGCGCGAAATCGCAGGAATTCGGCTCGCTTACGATGTACTATGAGGACGTAGAAAGCGAGGATAACGGCGTTTGGGTAGAACGTCATAACGGCGAGGGTATGGCTCGGTATGCGTACGACGAAAATTGCGCCACGTCGCTGTTCTTCATCTCCATGTCGGACGAAACCAAGACGGACAGCAACTATTGCACGTTTGCTACTCTGGACGAAGATAGCGTGGAGACGTTGCAATCGCTCCGCACTGCCATTGAGGAATATATCGCGGATACCTATGAGGACGAAGATGCTCCCGACGCGGCGTTTGCTCCCGAAACGACGGTGGAATATACGGAAGTTGACCCCGTTTTAGGCGAACAGGAAAAGGAAGAAGATTACAACGTACCGCAAAGTGCGATTGTTATCAAGTCGGTAAAGGTTAAGAAATATTGATAAAACATAAAAGCAAAAAGCTTACCAAGTTCGGTAAGCTTTTTGCTTTTTACTTTGATGTTTTGTTGGAAAAAGAAAGCGAAATTATTCGTGCGCTTTCAGCCACTCGTTTGCCTTGTCTGCGCTCATTCTTTTGATATCCTCTTTGGTGTACTTAGATTGCGCTCCGCCGTTGGTGTAGAGGAAGTAGCTGCCGCTTTCCGTTTGGTAAAGAGTTTCTTCGTATCCGTCCTCGCAGCCGTAGTAACCGAACGTTACCTTTTTCACGATCGTGGAAGATTCCGTATCATACACTTTCTTGCAAATGGTTTTCTGCATAATGTTTTCTCTCCTTGTTTATTTTTTATTATGCATAATTTTATACCAAAACGCCCGCGACTGTCAAGTGCAATCGTAGGCGTTTTTTCAAAAATTGCATGAAATTATTACGAAAAATACGGAAATTTGTCAAAAATCAGTCTTGCGAACGTATATCGGTAATTTTTCCGTTTTCCACCGAAACGGAAAAGTACGCCGCCTCGTACAGCCGTTCGCCTTTTTTACGCAACAGTGCGCAAACAAACGGGTTGGAAGTAATGCAAACGTCGCAAAAATCCCCTAAAAACGCGCGAAGCTTCTCCTTTTCGGGTAATAACTCTTCACAGAGAAAACCGTCCGTTTCCGCCCCGATTAAAAGGCTCTCAAAGAACGCGTAGGGCAAAAGCTCCAACCTAATTTTTTCGCCGTCCAAATCGCCGTTTTGCGTGCGGGCTTGCCGCAGTGTAAAGGCGGTGCGCCGCAACCCCTCTTCGCTAAATTGCCATACGCCCTCCGCCGTTCTGCCCACGCTGTCTTGTAAGGGGAGCAAGGCGGTAAGCGTGTCGCCGCTTAACTGATAGGAAAGAACCGTTTCGCACAGCAAAAGCTGCGCGGTAGAGGAAAATACCGCAAGCGATTTGGGGGATTTCAACAGCACGTACGGTTGGGAAAAGGCGTTGCAAAACACAATCTCGCACGTGGCAAAATCGGGCGGGAGAACGGCGGTGTAAAATTGCGTTCCCGCCTGAATGGAAAGCTGTACGCTGCCTTGTGAAAATACCGAAACGAGCGTGTTGTCGTTGCGGCTTTGCGCGATAGGTCGTAAGGAAAAATCGTTGGGCGGGAAATCGCGCGCGTAAACGGCGATTGCGTCGCGGAGCAGATATACCTCGCAGCCAGCGGGCGGGGAAAAACGTATATTTTCGTTTAGAAAAAAGGAGATAGGCAAAGCGTTTTCGGGGGTAAAGGTAATCATAGCTCCGTCCTGTAAGGAGATATCGGCGAAGCGTTCGAAGAGGTCGGTAATACCGAAATACGCGCCGTTGACGGTCAGGGCGCAGCGTGTGGAGGATAAAAAATAAATTTTCATAATTTATTATATTCTTTTGTGTATAAAATTAGAAATATTTGATAATAATCAGCGTGAAAACTCAAAAAACGGAGGGAACGTATGAATAAAATCAACGGTTACACGGAAGAAGAGGCGAAAAGCTTGGTAGAATACATCAAAGAGGGGAAGCGGAAAGGCAAAACGCTTACCTGGTTATTTGAAACGTACGGCATGCAACGGGGCAGAGCCAAGGGCAGCGTGCGTAATTATTATTACGCTTTGATGAAGAACGAAAAACAGGACGAACGTATCGTGAAGCTGTTGGACGGCTCTTCGTTGAGCGTAGAAAAAATTAAGGAATTTACGGAAGAGGAAACGGACGAAACGCTCCGTAGCATTTTGGCGGAAAAGAGTAAGGGTCTGTCCGTGCGGAGAGCCATTTTCAATTTGTCCAACGGCGACGACAAGCTGATGCTGCGTTTGCAAAACAAATACCGTAACACTCTGAAAAAGCAGCCGCAGCGTTTGGCGGCGTTGGCGACGGAAATGGGGTTAAACGAAGAGGCGGGCGAGTTGGAACGCCGTGCGGCGAACGGAAGTAACGGAAGCAACGGAAGCAACGGAAGTAAACGGGAACGCCCTGTATTGCCCGAAAAAGAGTTTTTACGCAGGCGTTTAGAAAGCGAAATCAATGCGTTATACGATCGATTGGCGCAGGCTTTGAAATCGGAAAACGAACGGCTTCGCGCGGAGAACAAGCGTTTGAAAGAGGAATTACAAGCGAGATAAAGGGAAGTACGAAAGTACGCCCCAACCGCAAAGCTTGCGGTTGGGGCGTATAGACGTAGCGGATAAAAAATCCTGACAGATAGCCAACGCAATATAATCCGAACTCGATTTTGAGTGGCGGATTTTGCCGTCTATTGCGTTGGCTAAAAGCGTTTATTTCTTGAAGATTTTTTTCGCAGCGCGTTTTACTTCTTCCGTTTTTTCTTCGGTTTCCTCCGCTACCTTTTCGGTGGCAGATTCCATTTCGCGTATTTTCTCGTCCATCATTTTGTCCAGTTTTGTTTGCACCTCTTCCTGACCCTTTTTGACAAGCATACGCATTTTGTAATTATTGGCGCAAAGCAGAGCGCCGCAAATTCCGCCTACAAGCGCGCCTATGGCAAACTTTTCCATTGATATTCCCCCTTTGAAGCGAGGCAAGGCGTATTGCGTTTGTAAACTGCCGCCCCAAGCTTCCGTTTGATTTTATTATGTAACAAAAGTGCGGGGGATATACGAAAAAGCGGATTTTTTTGCGTAAAAAACTCTCAAACGATAGACGGCGGGGGCGTTTTGTGCTATAATATAGCTATGATACAAAAACGAGTGATAGCCTTTGATATAGGCGACAAGCGAATCGGGGTGGCGATATCCGACCCGTTTAACGAATACGCAATGCCCTGCGAAACGTATTTCCGCACGAAAAGCTTTTCGGCGGACGTGGACGCTTTGGCTCGGATTGCCAAGGAGCGAGGCGTGGGCGTAATCGTTTGCGGAATGCCCGTCAATTTCGACGGAACGGAGAGTGTGCAAACGGTAAAAACGCAAAATTTTATCGAGGCTCTTGCCAAGGCGACCGATTTGCCGATTGAGTTGGAGGACGAACGTTTTACCACCATGCAAGCGCGGGAAACGCAGATGATGGGGGGCGTAAAGCGGGAGAACAGAAAGAAAACGGTGGATTCTATCGCCGCTTCTTATATTTTAGAAAGCTATTTACATCGTAAAAAAAATGAGAAAAAACAAGAGGTGAAGGTTATGAACAACGAAATGGAAACAGAAGTAATGGACGAAGAAGAACGCATTATCGAATTGGAAGACGAAGAGGGCAATGCGGAGAAATTTTTGCATATCGGCACGATAGAATATCGTGGCGAAAAGTATTGTTTCTTCCAAAAAGCCGAGCCTGAAACGGAAGAGGAAGAGGACGAAGTAGTCATGTTCCGTTTGGACGAGGAGAAAGAGTTATTGCTTCCCTTGGAGGACGAACAGCTCATGGACGAGGTTTTTGCGGAATTTTGTCATCAGTATGAGGATTTTGAGGATGCGGACGAAGCTCTTTCCTTAGAGTAAAAACGACGTATATACGTCGCAATACAGCGTTGCGGTACGTTTTCCTCACTCATGTACGCAAGTACATATCCTTTCGGAAAGCCTCCCGCGCCTTGTCTTGCTCGTATCTCCGCCGTTTTTACGCGGGGTAACACGCTTGCGTGGTAACGAACTGTAACTTATCCCGCACAGGAAAGATAGAAGGGTCAGTCAGGGGCGACCCGCCACCGCAACTTGCAGAAAAACGGCTATTTCGACAAAGTAGCTTGAAATCCCCCACAAAATATATAGTACAATACCCCCATACCCGAAACGGGCGTGGGGGATTTTTATGGTCGTTTACGTCGAATACGCGCTTGCGGAAAATTTCTTGTTAGACGGAATGCTGTTATGGCTATCCCTCAAAGCTGCCAAACGCAAAATACATATTCCGCGGCTGCTGCTTGCCGCTGCGCTAGGCGCGGTATTTGCTCTTCTGTTCCCCTTAGTTACTCTCCCAACCCCGCTTTCCTATACGCTGAAAGGAGTGTTCGGCATACTACTTTGCAACGTGTGCTTTGGGAAAATAAACAGCTTATACCAGCTTAAAGCGTTTGCGTTTTGTTGCGCGTTCTTTTTCGCGTTCACGTTTGCGTTTGCGGGAATGCTGTTTGCTCTTCTAAACGTGCTGCCGCTTGGGGAGGGAAACTCTTACGAGATAATGCGCGCGCCTGCCGCACTCACGCTTTGCGGCGGTGTAGCGTTTACGGCGGGAACGGTTGCCTTTATCAAAAAAGTCTATCGCAAACGCGCCCAAGAACGATTGCTATATCAATGCGAAATTACGGCGAGCAACGGCAAACGCGCGTCGGTAAAAGGCTTTTACGACAGCGGGAACAGTGCGGAGAAAAACGGCTTGCCCGTCTGCTTCCTTTCGCTGGATACCGTTTACGATTTGTTTTACGACGAATGGCTGTACGGAAACGCAAGCGACGCGCTAAAATGGCAAAAACAGGGCAGGCAGGTATGCGATGAACTCACCGTAGCAACGGTAAGCGGAACTTCTACCGTTCGGCTTTTCAAGGGTACGTTGACGGTGGAAGCTCCGACGGGCGGCAGAGGGGAAAAGGTAAAAAAAGAGGTATATTTTTCACCCGCGCCGAATATGTTATCGAGAGAGTACAAACTGTTATTACACTCCCGTATATTTGAATAATTCCAAAAGAGAGGTAAAAAGGATATGAAAGTGGTGGAAATACTGCGCAAATTATTGCAAAAGATAGGCTGGATAGAGGGGGCGAACGCGGTAAATTACGTGTGCGGGGGCGGAGAGGCGTTGCCGTTGCCCTTGTCGCCCGAGGAGGAGGGGAAAACGTTGCAGGTAATGCTGACGGGCGAAGAAGCGGAACGGGAAAAAGCCAAGGCGGAACTTATTCAACGAAACCTCAGGTTAGTGGTGTATATCGCTCGAAAATTCGATAACACGGGCGTGGAAAACGACGACCTCATTTCTATCGGCACGATAGGGCTAATCAAAGCCATCAATTCGTTTAAGACGGATAAAAATATCAAGCTTGCCACGTACGCTTCGCGGTGTATCGAGAACGAAATTTTGATGTATTTGCGGCGCACGGCACGTCTCAAAAGCGAGGTGTCCTTCGACGAACCGCTCAATACCGATTTCGAGGGCAACGAGCTACTGCTTTCGGATATTTTAGGTACGTCCGCGGATAGCGTTTACGGGGATATCGAGGCGAACGCGGAAAAGGAACAGCTGAAAGAGGCGTTGAAAAAGCTGTCCGAACGGGAGCGCAAAATTATGTTTTTGCGGTTTGGCTTGGGCGGGGGCGAGGAGATGACGCAAAAGGACGTGGCAGACCTTTTAGGCATTTCCCAAAGCTACATATCCCGTTTGGAAAAAAAGATTATTCTGCGTCT
Source organism: Candidatus Scatosoma sp. (assembly GCA_045655725.1). Classification (GTDB taxonomy): domain Bacteria; phylum Bacillota; class Clostridia; order Christensenellales; family Borkfalkiaceae; genus Scatosoma. The sequence goes on from JAZOPT010000020.1 coordinate 11,061, forward strand.
GAAAAAAGAGATAGCAAAAATGGAATAGACAATTGACATTTTTTCTCAAAAGCTGTATAATAGAAAAAACGGCGAAAAAGCTTTGAAAAATCAAAAAGCCGAACGTCGGAAAATACATATAGGAAGGGAAATAAACTATGATTCAGTTAAACGGTAAAGTAGTCATCGTAACGGGCGGCGGCAGAGGTATCGGCTTCGGACTTTCCACCGCGGTAGTGAAAGCGGGCGCAAAGCTCGTTATCACGGGCAGAACGGAAAGTACGTTGCTCTCCGCGAAAGAAAAGTTAGAAAAAGAATACGGCGCAGAGGTGCTGACGGTGGCGGCGGACGGCGCGGACGAAGCAGCGATTCAAAACGTTATCGATAAAACGGTAGAACGCTTCGGGCGTATCGACGCGGTTATCAATAACGCACAGGCTTCCGCTTCGGGTAAAATGCTTGTTCAGCATACCAAAGAGGATTTAGACCTCGCTATCTATTCGGGCATTTACGCGACGTTTTTCTATATGCAAAAGGCGTACCCGCACCTTAAAGCAAGCAAGGGCTGCGTTATCAACTTCGCTTCGGGCGCAGGCTTGTTCGGCAGAATCGCGCAATCCTCGTATGCGGCGGCGAAAGAGGGTATCCGCGGCTTGTCGCGTGTGGCGGCAACGGAATGGGCTCCCGACGGCGTGCGTGTCAACGTGATTTGCCCGCTTGCCATGACGGAAGGCTTGCAGAAGTTTAAGGAGGAATACCCCGAACGCTACGAACAGACGATCAAAGGCGTACCCATGGGTAGATTTGCCGACCCCGAAAAGGATGTTGGCGGACTGTGCGTGTTCCTTTGCTCGGATGAGGCTTCGTTTATCACGGGCGAAACGATTACGCTCCAAGGCGGTAGCGGTTTAAGACCGTAACGTATCAAGAAAAAAGCCAAAAATTGGGCGGTACATAATTTGTGCCGCCCGTATTTTATTTCCAAAAATAGGAAAAATTGTGTAAAAAATTGCGCATAAAAACTTTTTGTCGGCGCATACTTACTCTATCGCCGCACCGTCGCCCTACAAATTCTTACATAACCTGTAAAAAAGGAGGTTTTTGTATGCAGAAAGTAGAGATATGCGGCGTGGATACGTCCGGCTTGCCCAAGCTGACCGCCAAAGAAAACGAAGAGCTTATGAAAAGGCTGAAAGCGGGGGATAAAGAGGCGAGAGAGAAGTTTATCGTGGGCAATATGCGCTTGGTGCTGTCGCTTGTCAAACGCTTCCGTATCAAAAATTTGGGTGCGGACGACGTGTTTCAGGCGGGTTGCGTAGGACTCATCAAGGCGATAGACGGGTTTGATATCAACGTAGGAGTCAAGTTCTCCACGTACGCCGTGCCGATGATTGTCGGGGAAATCAAGCGGTATTTGCGGGACGGAAATTCCTTGCGCGTGTCGCGCTCTATTCGCGATATGGCGTATCGAGTTCTGAAAACGCGGGAGGCTATCGAGGAGAAAGACGAAGAGGCGACCATTGCCCGTATCGCCAAGGAAATGCAGGTAGCGGAGCGCGAGGTGGTGTACGCCTTGGACGCTATTTCCGACCCCGTTTCCCTCTTCGAGCCTGTATATAATAAAGCGGGGGATACTCTGCTTCTTATGGACCAGCTGTGCGACGAAAAAAACACGGACGAGATTTGGACGGAACACGTTGCGTTGTCGGAAGCCATGGAGAAATTAGGAGAAAGGGAGAAAAAAATACTGTTTTTGCGATACTTCGAGGGGAAAACGCAGACGGAGATATCCGCAGAGGTAGGAATCAGTCAAGCGCAGGTGTCAAGGCTTGAAAAGAACGCCCTGCAAAACATCAGAGAGAATATTTCGTAAAAATACTGCCCCGCGCTCATTACAGCGCGGGGCAGTTGCTTTATCTGTCAAATAATTCGTCCAAGGAAATCTCGTAAAAATCGGCTATCTTTATCAATACTTCGTAATCGGGGCGTACGGCGTTCGTTTCATACCGCGTATAATTCACCCGACTAATCTCCAATTTATCCGCAAGCTGCTGTTGCGTAAGATTTTCAGCAGTTCGTAATTCCTTTAATTTTTGTCCTATTGTTATCACAATCCACCTCTTCTAGTTGACATTGTACAGTATTTGTACTAAAATAATTATAAAAGTACAAAATATGTACAAAGAAAGGGTTTTCTAAAGATAGACACATTTATGCCAAAAAATTTCCAAAAAAAGATTAAAAAAGCGTAAAATCGGCGCAAAATAGGTTGCATTTGCTTGTCCTTTGTGCTAAAATAATATAGCTAAAAATTCACACTCGCTCATTGCGCGCGATCCGTGTCCGTAAAATCTACTCAATGCGGACGTAATCGCGAGCCAACGCAAGGCGGGGAGGTTTAACGGAGGTATGAATTATGGCAGTTATCACTATGAAGCAGCTCTTAGAAGCAGGCGTTCACTTCGGTCATCAGACGAGAAAGTGGAATCCCAAAATGAAGAAGTACATCTTCGCGGCAAGAAACGATATTCACATTATCGACTTGCAGGTTACGGCTAACCTTATCGAAGAAGCGTATGCATTCGTATGCGAAAGCGTAAAAGCGGGCAAAACCGTTTTGTTCGTAGGTACGAAAAAGCAGGCGCAGGACGCGATTAAGGAAGAAGCGGAAAGATGCGGACAGTACTACGTAAATTCCCGTTGGCTTGGCGGTTGTTTGACCAACTTCAAAACCATGAGAAGCCGCGTAGAAAGATTGGAAAAGCTGGAAGCTATGGAAGCAAACGGCGATTTCGAACTTCTCCCTAAGAAAGAAGTTATGCTCTTGAAGAAAGAAATGGGCAAGTTGCAAGCGAACCTCGGCGGTATCAAGACGATGAAGTCTATGCCCGGCGTTATGTTCGTGGTTGACCCCCACAACGAAGACATCGCTATCGCAGAAGCGAAGAAGCTCGGTATCAAAATCGTAGCAATCACCGACACCAACTGCGATCCCGACCAAATCGATTACGTTATTCCCGGTAACGACGACGCTATCCGCGCAATCAAGCTTATCTCTTCCGTAATTGCAAACGCAGTTATCGAAGCGAACCAAGGCGAAGAAGCGCTTGTAGCGGCTGAAGAAACGGAAGAAGTAGCGGAAGAAGCGGCTGCTCCCGAATCCATGGAAGAAGTAGTAGCGGCGGCGGAAGAAAACGCGTAAGCGGTTGTTCCGTTTTTGACAAGAAAATTTATCGAAATAAGGAGAATACTATTATGGCATTTACGGCAAAAGACGTAATGGCGCTTAGAGAAAAGACGGGCGCAGGCGTGATGGATTGTAAAAAGGCTTTGACGGACGCTGACGGCGACATGACGAAAGCGGCTGAACTTTTGAGAGAAAGAGGCATTGCGAAAGCGGATAAGAAAGCTTCCCGTATCGCTGCGGAAGGTATCGTTGCTTGCTATATCGACGGCAAAAAAGGCGTTTTGGTAGAGCTTAACTGCGAATCCGACTTCGTTGCGAAAAACCCTCAATTTGCGGAAATCGCGACGGAAGTTGCAAAGGTTGTTATCGCAAACAACCCCGCAGACGTTGACGCGCTTTTAACCTGTGCTTGCTCGGAAGGCACGGTTGAAGAATATTTGAAGAGCAAAATTGCTATCATCGGCGAAAAGATCGCTGTGAGAAGATTTGTTCGTTATGAAACGGAAGGCTTCTTGAAGAGCTATATCCACCTTGGCGGTAAGCTGGGCGTTATTTTGGATATGGCAGGCGAAGCTACGGAAGCAGCGGAAGAAGTTGCGCACGACGTAACGTTGCAAATCGCGTTCACGAAAGCGGCTTACCTTACCAAGGACGAAGTTTCCGCGGAAACGCTTGAAAAGGAAAAAGCAGTGTTGAAGCAACAGGCAATCAACGAGGGCAAACCCGAAGCGATTGCAGAAAAGATGGTTATGGGCAGAATCAAAAAATTCTACGAAGAAAACTGTCTTATGGAACAAGCGTTTATCAAAGACGATTCCAAGAAGGTTTCCGATTTGGTAAAAGCAGGCAACACGGCAATCAACAGATTTGCGTTCTTCGTAATGGGCGAAGGCTTGGAAAAGAAGAGCGAAGACCTCAACGAAGAAGTTGCAAAACAAGTTGCGGCAATGAAGAAATAAGAAAAATAATTTTCATATTGCGTTCCGTTTTGGTGCGCAATATTTTTTTGAAAGAATATAAAAAACGCCCTCAAAAGCAAGTAAGGCTTTTGAGGGCGTGCTGTTATAAACGATGATTTTTCCCAAATTTAAGCGACCAGGGACGGAATGACGATAGCGGCGATGACGATAACACCCAACCCTATTCTGTACCAACCGAACGGCGTAAAGCTGTGTTTTTTCACGAAATCCATCAAGAATTTGATAGCAAACATGGACACGGCAAACGCCACCGTCGCGCCGATGAGAAGATACCCTATTTCCGCGCCCGAGAACATACCGTAGTCTAATAAAAACTGTAAAATTTTAATTCCGCTTGCGCCCACCATGACGGGAATGGCAAGGAAAAAGGTAAATTCCGCACCCGCAGGACGGGAGATACCGATAAGGAGCGCACCCAAAATGGTCGCGCCCGAACGGGACGTGCCAGGGATAATGGCAAGCAACTGAAACAGACCGATAATAAACGCCTGTTTATAGGAAATATCGTCCGTGGAATGCACGGAAAATTCCTTATTTTTGTTAAGCTTTTCCACAACGATAAACGCCACGCCGTAAAAGATAAGCGCAATGGCGATAACCAAAGGGTGGTCGGGTAAGCCGATGAAAATGCCCACTACGGCGGGCGCACAGGCGACAAGTACCTTGCCCCAAAGGGTCAAAATGCCTTTATCTGCCACTGTTTTGTTGATAAGCTTGCCGTCTATCGAGCGTTCTTCCCGCTTAAAAGGGAACAGCTTTTTGAAAAACAGTACAACCACCGCCAAAATTGCACCAAGCTGAATAAAGTATAAAAATACCTCTTTGAACGCCTCCCCGACGTTGAGCGGAAACAGCTTATCCACCAAAATCATATGACCTGTACTGGAAACGGGAAGCCATTCGGTAATGCCCTCCACGATACCCAACAAAATGACTTTCAAAACCTCGATAAATTCCATATACACTCCCAAGGGCGAAACCGCCCGAACTATCTTATTTTGTAGGTGGTTTGATTATACCATAAAAACGGAGAAAAAGTCTATTATTTTACGGAAAAAAGCGAAAAAAGGGCAAAAATACGCCAAAAAAGTTGAAATAAGTATTGCATTTGCCGAAAAAATATGTTATAATAAGTTTGTATCGGATAGAAATGGGGGGAACGTTGAACGTTTTTGCCGATAACATTTTATCGGAGGGAAACGAGATGAGCCAAGGAACTGTTAAGTGGTTCAACGCGGAAAAGGGATACGGGTTCATCGCCAACGACGAAGGTGGCGACGACGTATTCGTACATTTCTCGGCGATTGTAATGGAGGGGTATCGTAGATTGAAAGAAGGACAGAAAGTGTCTTTTGAAATCGAACCCGATCCTAAAAATCCCGAAAAGCTCCGCGCGACCAACGTTTGCGCATTGTAAACGAAAAGACGAGCGAAACCGTGCCGATAGCAGGCACGGTTTTTCTTTTCTTAAATACCGCTCGGCAAGAAAGCGGAAAATTATGGAGCGAAATATAGCGCGCGCTCTTGACAAACGGCGCGGTTTATTGTATAATCATAAAGCAGGCTGCAAAATAGGCGAGCGTGTAAAAAGGACACGACAAAATAAGAGGAAATAACAAGAGAGGTAGTAATCATGGAAAAAGAACAGGCAATGCAGGCATTTGAAAGCGTATTCGGTGCAAAAGCGGAAGACTTGTTTACCGCAGCGGGCAGAATCAACGTAATCGGCGAGCACGTCGATTATTGCGGCGGTAAGGTGTTTCCTGCCGCGCTCAATTTGCGTTGTAACGTGTATGGCAGAAAGACGGGCACGGGCGTGATCCGTATGGCGTTCCGCGGGATAGACGGAATCGTAGAAGTGGAAACGGACAAGCTGGATAGCTACCGTCATCTGAAAATAGGCAACTATCAGGCGGGCGTGGCGTATTTCTTGCAGGAAAAGGGAGTGCAAATCGTCGGGTGCGATTTGTATTACGATTGTACCGTTCCCTTTGGCAGCGGACTTTCCTCCTCTGCGGCGATAGAGGTGGCAACGGCGGTAACCCTTTGCGAATACGCGGGCGTTCCTTACGATAAAGTAGAGCTGGCTCTGCTTTCGCAAAAGGCGGAAAACCAATACGCGGGCGTAAATTGCGGTATCATGGACCAATTTGCTTCGGCGATGGGCAAAAAGGACCACGCGGTTTTGCTGGATTGCTCTACGTTAGAATACGAATACGTTCCCTTAAAGCTTGGGGATTACTGCTTGGTGGTGGCAAACTGCAACAAGCCGCACAATTTGGTGGAGAGCAAGTACAACGTACGCCGCCAAGAGGTAGAAACGGCGTTAAAGACCATTCAAAAGGTGCTGGACGTAAAATGTCTTGCGGAGGTAACGCCCAAACAGTTTAACGAAGTGAAATATTTGCTTTCAGGCGTGGTAGCAAAGCGAGCGGAGCACGTAGTAATGGAATGCGCCAGAGTACACGAAGCCGTAGCGGCGTTAAAGGCGGGAGATCTTGTCGAGCTTGGCAGATTGCTCAACGAAAGCCATTACAGCTTGCGTGATTTGTACGAAGTAACGGGCAAGGAGCTGGATACGCTGTCTGCGCTCGCTAGAAAGGAAGCGGACTGTCTTGGCTCGCGTATGATCGGCGCGGGTTTTGGCGGTTGCACCATTTCCATTGTGAGAAAGTCGGCGGTGGAGGGCTTTATCCGTCGCGTAAGCGCGGCGTATGCCGAAGCGATAGGGTATAAAGCAAGCTTCTACGAAACGTCTATCGAGGACGGTATCACGGTAAGCAAGCTGTAAGACGAATATAAACACAAACACCCCTTGGGAGCAAGCTTCCAAGGGGATTTTTAAGGAAATTTTTATTAAAATAACGGAGCAGGTATGCGTTGAAGCTTTGTTTGTCATTTCAAATACAGTGATTTGGCAAGCTTTAACAGACGGGCTTTTTCGTTGTCCTGTGGGTTGCACACCGCATGAGCAAGCAGACCTTGTAAAATATCGGACAGCAAGGGAGCGGGAAAGTCCGCGTCAGCGAGGTCTTTGCCCGAAAGTGCAAGCTGTTTTACGGTAAGAGGTGCGTTTTCCGCTTGCAGCTTGGCAAGCAGAGTTTGCCATTTTTGCACGGTGGGCGCAACGGAAAGATTATCCTTGCAGGCGGAGAAATCCGCCTGTTTTATCTCCATTAAAGGGGTTAAATAGGGGTAGTGCGCGGCAAAAAAACGCCGCAGCTTGTTTTCGCCTACCTTACCGTCCAAATCGTACATGTGCAACGAAATCAGCGTTTGCGTTTGCGCGATACACCGCTTGGGGGCTTTTAAGCGGGTAAGAATTTCCCCCGCAAGGCGCGCACCCTCCTCGGGATGCGCGTAAGACGTTCCGTCCCGAAGCTCGCAAAAGGGCTTGCCTACGTCGTGCAAAAGAGCGCAAAGGCGCAGGGAAGTAGGCGCATAGCGAGCCGCTCGAAGGGAGTGCTCTAATACGTCGTGGTCGTGGAAATCGGCGCGCTGGGTCATGCCCCGCCCAAGCGTTAATTCGGGCATGATATAATCAAGCACGCGCGTATCGTCCAGCAGCTTCAAGCCCCGATAATGCCCGTCTTGTATGCCGTATTTGCCGTCTGCCGATAACAGAGCTTGCAATTCGGTAAACACCCGTTCGGGGGTGATATCGGCAATGAGCGGTGCGTTTTGGGTTGCGCCGTGCAAGCAATCCTCGTCGGGAGAAAAGCCCAGCTGCGCCGCTTGTCGCGCAAGGCGCATAAGGCGTAATCCGTCCTCTCCGAACACCTTTTTTGCAGGTGCAACGGCGGATAACCGCTTTTCGGCTATGGCTTTGATACCGTTTAAGGGGTCGGCGTACGTTTGCGCTTTGATATCGTAATAGACGGCGTTGGCGGTAAAATCACGGCGGAGCGCGTCCAAGACAATATCGTCTGTGAACGTAACGGACACAGGCGCGTGCGTTCCGCGAACGTATTTATCCGAACGGAAGCAAGCGTATTCGTATTCGTTACCCTCCGTATCCTTTAATTTGACAGTGCCTGTCGCGGCGTAAACGGCGTGAACGGTAAAACCGTTTTTTTGGGCGATTGCCGTAAACGCTTCCGCGGAAAGGGGAGCGCAAATATCCCAATCGAACTTTTTATTTGCAGGCGTAAGTCCTGCCAAAAAATCGCGTACGCTGCCGCCCACCGCATACAAAGGTACGGGACAGGCTTGGGCAAGCGGAAAAAGGCTTTTCGGCAAAATTTTCTGCATATACACCCTCCTTTCATGAAAATTTTTAATTTCTTTCACAATTAAAGTATATCAAATTGAAAAATAAATTGCAATTCTTCGAAAAGTGTTATATAATATATTTAGCGGAATTTTTTCAATTTTGCAAAAACGCAGGGGAAAAAGACAAAAATACCAATGAAAAAACTCTATCATATTATATCCAATCCCACCGCAGGTAAAAAGAAATCGGTGAAAAACTTGGAAACCGTTCAACGCACGTTTGAAAAAAACGGCGCGCAGTTTGAAACGCATTTTACTACTTGCGTAGGCGACGCCAAAAATATCGTTCAGAGGCTCACCGAAAAGGGCGAAAGGGAGATTATCGCCTTGGGCGGCGACGGAACGCTGCACGAGGTATTAAACGGCATTGCCGACCCTACGCAGTGCAATTTGGGGTTGATTCCGTCGGGAACGGGCAATGATTTTGCGGAAAAGATAGGCTTGCCGTTAAATGCGGAGGCGGCGGCAAACGTCATTCTCAAAGGGGAAACCAAGTCTACCGATTATTTGGAGGTGGGCGGCGTGCGCTGTATGAACGTTTGCGGTCTTGGAATGGACGTGGACGTGTTAGAGCGTTGCCAACGGGGCAAGCTGCGCGGAAAAATCAAGTATTTTGTTAGTCTTTTGCAAAGTCTGTTTACCTTTAAGGGCGTGAAAGTGGAGATAGAAAGCGAGGGTATAAAAGAGGAACGTAACGTGCTTATTGCCGCGGCGTGTAACGGCGCGCAGTTTGGAGGCGGAATTCAAATTTGCCCCCCGGCGGACGTTTCGGACGGAAAGCTGAACATCGTTTTGGTGGATTTCATCGACGGAAAAATAAAAATTGTCAAAGCGTTTTTGAAGCTGATGAAAGGGAAAATATTAGAATACCCCGCCGCAAAGCATTTCCTTTGCGATACCTTGAAATTTACGCCCAAAACGCCTTGTCCCGTTCAGTTGGACGGGGAGATTTACAAAGACCTTCCCTTTATCGTGAAGCTGAAACAGGGCTTGCAATTTTACAGATAATTTACAGATAAGTATATACCGATAAAAGAAAATAACGGAGAGAGCATGACGTATAGAACGTACGAAAAAATATTCGACGCAATGCCGCAGGGGGTGTTTGTGTTTGACGATAAGCTGCGTGTGAAGTTTACCAACGCGGCGTTTCGGCGTGCTTTTTCCGATACCGCAAGCAAAAAGGGAACGCTTGCAAGCGTGCTCGGTTGCACGGAAACGGGTAAGTGCGGAACAGGCGAAAAGTGCGGCTATTGTGCGTTTTTACGTGTGGCACAGGCGGCGGTGCGCTCCCGCAACGAACAGACGGAAACGGTGCATACCACCGTTCGTCATGCAGGTCATACGGACAAAATTTCCGTGCGGATTCGGATTCTGCCTGCCGACGGAAAGGGCAAGCTGTTTTTAGGTCTTACCGACGGAACGTACCAAACGGAGATAGAAAGAGAAATGCTGACGGCACAGCGAATGCAACAGCGTTTGCTTCCCGCAGGCAAGAGTATGGGCGGCGTACCGTACTCTTATATGTATATTCCCTGCTTGGGCGTGGGCGGCGATTTGCCTGACGTTTACGAATTAGACTCTCAAACGTACGGCGTGCTTGCCGACGTGTCGGGCAAGGGCATTTCCGCGGGTATGCTTTCGGCGTTTGTCAAGGCAGGCTTTGACAGAAAACAGCCCGACCTCGCCAAGGCGATTTCCACTCTTAACGCAAAATTTAACGAGCTGGGGCAGGACGAGAGGTCGTATATCACGGTGGCGGCGGTGCGTATCGACCGAGCGGAAAAGACGCTCCGCTACGTATCTGCGGGGCATAACGCGCCCATTTTACTGAAAAATGCGGACGGGATAAACGAGATAGAATCGCCCGCTCCGCCCGTGTCTAATTGGATGCCCGATTTTGCGTATCGGGAAAATGCCTTGCCGTTTGAAAACGGGGATATTTTGGCGTTGGTAACGGACGGCGTTACCGAATGTATGAACGCCAAGGGCGAACTGTTCGGGATAGAGCGCGCGGAAAACGTGTTGATGCAGTCGCACGGGGCGGAGGACTTTATCGGCAAGCTGAAAAATGCGCTTAACGTGTTCTGCGGCGGAAAATTTTCCGACGATATTACGGCGATTGCGTTCGATTTGTAAAAAGTATTGACGGAGAAGCTGCTACGGCGGGTTTGGTGGAGAGTTTACGATGCGTAAAAAGATTGATTGGAAAAAAACGGTAACGTATATCGTCAATCCGCCAAGCTGGGTAACGCTGCTTGCCTATATGATTACGTTTACGGCGGGTGCTTTAAGCGTATTTATCGCCGCGGCGGGGTACGGTTTAACGCTTTTTGCTTTCGCTTTATACGGCGTTTGCGGAGCGGCGTTGACGTACGCGGTGTTTTTAAGCGTTCGTATCGGCTTGAAGGTAAAGGATAAGGTGCTGCTGGTTGCGGATAGATATACCTTTACCCGCAATTTTAAGAAATTTGAGTTCCGAACGTTGTTTTTTGCGCTGTGTTCGTTTGCGGGCAACGTGGCATATACGGTGTTTTTGTGCGTGGCGGCGTTGTATTCGCGCACCTTTTGGTATTGGGTGTTGGCGGGCTTTTACGTCATTTTAGCGTCCATGCGCGGCGGGTTGCTTTATGAAAACCAAAAGGTGGAAAAGCGGTTTGTGGATAATCCGCTTGCGCTTGCCAAGGCAAAGTCGGTATCGTATAAAAATTGCGGGTTTATGCTGCTCGCGCTGTCCTTGGTACTTAGCGGAGCGGTAACGCTCATGGTGTTGGAGGACAAACGCTTTCCTACGCCGAACGTGGTCGTGTTGGCATTGGCGGCATGGGACGCGGTGCGCGTGGCGTTTGCCGTGTATAACTTGCTCCGAGCCAAAAAGTGCGATGATTTGGTAATTCGGTCGGTAAGAAATATCAATTTTTCGACGGCGTTGGTGGCAACGCTTACCTTGCAAACGGTGTTGTTGGATACGGTGGCGCATTCGTTAAACACCGATTTACTGAACGGCTTGACGGGCGGCGCGGTGTGCGCTACGGTGGTGGCGTTCGGGGTGTATATGATTGTCGTGGGCGAGCGAGTTAGAAAGAGAATTGAACGGAAAGAAGCGGAAATTTATCGGGAGAGAAGTTCGTTTGACGGGTATAATAGAGAGGATTATACGTTAGAATACCGCGACGGAAATAAATAACCGCTTTGCTTAGCCAACGCAATATAATCCGAACCCGCGCAAAAGGCGTCTTTTAAGCGTCTTATGCTAAATGTGCCCTTATAGTACGGACGTACGATTGCGGTCGCCTTTGACAAAATCCATCTTAAAATCCGCCACTCAAAATCGAGTTCGGATTATATTGCATTGGCTAAAAAAAGATTTTTTGGAAAAGAATAAAAAAACGCGCAAAAACGGTTGACAAAAGCGAAAAAAAATTCTATACTATATAAGCATTTTGGTACGGATAGCGTTGGTTTAGAATGCGGCGATGAAATAGAGGCACTGTTAGCTCAACTGGATAGAGCGACGAGCTGCCCGTAAAGAAAAGCGTTGATAACGCTTTTTAGGGGCGAGATAAGCGAATGCCGATAGGTAGGCATGAGCGTGCCCGAACGCAAAGAACAGCTTTGCGTGAGAAGGGCTACGGAACCAAAGGCTATCTAAAACAATTTCATATTTGCACTGTTAGCTCAACTGGATAGAGCGTTGGTCTACGGAACCAAAGGCTAGGAGTTCGAACCTCTTACGGTGCACCAGGAAACAGCCCTGCGACAAAAGTCGCGGGGCTGTTTTCCTGGTGCACTGTGAAAGTAAGTAGAAGTACTACGTTATTAGGAGTTCGCGCGAGCCACCGAAAAAAGTAGGGGGAAAAAAACCACGAAAGATTGTCGGTGGCGAAGCTCTGCCCGTATGGGCAGAAGCTCTTACGGTGCTGTATCGATAAGTGAAAGCCCTGCGACAAAAGTCGCGGGGCTGTTTTCCTGGTGCACTGTGAAAGTAAGTAGAAGTACTACGTTATTAGGAGTTCGCGCGAGCCACCGAAAAAAAGTAGGGGGGAAGAAAACCAAGAAAAAAGTCAAAATAATCCTGTTTTTTGTGCTTTTAAGCTATTGCTTTTTGCGCGGGAAGCGTTATAATAGTAGTATAACAAATTATTACAAAAGGCGGGCGGGAATATGTCTGAACAAAAACAACGATTTGGCGTCATGATTTGCTGTTCTACCAGCGCGGTAATGAAAGTGGAAAGAGTGAAAGCTCTGATGGACGAAATGCAAAAAATGGGTTACAACCTGTTGGAAATGTGCATTGACGACGTATATGAGATACAAAGCGAGCCGTATTTCGGTTACCGCCGCGGCGGCTATACGAAAGCGGAACTCAAAGATTTGGACGATTACGCCTTTGCGCACGGGATAGAGCTTGTTCCCTGTATACAAACGTTAGCGCACCTGAATAATTTAGTGAAAAATCCCACCTATTGGGAGATAGTGGATATAGGGGATATTCTCTTGATAGACGAGCCGAAAACGTACGCGCTTATCGAGAAAATGTTTGCATCCATACGCGAATGCTTCCGCAGCGAGCTTATCAATATCGGCATGGACGAAGCGCACCGCGTGGGGCTTGGCAGATATTTGAACAAGCACGGGTATTGCAACCGCCACGAGCTACTTGTAAAGCACCTCAATAAGGTGGTGGATATTGCGGCGAAATACCGTTTCAAGCCGCACATGTGGAGTGATATGTTTTTCCGTTTGTGCAACGACGGGGGGTATTATGGCGAGGACGTAAAACTGAACCAAGAAGCGATAGATAAAGTTCCGCAAAACGTCTCCCTTTGCTATTGGGACTACGGCGAGCACGAAGTAAAGGACGAAATTTACGAAGCCATGTTTGCCGCACACGAAAAGTTTGATAGGGAAATTTGGTTTGCGGGCGGAGCGTGGTGTTGGAACGGCTTTGCACCGCTCAACGATTTTTCTTTATATACAATGAAGCCTGCAATGCGGCTTGCCAAGGCGCATAACGTAAACAATATCCTCATCACTCTTTGGACGGACGAGGGAAACGAGTGCCCGTTTTTCGCCGTTCTGCCCTCCCTTTACGCTATCAAGCAGTATTACGAGGGGAACTTTGACGAAGAGAGTATCAAGCGCGGATTTTACGATACTTTCAAGGTAAGTTTTGACGATTTTATGCTGTTGGATATCCCCAACCAAACGGGCAGACCTAAACAGCCGTTTATCCGCGAAAATCCCTGTAAATCCCTGCTGTATAACGATTGTTTTTTGGGTCTTTTAGACCATTCGTTGCAACTAAACGGCAGTATTTTGTTTGGGGAATACGCCAAGCAGCTGCAATCGGCGGCAGAGCGATTGGGCAAGTACGGATATATGGCAGAGGTATTGGCGTTGCTGTGTTCGGCGTTGGATTTGAAAGCGGAGCTGGGCATAAAAACGCGTGCGGCATACCAAACGAAAAACAGAGCAGAGCTTATCCGTTTGGTGGGCGTATATGCGGAAACGGCAGATAGAATAGAGGCGTTTTTGAAGGCGTATAAAAAGCGGTGGCTTGGAGATAACAAGCCGTTCGGTTGGGAGATACAGCAAGCTCGATTAGGCGGTTTGATTTCCCGTGTGCGCGATTGCGGCGAACGCTTGGCGGCGTACGTAAACGGCGAAACGGATAGCATTCCCGAGCTGGATGTGCAAATTTTACCGTACGTACCCGAATGGGGCTTAAACTTTAATTCGTATAAAGGTCTTGTTAGCCCTAGCGATATTTAACTTTGCTTGCATATTTTTTTGGTGAAAGATTTGACTTTTCTTTTGCAAGAGGATATAATAAAAACGATGGAAAAAAGGAGTGCGAAAGTATGGATATTACAGGAAAAAAGGTGGCGTTTTTAGGAGATAGTATCACGGCGGGCGTGGGAGCTTCGGCGTACGAGCATTGCTACGTGGGCAGATTTGAAAAGGCGTATCCGCAGACGGAAATACGCAACTACGGCGTGAGCGGGTCGCGTATTGCTCGCCAAAGCGTGATAGACCCCAACAACGAACACGACAGAGATTTCAATATGCGCGTAGCGGAAATGGAAGAGGGCGCGGATTTGGTGGTCATCTTCGGCGGTACGAACGATTTCGGGCATGGCGACGCTCCGTTCGGTCAGTTTGGCGACAAGGGCTTATATACCTTTTACGGAGCGGTATATTCGTTGTATGAAAGCTTGCTCAATAAATATCCGCAGGCGCAATTTTTGGTGATTACGCCGTTGCATAGATACCGTGCTGCGGATCATACGGTGTCGATACAGGGCGCAACGCTGGAACAGTACGTGCAGGCGATACGGGAAACGGCAGAGCTGTTTTCTTTCCCCGTGTTGGATTTGTACGCCACGTCGGGAATCAATCCCCGTTTTGAAGTGATAAGAGCGCGCATGATGCCCGACGGCTTACACCCCAACGATTGCGGTTATCAGCGGTTGTTTGAAAGAATGGACAATTTTATCAAAAACAATATATAAAGAAATACACGAAGTTTAAGAAAGTATAATATTTTTATCCCGCCCCGCTTGCACAAGGCAAGCGGGGCGGGCATATTTATCTGCCTGTCCGCATACAATATTTTGCCGAGGTGTATCAGTGAGGTGTATCAGCACACGGCGAAAGGGAGGATAGGGATATGAAAAGGGCGGTTTCACGGGTATTGGCGGCGTTGGGCGTAGCGACGGCGTTTTGCGGAGCAGGAACGGTATCCGCTTGCAAAAAAACGCAAAAAAACGGGAGCAGGTACGAGATCACCGCCGAATACGTGCCCGAAACGGCAACGCTTGCGGGAACGACGAAAATCACGTTTGAAAACGAGGGGGATAACGAAATATCCCTTTTGAAATTTCAGCTGTACCCTAATGCCTATCGTAAAAACGCTCTGTTTCAGCCCGTGCCAAAAAGCATGGAAACGGCGGCGTATTACCAAGGAGAAAGCTATGGGGAAATGGTAATTTCCTCTGTCAACGGCGCGAAAAATTGGGAGGTCATGGGCGAGGACGAAAATATTTTGTACGCCTATTTAGAACGTTCTTTATATCCCGGGGATAAAGTGGTGTTGGATATCGGATTCTTATTAAAATTGGCAAACGTATCCCACCGTACGGGCATTACGCCGCACACCGTCAACCTGGGTAACTTTTTTCCTATTCTTTGCGGGGAAAAGGACGGCGGGTTTGCCGAAACGGCGTACTATTGCGACGGCGACCCCTTTTTGTCCGATTGCGCCGAATACAAGGTAACGCTGAAAGCCCCCAAGGAATACGTGGTGGCGGCAACGGGTACAGAGCTTTTCCGCCGCAGCTTGGAAAGTAAAAACGAATACGTGTTCGGGGCGGACAACGTGCGGGATTTTGCCATGGTCTTGTCGGAGGAATATAAAATAAAGGAAACGGCGGTGGGGGATACGCAAATATCCTACTATTATTACGCAGACGAAAAGGCGGAGGAAACGTTGGACGCGGCGGCGGAGGCGTTTGCGTACTTTGAGGAAACGTTTGGAGAATATCCTTATCCAAGCTATGCCGTTGCACAGACGGGACTTTGCGTATCGGGAGCGGAATATCCCTGCCTTACCATGCTTTCAGCCGACGTAGCCGAGGCGGATAAGGCAAAATCGTTGGTGCACGAAACGGCGCACCAGTGGTGGTACGGCGGCGTGGGGAGCGACCAAATAGAAAACGCGTGGCAGGACGAGGGTCTGGCGGAGTATTCGGCAATTACCTTTTTTGAGGAGTATGAAAAATACGGCGTTTCGCGGGAGAATGCCGTAACGAAGGCGTTAAAGGAATACCGTTCCTATTACGACGTGTACGGGAGCGTGTTGGGCAGAACGGATACTCGCATGACGAGGCATTTGAAAGAATATTTAAGCGAGTACGAATATAAATGCCTTGCGTACGATAAGTCGGTGGTGATGCTGGATACGCTGCGAAAAAGCGTGGGGGATAAGAAGTTTTTCGCTTCGCTCAAACGGTATTATGCGGATAATTTGTACTCCGTGGCAAAGCCGCAGGATTTGATTGCCGCGTTTGAAAGGTCGGGCTTGGATGTGCAGGGCTTTTTCGACGGATTTTTAAGCGGTAAGGCGATTTTATAGGTGGCAAAACGCTTGTCAAACGGATAGAAAGAGAGTATAATAGGGGATAAGAAACGGACGGACGGTAACGAAAATGCCCTTACTTCAATACAAATGCGAAAAGTGCGGAAAGCGGTTTGACGAGCTGGTAAAAAGCTATTTAGACGAAGTAAAATGCCCCGACTGCGGCGGAAACACCGTGCGGGACTATTCGGGGGATATGTTTTCGGCAACGGGCAAGCAAAGCAAAAAATGCTCGGGCAACTGTAAAACGTGCAGCGGGTGTAGATAAAGAATATAGAAAAACCGACGGAAAAAAGCCGTCGGTAATTTTTTTTGAAATATTCATTGCGTTTTTTATTAAAAGCGGAAAAGCGGATTTTTTGCACTCCTTGCGCGCACGCGACATATTATATATTATGCGGGGTATATAAAGCGGCTCGTTTTCCTGTCGTCAGGCTCTATTTTAGAAAAAAATAAAAAAAGTTAAAAAAAATTTCAAAATTTTTTCAAAAATGCTTGACTTTATGTTTTGTAAATGGTATTATGTTAAAGCTGTCGATTGACGGGAGCGTTATTTTGATAGCTCTTCTCTGTTGAGAAGAAGAAAAGAAGATTAACAACTGCATAGCAAAAGTATGTTTTTTATGAAAATAAAAGACGAGTACGAAAAGGCAAAGATATTCATATTAGTGAAAAAAAGCTAATTTGGTTAATAAAGCAAAAGACGTTAAAAGCAATTTTAAGGCTCTGGCTGCATTAAAGAATTAGCCGAGTAAAGAATATAGAATTTTTTGAAATCGAAAAGACGAGTAGAAAGAGAGAAGATCAAGCTACAAAGGGCTTACGGAGGATGCCTTGGTACATGGCGCCGAAGAAGGACGTGACAAGCTGCGAAAAGCTACGGAGAGGAGCAAATATCCTGTGACCCGTAGATATCCGAATGAGGGAACTCAGCACAAGTAACATTGTGTTATTGCATAATGAATAGATAGTTATGCAAGGGGAACCCGGGGAACTGAAACATCTAAGTACCCGGAGGAAAAGAAAACAACAGTGATTCCGAGAGTAGTGGCGAGCGAAATCGGAGGAGCCCAAACCATGGGAATAATTCTCATGGGGTAAGGACCACAGAAGTAGTATTATGATGCGTAGCCGAATAACCTGGAAAGGTTAATCAAAGAGGGTGAAAATCCCGTAGGCGAAACGCTGAATAAGCGAAGTGGAATCCGGAGTACGTCGGGACACGAGAAATCCTGACGGAAGAAAGGGGGACCATCCCCAAAGGCTAAATACGACCATGTGACCGATAGCGAATAGTACCGTGAGGGAAAGGTGAAAAGAACCCCGGGAGGGGAGTGAAAT